>CAIZGR010000052.1 GCA_903932535.1 uncultured Hyphomicrobiales bacterium | reverse complement strand
TGGTGATCTCGGCGAGAATGTGAATGCGATTCTGGCCGCCGCCGCCCTTCTCGCCGAGCTGCGCAAGCGCTTCCAGCGCGCGCTGCCGCACGGCTTCGTAGAAGGCGCGCTCGTCCTCGGGCAGGTCGATTTCGAGCGTGACTTCCGTGCGCGGCGGCAATTCCGAGAGGACGGCGCTCTTGGTTCGCCGCAGCATGAACGGCCGGATCAGGGCGCGCAGGGCGTGAAGCGCGTTCGCGTCGCGGTTGCGCTCGATCGGCGCGACGAAGCGGCGGCCGAAGCTTTCGCGCGAGCCGAGCAGGCCCGGATTGACGACGGCGAACAGGCTCCACAGCTCTTCGAGGTAGTTCTCGATCGGCGTTCCCGTCAGCGCCACGCGGAAATGCGCTTTCAGCCGTTGTCCCGCCTGGGCGCGCCGGGTCTCGGCGTTCTTGATCGCCTGCGCCTCGTCGAAGACGACCATGCGCCAGTCGATGTCCGCCAGCCCGTCCGCCTCCTGATGGAGGAGCCCGTAGCTGAGCACCAGGACGTCCATCGCCTTCAGGCCGGCGAGGATGTCGGCTCGTCCGCCCGCCGCGCCGAGGCGCCGGACCGCGAGGCTGGGGGCGAAACGGGTCAGCTCGTTTTCCCAGTTGTGACAGACCGACGTCGGCGCGATCACCAGACAGGGGCCGTGCGGCGCCTGCTCGAGCATCGCCGCGATAGCCTGCACGGTCTTGCCGAGCCCCATGTCGTCGGCGAGGCAGGCTCCCGCCTGCCAGTGCGCCAGACGCGACAGCCAGCGAAACCCCTCGAGCTGGTAGTCGCGCAATTCCGCCTGCAACGTCGACGGGGGCTCGGGAACGCGCCGCCCGGCGTCGCTCAGACGCTCGACGAAGGCCTTCCATTCCTTGTCGGCCTTGATCTGGCCGGCCTCCTCGGCGAGGTCCTGCGCCGCGACGCCAGCGAGGATCGGCATCCGCCGCCCTTTGCCGTGATCCTCCGATATGCCGCCGAACCGCTCGAGCTGCTTGCGAAACTGCTCGGTCAGGGCGAGAAACCCGCCGTCGGCGAGGGGCACGAACCGCCCTTGCGCGCGATCGAGGCGCGACAGCAGGTCGCGCATGTCGAGCACGAGCTCTCCGTCCACGTTCACCGCGCCGTCCATCTGGAACCAGTCGCGGGCGCGCGTGATCTTGAGGGAGAGGTTGGCGGCAGAAACCTCGGCGCGCACGCTCATGCGTTTGCCTTCCGGCCATTCCACCGCCACCGGCGGCTGTCGCTGGCGCAGTTGCAGCAGGAATTCCAGAGCCGAGCCGGCGTCCTCGATCGTCCACTCGTGGGCGGCCGTTCCGTGCCCTTCGAGGAGGGTCAGGCCGGCCAGCAACGCCTCGGCGTGAGCGCGTTCGGCGTCGAGATCGCGATTGGCGCGCTGGCGGACGCCGTCGATGGTCGCGAGCACGGACTTGCCGCCGAGGCCGACGAGATAGAAAGGACCGGCGGGGCCGAAGGGGCGCGTGACCATGGTCACCTTCAGCCCTTCGTCGAGGGGCTGGATTTGCAGGACGGGTTCCGGCCGTCCGGCAATCGCCGGCAAGTCCGCCTCCGCGATGTCGGCGCGAATGGGCAGGCTCGGATGCTGAACCCTGACCAGCGCCATCACCTGTTCGCGGCCCTCGCGCGGCACGATCAGGCCGCCCGCGCCGAGAATTTCCTGGATGGCGATGAGGCGCGAGGCGAAATCCACGACCCGCCACCGCGTCGGGGTCTCCGCCTCCAGAAAGACCGTCGGCCGGTCCGCCCGATGCGACAGCGTGAAGCGGTACCCCTTGGCGTGCTCGCTCACCACCAGCTCGACCGGATACGAAACCAGCTCCAGACGCTGATCGCGGCGCCGGTAATCGAACACGAGGGGATGGTCGACCAGCGCCAGCAGGGTGGCGTAACGGTGGAACTCGTAATTCTCCTGACCGTGCCAGCCGCCCGAGATCTTGTCGATGGTGCGCAGCGCCCGGCGGTCCTGGTCGCTCAGATAGTCGAGGCGGGGGTCCTGTTCTTGCAGACGTTTCATCGCGACGTTGCGCCCGGCGGTCCAGCCGTTGGCGCCCTTGGCCGATTGCTCCACGGCTTCGATCGCCTTCGATTCCGGATCGACGAACCAGACGAGCCGTCGTGATTTTTGCGCGGCGGGAGCCGCGGCCGGAGCGGGCGCGCCGGCGCCCAGGAAATTGGCGAGGCCTTCGAGACCCCGCTCCCACGGCTGCTGCACCGGGACCAGCTCGGTGAACGCGATCAACGGGGCGCCGTCCGGCGCGTCGCGCAAGAAGTCTTCGTAACGGCCGGGCCGATCGGAGATCTTCGCCAGAATCTCGGCGTGAATTCTGGCGACCATCGGCAACGTGCGCGCGAGCGCGGCGAAACGCGCCTCGGTGTCCTTGATCCGCGCCTTGGCCAACTCGGGATCGACGAGGAACTCGACCAGCGCGAGACAGGCGGCCGACACCGGCTCCTGCACGGCGTGCTTGCGGATGTCGTCGAGCAGGGTCCGGGCCTTCGGCTCCGCTCCCCGCAAGAGATGCAGCAGGGCCTCTATGGCCTCGAAGCCCGCGCTGAACGGATTGCCGTCGAGATCGACCGCGTCGAGATGCTTCTGGATTTCCGCATGAAGCCCGGAATCGTTGGCCCGGATCAGCGCCAGCAGGAAGAACAGCCCGTTGGAGCCCTCGAAAAACACCTTCCGCCTGCTGGTCTCCTTCATGTGGAGCTTGAGCGCCTGACGATATTCGACGAGCGCCTCGTCGTTGCGGCCTTCGAGAAAATTGACCGATCCCATCAGAAGACGATGGTTGGACGGCGGCGTTTCCGGCGACGCCTCCGCCATGGAGAGGATCTTCCGATTCGCGGCGGCCAGGGCGCCGGCGGGTATATCGACATCCAAGAGCGCCCATTTGAATGCCGCGTGGTCCGGCATATCCTCGCGGTCGCGGTAATGGGCCAACAGGGCCGGCATGTCGGGCGTCCCCCGCCCGGTGGACAGCAGGCGCTGGATTTTGACCCGGAAGAGCCTCATCTGAATGTCGAGATCGCGGCCGGCGAGCCAGGACAGGTCGAGGACCGCGTCCGCGAACAGCTCTTCCAGAATGTGCGGACCGGCGGCGCTTCTGTAGGTCTTGTCGTAGTCCGCGATCATGGCGCGGAAGGCGTCGCCGTCGTTCTCGTAGATCGCCAAGCGCAATCGGACGCGCGCGCCCGGATCCGTCTGCGGGGAATACGAATAATAGTAGACGTTGCGATTGGCGGCGGGCGGAAAACTCCGCCGCACGGCTTCCGCGGCCTTGCGCCCCTCGGGCGCGGCGATCATCTCGACCGCGAGGGGATGGCGCATCGATTCGACGCAGGCGAAATCCGCGGTCAGCAGGCCCAGCGACAGCAGCCGGTTCAGCATCGGATTGAGCGTGTTGCCGGTCAGCGCGCCGCCGCCCGGCCCGGCGACGCCCGCGCGGGTCGCCATGGTCAGGAAGTCGCTCCGGTTGGTGGGGACGCCGATCAGCGCCTTCAACCGCAGAACGGTCCGCTCCGGCTCCGTCAGCCGCGCGAGCTGCTCGGGCAGATCCTCGCG
>CAIZGR010000051.1 GCA_903932535.1 uncultured Hyphomicrobiales bacterium | reverse complement strand
GGTAGTCGAGGTCTCGACGCCAAAAGCTTTGGCGATTTCCGCCGTCATCGGGAAGGCGAACACAACCGATCCCGCCGCTTCGCCGGAATGCATTTCCTTGGCCACGCGCGAGTGCTGCATGAAGTCCGCCGAGGCTTTCAGCATGGCGTCTTCGGGAATGTGATCATCCTGCAAATCGAAATAGGGATCACCGCCCTTGGTGCAGACAATCGCCCAACCGAGTACAAGCCCGAGGCTGTCATCGACCTTCAGGACTTCGGCATATTTCGACGTGGGTTTTTTCTGCCCGGTCGCGGCCTGCGCGGCCAATGTCATGTTGGTGACAGGGAAAGATTCGTCGTCGTCCGGCAGTTTCGGCTTGCGCTTCGGCTTGCCGCCGCCGCCCGCGTTCGAGATGTGCGTATCGCCAGCGGCGGGCGCGTCCTTGCGGAGGCGGGCGATCAAATCCGTCAGGTTCATATCCGCGCCTTTTCCAGCGTCGTGGCCGTGACAATCCGAACTTTCCACTGCCCGCATTTCAGATCGGGCGCCACGGGCGGAAAGCTCGCCGTCCATCCTATCGGCTTCATAGCGCCGTCCTGCCCGACCTGAAAAACCGGCGCGGCGGTCGGCGGGTTGAACGCGCAAAGCAATTGCCCCTGCTGCGTCGTGGAATGGCCGCAGGACTTGCAGCCCTGCGCGGAGATCAATTGCGGGGCGGTCACTTTTTGGCGCCCTTCGGCTCGAAGCCTTGATGCGCCAGCCACGCCTTCATTTCGTCGCCTCCGTGAGCCAGCAGCGCGGCCAGCAGCGACTTCGCGCCGTCGCCGATCGGCTGCACGAACCCGCCATAATGATCGCTGTGCGCGCCGATGACTTCGCCGGTCACGTCGTAGCCGGGCAGAAGCGCCTTGCGGGCGGCGGCGATGTTTTCATGCTCGTGGCGGATATAGCGGCCATCGGGCGTCCTGATTTCAAACAGCGGCATGCACAATCCAGTCGATCTGTTCGGAAAACGCAAGCGGCTCCCATCGATCCGGCTCAAGCGAAAATTGAACGTCATGGAAGGATCGAAACCCTAATGACCAATAAACCACGATTGCGGTCTTCGATATCGCCACCCATGCCTTCATTGCCGCCCCCTGCGCTTGCGGACCATCGCCTTGACCGCCTCGCGCGCGATCGCATCCGCCGTGGCTTTCTTCGGATCGGTCGCGGGCGCGTCGTTCTGGTCTTCTTCCTGCATCGACCGCCAGGATTCTCCGTCCTTGGCGTCGGGGAAACCGGCGACATCGCGGATATAGGCCTCAAGGTCTTCGTCCGGGAACAATTGCGCGCCCGACTGCGAAAGCGACAGGATGAACGACCCGAGCATGTCGAGATCCACCTGCTGCGCCATGTCCGGGATGATTTCCGGTTTCAGCTTCGGGTCCATCCCGTTCAGCGTCCAAATGCGCGAAAGGCCCTGCTGGTTCAAAACCGCCGAGATGGCGTTAAGCCAGCCCTCGACCGAGGTCATGAACAAATCGACTTTGGTATCCGCGAGATTCTGCGCGCCCCGGTTGGTGTGACCCATCTGGATGAAATCACACAGGACCGAGGACAGAATATCGAGCTTGTGCCGGACAATCGGCGTGTTCGTCTCCAGCGCCTTCGCACCCGACTGCGGCGTGATATATTCGTAGTCGAACATGCGGACGGCGGACGGGCCGGTTGCGCCCTGGAATGTGTCCGAGGGAAGCAGCAGGCCCATCTGCTCGTCGGTGCGGGCGTTGGTCGCCATTTTCTTGTAGGCGGACAGTGTGGCGATGGCCTGGGCGTTCCCTGCCGCCGCCTGATCCAGCAGGGCGGTCGGGACGCGCACGACGACATTGCCCGCCATGCGCTCAATCATGATCGCCTCGCCTTCCTCAAGGCGTTTGACGAAATAATACGGGCGGTACGCGTTGCGGAGGATCGCGCGCCCCTCCGGGTTATTCTTGTGCGCGGACGGCCTGAACAGCAGGCATTTTTCCATCGGGATGTCGCACAATGGCCCAACCCATGGCTGTTGTGTGAACCCCAGAACCTCGCCGTTCTCGTCGAAGAACCATTTCAGCAACGTGTCCTGCGAGCGGGTCGGCAGCTTGCGCCAGCCGATCATGCCGTCGTCGTATTTGCTCGACGCGACCTTGGAACCGAAAGGCTTCGGGCCATTGCGCCGCTTGTAAACGATTTCGTGGACCGAATAGCCGTAGCCGAGCATCGACAGGGCTTCGGAGATGAAATCTTCCCACGAATGCTGCATGTCGAAGCGCAGGCTGTCGGCAAATTCCGCCGCTTTTTCCGCTTCCGGGCTGTCGTTAACCGGCTGTACCCGCCACTCGACCTTTCGCATGATGCCTTGAATGGCAAACATCACCGCCCCGACGATGGGCGATGAATCGAGCATTTCCCGATAGATGGTCGCGCCCTGACGCCCTGGCAGGTTCGGGACGAAATCTTCCCGGACATATCCGCCGAACGCGCGCAGGCCGGTCGATCCGATATCAGCCAGCCATTGCGAATGATTGAAGGTCGGAGGCGTTCCCCAACTGCCGCCGTTAACCTCCGGCGTTTTTCTGGGAAGCCTCGCCATTATTTGATCCTGTTTTTGTTACGGCAAGACGCGGGGCTGAGACGATACGACGGGCGCATGAAACGAGCTGACCGACTGAACGCCGAGCATCAGGTGCGTGATCGCCCAAACCATCGCGTCGGCGCGGTCGGGCGACTTGCCGCCGAGATAGCCCGCCGTCGAAAAGTTGGACAATTGCTCCTCAAGATCGGGAAACCGGCCCGCGTGGCGCACGTTTTCCTTTTCGTAAAGCGCCGCGACAGGCTCGGCGCGAACCGACTTGCCGCCCGTGCCGCGCGAGGCGGAAACCTCCCGGTAAGGGATGTTCTCGCCAGATGTCTTGATGACATGCTCAACCATTGCGCCGCCAAAATTGCGCTCAGCCAAAATACAGTCGGCTTTCCACCGATGATAGGCGTCAACGGCGACGCGCCCCCACCCTGCCGGAGACAGTTTGCACGTCAGGTCTTCAAGGACATATCCGACGCCATCGACGCCAAGTCCGGCGACGACAATCCCGACGCTATCCGACCGCGCGTCATCCACGCCCTTGGTCCCGGATGGATCAATTGAAACGACGATCC
>CAIZGR010000050.1 GCA_903932535.1 uncultured Hyphomicrobiales bacterium | reverse complement strand
CGATCAGGATGATGAAGGACGCGGAAGAATGACCCGACCACTCGTCTACACGCCCGATCAGGTCGCAGCCGCCCTGCAATGCAGCGCGGCGCATGTCCGCGCGATGTGCGCGCGCGGCGAAATCGCCTCTTTCCGGCTTGGCGGGAAGCTGCTTAGAATCCGCGCCGACGATTTTGAGGCCCTGCTATGCCCGTCAAATACAAGCTCCAGCGCCTCAGAGGCGGGTGGTGCATCTGCGCCCACGATGGCGGCAAGCGCATCAGCCGTCGACAGCTTGACGCTCGCGATGCAGCGGCGGCGGCGGTTGAGTTCGCGGAAATCGTCTCCGATGCCCGCCGACCCATAGACCCGACCGTGGGAGAGATTTGGGCGGCGTACCGTCAGGACAGGGCAGGGCGGCGCATCGCCGAGAACATGGAATGGTCAGGTCGCGCGATTCTGCCCGCGTTCGGCGCGATGAAGCCGGGCGCGGTTGGCCCCGCCGACTGCCGCGCCTACGCCAAGGCCCGCGCGCTCGCCGGCCGCAAGCCGGGAACTATCTGCACGGAATTGGGCCAATTGCGCATGGTGCTGACATGGGCCGTCAAGTCGCGGATCATTGCCACGGCGCCGCACATTGAGCGCCCGCAACTGCCGCCGCCACGCGAACGCCACCTGTCGCGCGCAGAGGCTGAGAAGGTCATCGCCGGAGCCATCGCACCGCATGTGCGGCTCTTTATTATATTGGCGCTCTCTACGGCGGCCCGCGCGACGGCGCTGCTGGAGTTGACCTGGGACCGGGTTGATTTCGCGCGCGGGCTGATCGTCCTTGGCGATCCTGACCGGACGCGGCGTCAGAAGGGCCGCGCCACCGTCCCGATGACGCAGACGGCGCGGGCCGCGCTCTCGGCCGCACGGGAAAGCTCGGTTTCGGATTTCGTGATCGAGCACGGCGGCGGCGCGATCAAGTCGGCCAAGAAGGGCGTGCATGAAGCCGCGCGTCGGGCCGGCGTCAAGGGCGTGACGCCGCATGTCCTGCGCCACACGGCGGCATGTTGGATGGCTCAAGATGGCGTCCGCATGGAAGAGATCGCCGCGTACCTCGGTCACTCCGATTCGTCGATCACAGAGCGGGTTTACGCGAAGCTGGCGCCCGGTCATCTGCGAGGCGCGGCGGCGTCGCTGGAAATGAAAATCATAAAGTGAACAGCCGCAAAATATGGAGTGATCTAAGGTTCACGTGAACCTGCGCACATGGCGCAAACCGTTTTAGATCGCGAAAAACCGTGAACAAATTGCGCACGTAGCGGAAAAAGGCCAGCAAAAAGCCCAACACCCTCTTTTGGTAATGGAGAGGTCGAGAGTTCAATCCTCTCTCGCAGCACCATAAAACCAAAGACTTAGGGCGCGAAAATAGAGTTCTCCTAGGTTCAATTGAACCTTCCTGGATCGGGCACAGGTTCACGACGCACAAAAAAGCCCGGCGCAATGGCCGGGCGTGATCGTTCACAGAGACGTGACTTCGGGCTGAGCATCACCGCAAAATCGCGTTCTCGCAGATCATCGACTTCGCGCACCCCTCCCGCTCGTCCTTTGCGGTGTCCAAAGCCTTCCGCAATTCGATCACTTCGCGCCGCAGTTCCTTGACTTCGGCCATCAGGTCGTCAGTCCGCTGGCGATAGCCCTCATTCAACGTCCGCTGCATTTCAGTGAACGCCGCCTGCATCGCCGGGCCGCGATTGACCAGCGCCAGGACGAACGCCCCGGCGCCTGTCGCGGCGGATGCGCCAACGGTAACGATCCATTGCGGCAGGTCGGCCAGAGAGATCGGCATTTGCGCCTCCGTCACTTCGAGAATTTCGCGCGCACATCGTCAT
>CAIZGR010000049.1 GCA_903932535.1 uncultured Hyphomicrobiales bacterium | reverse complement strand
CTCGGAATGCACCTTTTCTGGCTCTGGCTCGGCGCCCTCGTCTTGATGTTTGGGTCCGAAGTCCTGGAGCTTTTCGCCGCTGTTTGGAGGCGGAAAAAATGACCGACCGCGACACCCGACTTTCACCCGGCGCTGCGATTGCCGCGCTGCTGGCTCTGGCGGCGACATGCGCCGTTACCGGCGCCGGGTTCTTCTTCCTCATTCTCAGGGGCTGACGCCATGCCTGCGCAAATCATCTCCCTCCGCGCTCTGGACGATACCCTGGAGCGCATCGACGCCAAGATCGACGGCGCGCTGATCGCGGCGGACCTCGGCGATTTCGACACCGCCATGGACCGCTTCGAAGAAATCCGCACCATCCGGTTCGCGCCCGACGCACCCGCCATGTTCCTGCGTAAAGCCATCGACGACGCCTGCGACGGACTGCTGCACCAATTCTCCCGGAACGCCGGGTTTTTGGACGACGCGGATTGCTGCGCCGGCGACGGAAAGGAACCTGCGTGATGGTCGTCCGCCCCAGGATCGAACAATTCGACGTCAACGCGTCATCCGATCGCGCCTCATGGCTGGCGCTCCGGGAAAAGGATGTCACCGCGTCAGTCGCGGGCGCCTTGCTCGGCGTCCACGAATACGAGACCGCCTATGGCTTATGGGCGGCGAAGAGTGGCTTGATCCCGCAGGAGGAGGGCGAAAGCGGCCCGATGCGCCGCGGCCGGCTGCTGGAGCCTGTCGCCGTCGCGCTGCTGGCCGAGGAACGCCCGACATGGACCGTGACGCCCGGCGCCCGATATTACCGCGATCCCGAAGCGCGGATCGGCGGGACGCCCGATTGTTTCGCTGTCGATCCAGAACGCGAGGGCTTCGGCGTCGTCCAGATCAAATCCGTCGAATCCAGCATTTTCCGCCGGAAATGGAAGCAGGAAGATGGGACCGTCGAGCCGCCGCTCTGGATATGCATCCAGGCGATTGTCGAAGCCTACCTGACCGGCGCGACATGGGCATGCGTGACGCCGCTCGTTGTCGGGTTCGGCATCGATCTGCCGGTGATCGAAATTCCTCTGACGCCAGGGATTATGGACCGGCTCAAGGAAGTCGTCGCCGAGTTCTGGCGCCGCGTCGAAGCGAAAGACCCGCCTGACGTCGATTATGCCCGCGACGGCGCCTTGCTGGCGCAACTCTATGGCGCCGACGATGGCTCGACCGTCGATCTGTCGGGCTGGAACGCCGGCCCGGTGCTCGCCGAGGAAGACGCCCGCCTCGCCGCCGAGATCAAGGAGCGCGCGGATCGGCGCAAGGCCATCAAGGCCGAAATCATCGACAGGATGGGCGCCGCCGCCGTCGGCATGATCGACGGCGAGATCTTCGCCACCGCGCGCACCGTCAACCGCAAACCCTATGCCGTCGCCGCCAGCTCGTACCGCGATATTCGCATCAAGAAAGGATTTTCCAAATGAACGCCGTCGCCGAAAAAACCACCCATCCCCTCGTCGTCTTCAAGCAGCAACTCGACGCGCGCGAGACCGAGTTCAAGGCCGCTCTGCCGGCGCACATTCCCGCCGAGCGCTTCGCCCGAGTGGTGATGACCGCCGTCCAGAACAATCCAGACCTGATGGGTGTGGAGCGCCGGTCGCTGTTCAATGCCGCCATCAAGTCCGCCCAGGATGGCCTTCTGCCGGATGGCCGCGAGGCCGCCCTCGTCGTCTATAGCGACTTCCAGCGCGGCAAAATCGCGCAATATATGCCGATGATCGCGGGCCTGCGCAAAAAGGTCCGCAATTCCGGCGAGATCGCGACCTGGGACGTCGACGCCGTCTATGAAAATGACGAATTCGACTTCGAGAAGGGCGATAACCCGTTCATTCGCCACAAGCCCGCGCTGCGCAATCGCGGCGAGTTGATCGCGGTCTACTCCATCGCCACGCTGAAAAGCGGCGAAAAGTCGCGCGACGTCATGGGGATCGACGACGTCAACCGCATCCGCGACCGATCGATCGCATGGAAGGCGTTCAAGAGCGGCAAAATCAAATCGACGCCGTGGTCGACGGATTACGAGGAAATGTCGAAGAAAACCGTGGCTCGGCGCCACTCCAAGGTTCTGCCGATGA
This sequence comes from uncultured Hyphomicrobiales bacterium, assembly GCA_903932535.1. Classification (GTDB taxonomy): domain Bacteria; phylum Pseudomonadota; class Alphaproteobacteria; order Rhizobiales; family Beijerinckiaceae; genus Roseiarcus. The sequence continues at coordinate 500 of CAIZGR010000049.1, read as the reverse complement.
GCAGCGACCTGGACGATCTGATCCGGCGCGACGACGACCTTTACAATTTCGACGCGGCCAAAGCCGAAGGCCAGCATGATGCGGGACCGCGACTGAAAAGCCTCGCCGGAAAACTCGATGCCTTGGCCGCGCCGGCGCATGTGGTCGACGAAACCGTGACCGATGGCGCCGATCCCGAAACCGGCGAGATCGCGGACGCCGCGCAACCCTCCGATGCATCCACCGCGCCCGCAGAAGCCCCGCCGCCGGCCGCCGCGCCCGACGCCGACGACGACCCCATCAACGACGCCCAGGAGCCGGAGCACGTCACCTTTTTCTTCGACCTCGGCCAAAAAGCCGCGCGGGCCGGATCAAGCCGCAAGGCGATGCCCGCCGAGTTGCGCGCGCCCGGACGCGAATCCGACGCTGCCGAATGGGTCAGGGGATATGACGGGGTGCACGCATGAGCGCGACCCATATCCATGTCGTCGACGTCGAGACGACGGGGCTTGAGCCTGCAT
>CAIZGR010000048.1 GCA_903932535.1 uncultured Hyphomicrobiales bacterium | reverse complement strand
GGGGGAACGCACACGTCGGCTGGCGTGCTGACTGTCGAGACGACGCAACTTGCTTCGGTCGCGGTGAATGTTCCTGGGAGCGGCGCAGTCACGAAATACCTCCCCGGCTATCAAAATGGCGACACGATCACTCTAGCCTGTACGGGCATATTCTCAACCGCTGCCGTTCTGTCTGTGGCTACGATCGAGCTGACCAGCGCCGTCCCATATGGCCCTGCGCTCGGGACTGGTGGGACGCCAGGAGCCGCTGTTCTCACAGGAACGACCGGCAACGGAACGAAGTTCACTTTGAATGTCACGATCAGCGCAGGCGGCAGCTTGTCGTCCGTCAATTCCATCGCCACGGCCGGTTCCTACACATCGTATCCTGGGACTTACGACGGCAACGGCTATTGGGCAGCGCCCGTAACCGGCGGCGGCCTCTCAGGGGCAAAGGTCGCCATCACGATGGGCGTTGGATCGGTGAGTGTACTTAACGGCGGGTCATTCACGGCGAACGCTTTCGGCGGCAACTTCACGCAGGCGGCCTCATCAGGGTTTGGCACGGGGGCGACATTCAACAACGCGCTTTTCGGCCCCAATGCGCTCACCGTCTCGACGCCCGGCAACTATTCGGTCTTTCCCTCGAACCCGGTGTCGCAGGCGTCGACGTCTGGCTCCGGCTCCGGCGCGACCTTCAATCTCACTCCGCAATCGGTCGCCTACAACACGGGGGATTGGCTCTATATCTCCGGCGTCGGCGGCATGACGGCGTTGAACGGCGAGACGTTCGTCGTGACGCAATTGACGTCGACGACCTATTCGTTGCAGGACGTCTACGGCGCCAACGTCGACTCGACCGCGTTCGGCGCCTACACGTCGGGCGGGTCGGGCGCGCGCATCTACACGCTGTCGACGATCTATTCCGAAAACGATCTGGCGTGGCTCAAGACCGTCCAGTCCGCCGACACGATGTCGATATGCTGCGTCAACCCGGCGTCGCGCGTCGAATATCCCCCGCAAGACCTCGTGCGGACGTCGGACACGAATTGGACCTTCTCGCCCGTCATCCCGGAGACGAGCATCGGGCCGCCCGCGACGACGTCCGGCGTGGCGTCGGCCTCGGGCACAGTGGCTTACGCCTACGTCGTGACGGCGATCGCCGGCGACGGGACGGAAAGCATCGCCTCGCCGATCGCCAACGTCACGAGCGCCGTCGACATCGCCTCGACCGCCGGCTCCATCACCGTGAGTTGGGCCGGCGTCACGAGCGCCAGCGAATATTACGTCTATAAGGCGACCGCGGCCTATGCGGGCGCAACCGTCCCGGCCGGGAGCCTGTTCGGCTTTGCGGGCGAGGCTTATGGCACGCAACTCGTCGACTCGAACATCGTCCCCGATTTCGTCCAAGTGCCGCCGACGCACGCCAACCCGTTCGCGGCGGGCCAAATCCTCGGCGTCGTCATGGGCGCGCTCGGATCTGTCTATTCGCAGAGCACGGTCGGCTACACGATTTCGTCCGCGACGGGTTCGGGCGCGGTCTTGCTGCCTGTCGTGTCGAGCGCGGGCGCTATTGCCGCGGTCATCATGCAGGATCTCGGGCGGAACTATCAGCCCGGCGACACGATCGCCTTCACGGGCGGCACGGGCGCGACCGGGACATTGACGATCGGGCCGCAGACCGGCGTCAACCCGTCCGTCCCCGCCTATTTCCAGGAGCGGCGCGGCTACGCGAACTCGCTCAACAACCCCGACACCTATTGGTTCTCGCAGCCGGGTTCGTTCACCAACTTCGACGTGAGAAACCCCACGATCGCCTCCGACGCCATCACCGGATCGCCATGGGCGGTGCAGGTCAATGGCGTGCAATGGATGATCCAGACCTCCGGCGGCCTGCTGGTGATGACGGGCCTGCGCGCGTGGATGCTCGTCGGCGCCGGGTCGTTTGCGACCAACGTCCAGCCGATCTCGCCCTCGAACCAGAACGCCGTGTCGCAGGCGTTCACCGGCGTTTCGCCCCTCGTCGAGCCCGTGCTGGTCAATTACGACGTCATCTACGTCGACCCGAACGGCGTCTATTATTACGATCTGCCGTATCAACTCTACGCGCTCTCGGAGCCTATCGACCTGACGGACGTGAGCGCGCACCTGTTCGACGGCTACACCGTCGTCGCCAACGCCTATTGCGAGAAGCCCTATCGCCTCATCTGGTCCGTGCGCTCGGACGGCGCACTGCTTTCGCTGACCTATTACAAGACACAGAAGGTGCAGGGCTGGACGCGCCACGACACGCAGGGCCTGTTCGTCGGCGTGTGCTCGGTGAGCGAGCCGCCCGTCAACGCCGCCTATTTCGCGGTGCAGCGCTTCATCAACGGCAACAATGCCTACATGATCGAGCGCATGGACAACCGGCTGTGGTCTGACGTCGAGTCGACGTGGTGCGTCGATTGCGGGCTCGCCTATCCGCAGCCGACCCCCGCTGCGACGCTCACGCTGTCGTCGGCGACGGGCCTTGGCGCGCTGACGGGCGCGACGGGGGTTGTTGGCGGCTCCCGCTATTCGTCGGCGTCCTATGGCTGGGTGATCGACCAATTCGACGGCGCGGGCGTGGGCGCCGTTCCGACGCTGACGTTCTCCGGCGGCGCGCTGGCGAGCGTGACCTTCGCGGGCGGGAGCCAGGGCGCGGACTACACGCAACCGAAACTCGTCGTCTTCGACCCCGCCGGCAGCGCGGGGGGCTCCGACGCGAGCGCGACGCTGACGCTCAACAACGCGACGACTTTGAGCGCGTCGGCCGGCGTGTTCTCGCCCGGCAGCGTCGGCTCGTTCGTGCGGGCCGGCGGTGGGATCGCCGTCATCACGGCCTATGTGAGCGCGACCCAAGTGACGGCGAACGTGCTCACGCCCTTCCCGACCGTCCCCAACACGTCGCTCCCGATCAGCTTCGCCGCGGGCGCTTGGACGATGACGGCGCCGACGTCGACCGTCTCCGGCCTGCGACATCTGGCCGGCGCGACCGTGACGGGCCTCGCCGACGGCAACGTCATCCCGCCGACGGTCGTCTCTGCGGCGGGCGCGATCACGCTCTCGACGCCGGCCAGCGCGATCACGGTGGGCCTCGGCTTCCAGGCGCAGTTTCAGGACGTGCCGATCGACCTCGGCAACCCGACGCAGCAGGCGCAACGCAAAAAGATCGCGGCGGCCAGCGTGCGTCTTTCGGTCTCGCGCGGCGTGAAGGTGGGCACGAACCAGCAGGACGGTTCGACGCTATCGCCGCCGCAAGTGTCGACGGTGTGGCATGAGATGCAGGTCGCGCCCGACTCCGGCCCCGGCGCGCCGAACTTCCCGCCTGTCCCCTACAACGCGCTGGCGACGCCGCTGCGGACCGGCGACGTGCGCGTGCCGCTGCGAGACGGCATGGACACGACCGGGCAAGTTTGCGTCCAGCAGGACAACCCGCTGCCCTGCAACCTCGTCGCCGTCTACAGCGAGATTTTGAGCGGCGACACGCCGTCGATGCAGGCGCCTCAGAGGCAGCAACAGGCGCGGCGATGAGCCCGCGTTTCGAGATCGTCGAAGCCAAGCCC
>CAIZGR010000047.1 GCA_903932535.1 uncultured Hyphomicrobiales bacterium | reverse complement strand
CGGCGGAGTTCGAAGCCGAACTCAACCAGGACAAGGACAACCAGATCAGCCAGAGAGAAGCTGTGTCACCACATTAAGCGTGTCTCAGGGTAGGGGTGCAGTCCAGCACATTTAAGTGCCGCAGATAAATGTATTTATCTCTGGGAATATAATGCGCTGTGAACGTAAATTGGATGCGCACGCGCCAAGGCCCGGCGCAGCCCGCCTTCGTCGTCCGGGCGGAGCATCAGGCGAGCATGGTTCGGCATCAGGCACAAGGCCCGGACCGCGATGTCAATAGAATGCACTGTCACCGTGTGGCGTGTGACTGTCACCGTGTGGAATGCACTGTCACCGTGTGCGACACCATGACGGCGCTCGCCCAGGACGGCATGACCATGATCTTCGTCACCCACGAGATGGGCTTCGCCCGGCAGGTCGCCGACCGGGTGGTGTTCATGGACATGGGCGAGATCGTCGAGATCAATGCGCCGCAGCCGTTCTTCGACCATCCGCAGCACGAACGGACGAAGCTCTTTTTGAGGCAGATCCTGCGGTGAGCGGCGGCGCCGGCGCGCCCCGCGTTTCCCGCCCGCGCCGCTTTCCGTAAGATGCAGCGATTCGATCTCGAGACGGGCTGACGCAAATGACTTCACGATCCCTTGCGCAGCCGATCGCGGCCGGCGTCGTCACCGCCTTCGTCGGGTTCGCCTCCTCCTTCGCCGTCATCCTCAAGGGCCTCACCGCGGTCGGCGCGACGGACGCTGAGGCCGCGTCCGGCCTTATGGCGCTCTCGATCGCGATGGGCGTCGCGGGCGTCGTGCTGAGCTTCGCCTCGCGCATGCCGGTCTCGGCCGCGTGGTCGACCCCGGGCGCGGCCTTGCTGGCCGCGACCGGCGCCGCGCCGGGAGGCTTTCCGGCCGCGGTCGGGGCTTTTCTAGCCGTCGGGCTCCTCCTCGTCGCGGCGGGTCTCTTCAAGCCGTTCGCGCGCCTCGTCGCCGCCATTCCCGGTCCGCTCGCCAACGCCATGCTGGCCGGCGTTCTGTTCGGCCTCTGTCTCAAGCCGATCGGCGCGCTGATCGAGGCGCCGGCCGGCGCGACGCTGATCGTGCTGTCGTGGCTGATTGTGTCGCGATGGAAGCGGATCTACGCGACGCCGATCGCCGCGCTGGTCGCGGGCCTCGTGATCGCGGCGAGCGGCCGGGTCGCGGGGATCGATCTCACGACGATCACCCCGCGCCCCGAGTTCGTCGCGCCGGTCTTCTCCCTCGGGGCGCTCGCCGGCATCGCGGCGCCCCTCTTCATCGTCACGATGGCTTCGCAGAACCTTCCGGGTCTCGCGGTCCTCGGCGCCTACGGCTATCGTCCCGACCCGGGGCGGCTCGTGTGGACGACGGGCGCGTTCAGTCTGGCGGCGGCGCCGTTCGGCGGCCATGCGGTGAACCTCAGCTCCATCACCGCGGCGCTGTGCGCGTCCCCCGACGCCTCTCCAGATCCGGGCAAACGCTGGGTCGCCGCGGCGACCGCAGGGGCGACGTATGTCGTTTTCGGGCTGTTCGCGGGACTCGTGACGGCTTTCGCCTCCGGCGCCCCGACCCTGGTCGAAGCCGTGGCGGGCCTCGCCCTGCTCAACCCGTTCGGTTCGGCGCTTCACAATGCGCTCGCCGACACGCAGGAGCGCGAGGCGGCGCTCGTCACCTTCCTGGTCACCGCCTCCGGCGTCACGATCTATGGCGTCGGCGGCGCGTTCTGGGGACTGCTGGCCGGCGGGGCGGTGCTGCTCCTCACCCGCGCCGGCGCCTCGCTCACGGCGCGTCAGGCGCCGTAGAGCCAGTCGTAGCGCGCGCTGAGGCGGCGGGACCCGAGGAGGCGCATGGTCGCGTCGCGCGCCAGCGCCATCGCGCCTTTCATGTGGTAGACTTGGCCCTGTCGCAGCGCCTCGATCTGCACCCGCGTGGCGCGCGCAATGCGGATGCGGGAGTAGGCTGCGAGCGCCTGCGGGACATCGCCGGTCTCCGCCAGGGCTGTCCCCAGCGCGCCTGCGTCCTCGATCGCCTGCGCCGCGCCCTGCGCGAGGAACGGAACCATCGGGTGCGCGGCGTCTCCCACGACCGCGATACGGCCGAGCGCGAAAGAGCCGAGGGCCGGACGCCCGTAGAGCGGCCATGCGCGCCAGACCTTTGCGGCGGCGAGGAGCCTGCGCGTCGAGTCCGACCAGCCGGCGAATGCGCGATCGAGCGCGGGGCGGTCGGCGACGCCGTCCCAGGAATGATCGGTCTCGCCGCCCCGCCAGGAGTCTTCGATCACGGCGACGACGTTGACGATCGACGCCTTGCGGAGCGGGTAATGCACCACATGCGCGTTGGGCCCGAGGCGCAGCACGACGCGCGCTTTCCTCCAGGCGAGATCGACGCGCTCTGCGGGAATGGTCGCGCGAAACGCGACCCGCCCGGTGAAGGCCGGCTCGTCGCCGCGGCCGGAGGCGAGGCTTTCGCGGACGCGCGACCGCAGGCCGTCGGCGCCGATCAGGAGGTCGGCGGCCTCCTCCACGATTGCCGCGTCCTGCGTCCGTTCGATCGCGACTTCGTGCTCGCCGGTCACGACTTTCGTGATCGTCGACCCCAGCGTCAGGCGTATCATGTCGCGACGTTCGGCGACCCGCGCCAGAGCCTGCTGGAGGTCGGCGCGGTGCAGGGCGAGGTAAGGCGCGCCCCAGCGCCTTTCGGCGTCGTCGAGATCGAGACGCATGAGGACTGCGTCGTCCGACCCGCGCAAGGCGCAGACCGCCTCCGGAACCATGGCGGCCTCGCGCACCGCGTCGAGCGCGCCCAGCCGCGCGAGCACGCGGGTCGCGTTCGGGGTGAGCTGGAGCCCGGCGCCGAACTCCTCGAGCGCCTGAGCCCGCTCGTGGATGGCGACGTCGACCCCCGCCTGCGAGAGGGCCAGAGCCGTCGAAAGGCCGCCGACGCCGGCGCCGACGACGAAGGCGCGCCTCGGCGCCATGGCTCAGGCCGCAGCGCGGAGTTCGCACTCCGGCGGCGTGCAGATTCCGGCCAGCGCGCCGTCGTAGACGAAGCGGGTCGAGCAATAGGAGCAGATCGCCTCGTTGTCCGATCCCATGTCGACGAAGATGTGGGGGTGGTCGAACGGCGGCCTCGCGCCGATGCACATGAATTCTCTCACCCGGACCTTGATCGTCGGAACCCCGACATCGTTGTGAAAATGGGGGATGGTATGCTCGGTCATTGTGCAGGATCCCTCTTCGCGCCCCGGCTTTTAAGCACGTCCTCTCTCGCGCCGCCAGCGCACCGACGGTCAGATCGGAACGACGTCCACCTCGACTTCCAGATCGTGGCTCCCGGACGAGAGGACCATGCTGACGATGGGAGACGCGTCCGAATAATCGCGCCCGCGCGCGACCTCCACGTGGTCGTTGTGGACGGCGATCGCATTAGTCGGATCGAAGTCCATCCAGCCCATCGAGCCGCCGCACCACAGCGACACCCAGGCGTGCGAGGCGTCGGCGCCGGCGAGGCGCTCCTTGCCTGCGGGCGGTATGGTGCGAATGTAGCCGCTGACGTAGAGGGCCGGCAGCCCGAGGCCGCGCAAGGCTGCGACCATGATGTTGGCGAAGTCCTGGCAGACGCCGCGGCGTTGCTGAAAGGCGACATGCGCCGGCGTGCTGACTTCCGTCGCCTCGGGATCGTAGACGAAGTCGGCGCGGATGCGGCGCGTCAGCTCCATTGCAGCCTCGTAGACCGGGCGCCCCTCGGTAAAGCTCGTGCGTGCGTAGGCTGTCGCCCCGTCGAAGAGCGACAGGGCGCGAGAGGGATAGAGCGCGATCGCCGGACAGTCGGAACCGAGCGAGGGGACGGTCAGCGCCTCGGACGCGACCGTCTCCCACGGCGGCGACAATTCCAGCACCGACGGACGTTCGATCCGGACGCGCGAATCGGCCTCGACCGTCAGCTCGCGATGCGGCTTTTCGATCCTGAGGCTCAGCACGGCGTTGCCGAACGCGTCGATGCGTTCGCTCGGCGGCAGGCAGGGCGGGTCCGTCTTCAAGCTGAAGCTTTCGAGGATCTGACCGTCGCGAGAGACCGGCTTCAGGCGCAGGAGGCCCGTCGTGAGTTCGACGGTCGCCCTGTAGGTGTAGCGAGTGACGTGAGTGACGTTGTAGTTCACGCGAGGCCCGTGATCTTTTCCGCTCGGCCATGGCCGGCGCCTTGAAGGAAATATCGCGCCGCAATGGCGTTTCCCAGCGCCAGGAGACGCTGCTCGATCGCCAGAATTTTCGCGTCGTCCAACGTTTCGGCCCGTTCCGTGGTCAGATCGGCGCCGAGCGCGGTGGTGAGCCGGTAAGGCTCCTCGAGGATTCCGTCGCGGCGCAGCACCGGCAGCGTCGCGATGCCTTCGTCGATGCGATTGACCTGAAAGACGACCGACCGCGGATTGAAGGGGTCGAGAAGCGCCATGTCCAGCACCGGGGCCAGGGCGACGCCGACGAGATAGCGGGAACTGTAGGTGATCTGCGAATCGATCAGGTCGAGCATGACGCCGAGCGTGTGCTCCGTCGCGTCGCTTCCGGCGAACTGGCGCAGCAGCCGGCAGGTGTTCGCCCCCCGCTCCACGCAGCGCCCCATCACGTAGAACACCCAGCCCGCGCCGCGATTGAAGTTTTCGTCGAACAATCCGGAGAGGGCCGCGATCACGGTCAGACCTTCTTCCGTCAGATCGACCACGTCGCCGGCGGACAGCCGACGGTCCGGCGCCGGATCGACCGCATTCTCCAGGCGGCCGATCAGCTCCCAGGTCTTGTACGTCAAGCGCTCGCGGATGACCGAGGCCGCCGTGCGCGCCGATCGCGCCAAGGATAGCGCAGAGCCGTAGTGGCCCGAATCGCGCAAGCCCTGCGCGCTGGCCGCCGCTGCGCCCTCCTTCAGGGTCGCCGCGTCGACGGCGCCCCAGCCGGCCAACACGCCCATCAGGCGGTCGAGCGATTGACGGCCGACGCGCATCGGCGCATCGGGGTCGACCGAGCGCGCGGCCAAGCATCTCACCACCCGCAGAGTCGCCTCGGTCCGCTCGAGATAGCGTCCGAACCAGAACAGGTTGTCCGCGGCTCGGCTCGGCAGGTTGCCGAGCAGCCGGGTGATGCGCACGCTTTCCGGGCTGGGAAGCAGGCTCGAGGCCTCGACCGGCTTTTCGGCCAGCACCCAGACGTCGGCGGACTCGACGCCGTCGCCCATCGAGACGGCGCGGGCGTCGAGGCGGTCGGAAATTCGGCAGAAGCCGCCCGGCATCACCCGCCAGCCCTTCGGGGTCGCGGCGCAATACACACGAAGGACGAAGGGGCGGGGCTCGAGCCCGTTCTCGACCCAGCGCGGCGTGGTCGAAAGCCGCACGACCTCCTGCCCGACGTAGTCCATGCCGCGCGCGGCGATCGCGTCGCGCAATCGCGCCTTTTCGCCGGCCGATAGCTCCTCGCCGATCACGCTCGAACGTCCCTTCATGCCGGGCAGCGCGTTGCCGAAGGCCGGAGCGATCGAGATCGAGTCGAACTCGTCGAGAACCCGCTCGCGCTCCTTGGTCTGCCCGCACCACCAGGTCGCGGTGTTCGGCAGCAGGAGCTTCTGCCCGAGAAGCGTGCGGGCGAGCGCCGGCAGGAAAGCGAGCATGGCGCGCGACTCGATGAATCCCGTTCCCGGCATGTTTTCGACGGCGACGCCGTCGTGGCGAATCGCCTCGAGCATGCCCGGCACGCCGATCCGCGACGCCGCGTTCAGCTCCAGCGGGTCGCACCAGTCGGCGTCGATGTGGCGCCAGAGGACGTCGCAACGCTTGAGGCCGGCGATCGTGCGAACGAACACGCGTCCCTCGCGCATGACGAGGTCGTCGCCCTCGACCAGGAGAAAGCCGAGATACCGGGCGAGGTAAGCCTGCTCGGAATAGGTCTGGCTCAGCGGGCCCGGGCTCAGGATCGCGATGCGAGGCTCCGCCCGCTGGCCGGCGGACTTGAGGCCGGCGCCGAGGGAGCGAAAGAACGGCGCAAGACGCTGGACGTTCAAATGTGAATAGAGGTCCGAAAACGCCTGCGAGACGACGAGGCGGTTCTCCAGGGCATAGCCGCAGCCCGAGGGCGCCTGCGTCCGGTCGCCCAGCACCCACCACGCGCCGTCGGGCCCGCGGCCGATGTCGACGGCGTAGAGGCGCAGCCCGCGTCCGCCCGGAGGCGTCACCCCCCGCATGGACGGGACATAATCGACCGACCCCGTGACGGCCGCGGCCGGAAGGGCGCCGCTCGCGATCAGACCTCCGGCGCCGTAGACGTCGGCGAGCACCCTTTCGAGGAGTTCCGCGCGCTGCGAGACGCCGTCGGCGATCTGCCGCCACTCCGCCTCGGTGATCAGCAACGGCATCCGGCCGATCGGCCAGACGCGCTCGTCCTTCTCGCCCGCCACGCGATAGGACAGCCCCCGATTGCGAATTCGTCGATCCGCCGCAGCGAAGCGCTGCTGCATCTCGTTGCCGTCGAACGCGGCGAACGCCGCCAAGGTGCGGCGCCAATGGACCCGGCTGCGACCCTCCGAATCGACGAACTCGTCGGGAATGCCGGGAAGCGGCGTGTAGTTCCGCGTCCAGTCGTCGAGACGCCTCGATGCACGGTCGTCCAAGGCGACAGCCGTGGTGGATCGTCCTGGCAAGCGAGCCCCGTCTTTCTAACTTTCGACGCGGTCAACGTCCCCCGCAGCCGCTCGGGTACGCACTATGCCCGCCAACGCGGCTCCGCGCCAGCGGCAAGCCGAATTCCGGCCAAATATTACAAACACATGAAATACGTATAATTTCGGCAAAAAAACTCCCTCTCCTGGTTGTTGGCGAAGCAGCCCGGGCGATCTATGGTGCGGGCGGTGGCAGAAGAGGGAAACATACCTTGCTGACTATACTCAAAGAAGCGGGCGCCGCTTTTGTGGTCCTGCTCGCGTTGACTCCGGTCCGGGCGGATTCGCTCGATCCGGACCTCATCTTTCGAAAATCGACGACCTTCCAGTTGTTGACCCCGAACGACAAGCTCGCGGTTTACGGGATCGACGATCCCGTCGTCGAAGGCGTCGCCTGTCACTATACGGCTCCCGAAAAAGGCGGGCTGACCGGGGCGCTCGGATTGGCGGAGCAGACGTCGGACATCTCGCTCGCCTGTCGGCAATACGCTCCGATCAAGTTCAAGGAAAAGTTCTCGCAGGGCGACGTCGTGTTCAGCGAGCGGCGCTCGATCTTCTTCAAGAAGATGCAGATCGTCAGAGGATGCGACACCAAACGCAACATCCTCGTCTACATGACGTACAGCGACAAACTGGTGGAAGGTTCGCCGAAGAATTCCACCTCCACCGTTCCGATCCAGCCTTGGGGCGGAAACGGCGACGTGCAAAAGTGCGCCGACTTTCTTCGTTAGGTGCGGCGATCAGTCGCCGCAGGTGATGTAATACGGTTGCGGCTGCGCTGCCTCGCCGCTCGCGGAGAGGCCGAACTTCAGCGCTTCGCCGCGGCCGTGGGCCTCGCAAAAAGCGTCGGCGACGACCCGGCCGCATTCGCCGCCTTCCGCGAGACAATCCTCCACGCCGTAGCCGGACGCCGCCGCGATCTCGAACGTGCTGGGCGCTTGCGCCGAAAGCCCGCCCGCAGAAGCGATAACATATGCGACCGCGAGCGGCGCGACCAGCGCGCCACGATTCAACGTCGAAAACGCCATGTCTTTTCCTTACGCAACACGATCAGACGAACGCCGCTGCGGAATGTCCGGCATCCGGATGAACGCGCGGTTAACGAGCACGCCCGCCGGACCTCTCGGGTCCGACGGGCGACGGCGCGAGCGAATGGCGGATTCGCAGGAAAAAATCAACCGATGGAGGCCGATTCCTGACCGAGACGGGCGAAAAGCCCCCTCGTGACGCTGCCGGTCGTCGGCAAGGTCGGAATGAGACAGGCCTGCAAGGAATGATAAATGTCCACCTTGCCGAAGAAGGGATCGGAACGCGGCCGCAGCGCCTCGTCCAGCTGGGCGCGCCAGCCGCCATGCTCCCGGTCGATGAAGCGCGACGCGACAAAGCTCCAGATGCGGCGATACCAGTCCTCGTACGCCGGGTCCCCGAATATGCCGTTGAGGAAGGCCGCGGCGCCGATCCCCTCACAGCAGGGCCACCAATAGCGGTCGCGGATTCGCGGCCGGCCGTCCCATTCGAGCGTGTAGTAGAATCCGCCGGCTTCATGATCCCAGCCGTCCGCCGCAGCGCGCGCAAAGAGCGCCTTCGCGGCGTGGGGCAGCCAGTCGAGCTGTCGTCCGCCGAGTTCCCAGAGCTGGAGCAGGAGCCGCGACCACTCGAGCGCGTGACCCGGCGTCGTCCCGTAGGGGCGGAACATCGGACTGCCGGCGTAATCCTTGTCGACGCGCCAGTCCGCGGTGAAATGCTCTGGCAGGCGCCAGTCGTTCGCGGCGGCGTTGGCGCCGACGATCCGCTCGGCGACACGCTCGGCCATGCGGAGATAGGTGGAGTCGCTCGTCGCCTCGAACGCCGCCATGAGGGCTTCGGTCAGGTGCATGTTGGAATTCTGGCCGCGATAGGAATCGAAGGCGCGCCAGTCCCTCGTGAATTCCTCAGCGACCGCGCCGAACGCCTCGTCCCAGAACCGCTCGCGAATGACGGTCGAGATGTCGGCGAGCAGGCGATCGGCGTCCGGGTGGCCTGCGACTTTCGCGCTCGAGGCGGCGACAAGGACGAAGGCGTGACCGTAGGCCTGCTTGACGCTGTCGGTCGGCCCTTCGTAACCGACCCCCCAGTAGTACCCGCCGTGATCCGGGTCGCGATGGCCGTTCCACAGGAAATCGAGGCCATGGTCGATGATGACGTCCGCGCCCGGCCGGCCCATGAGGTGGGCGATAGAGAAGGCGTGAACGACGCGCGTCGTTGCGAACAGCCAGCGCGACGGCGTTCCGCCGGCGCCATAGCCGGGCGCGGCCGGCCGCCCGAAATCGTCGAGGTCGTGAAAGCCCCCGAGCGGATTGACGATGTTGCGCTCGTAGAATGCGAACAGGGCTTCTGCCTGCCGCTCGAGCCAAGCCCTGTGGCTCGGCATGGCGGTCCACTTGCCGTTTGTCGGGGCCAGGGCGAATGGTTTCATGGGAAGCATCCGATGGGGCGCCACATGCGCCGACAATGCGACGCGGCGACGCCTTCACGCAAGGCCGTGCGGGCGCACGGCCCTTCCCATGAGCGCGCCGAAGCGCGAAAGACTTGATCGGGCGTGTCGTCCCGGCCAGTTTGCGCCCCTGCGGCTGCTTTGTGGGACCGCCAACCGTCGTGGAAGTGCTGGATGAACGTCTTGATTCTCGGTTCCGGCGGTCGCGAGCACGCGCTGGCGCGCGCCTGCGCTCGGTCGCCCCAGATCGGCAAGCTCATCGTCGCGCCCGGAAACCCCGGATGCGCGACCGTCGCCGCGACCGTCCCGCTCGACCTGGCGGACCACAGGCGGATTGTCGAATTGTGCGAGCGGGAGGCGATCGATCTCGTCGTCGTCGGTCCGGAGGCGCCGTTGGTCGCTGGAATCGCCGACGAGCTCGAGAAAGAAGGCGTCGCCTGTTTCGGACCCTCGCGCGCCGCGGCGCAGCTCGAGGGATCGAAAGGCTTCGCCAAGGACTTCTGCCGCGCGTTCGGCATTCCGACCGCCGCGTACGGTCGTTTCCGAAGTCGGGACGACGCCAAGGCCTTCATTCGCACGCGCGGCGCCCCGATCGTGGTGAAGGCCGACGGTTTGGCCGCCGGAAAGGGCGTGGTCGTCGCCGCGACGATCGAGGAGGCGGAGGCGGCGGTCGACGCGCTGCTGCCCGCCTCGGCCGCCTCAGGCGCGGAGGTGGTGGTCGAGGAGTTCCTCGACGGCGAGGAGGCGTCGTTCTTCGCGCTCTGCGACGGCGTCACCGCGGCGCCGTTCGCGAGCGCCCAGGACCATAAACGGGTCGGCGAGGGGGACACGGGGCCCAACACCGGCGGCATGGGCGCCTATTCTCCGCCGCCGATCATGACGCCCGAGATGAGTGACAGGGTCATGCGCGAGATCGTCCTGCCAACGGTTCGCGGCATGGCGGCGCGCGGGACGCCGTTTCGCGGCGTGCTGTTCGCCGGCCTGATGATCGGGAGCGACGGGCCGAAGCTCATCGAGTTCAACGTCCGGTTCGGCGACCCCGAGGCCGAGGTGATCCTCGAGCGCCTGACCGACGATCTCCTGCCGTTGCTCGAGGCCTCGGCGAAGGCGTCGCTCGCGGGTTTTTCGCCGACCTTCGGCGCCGACGCCGCGCTGACGGTCGTCATGGCGGCGCGCGGCTATCCCGGCGAGCCGGCGCGCGGGACGCGCATCCTCGGCATCGAGGCCGCCGAGCGTGTTCCCGGCGTTGCGGTTATTCACGCCGGCACGCGAAGAACGGCAGACGGCCTCGTCGCCGAGGGCGGCCGGGTGTTGGCCGTGACCGCCAAGGGCCACACGGTCGGCGAAGCGCAGGAACGCGCCTACGCGGCCGTCGACCGCATCGACTGGCCGGAAGGGTTCTGCCGCAGGGACATCGGCTGGCGCGCGGTTGCGCGCGAACGGGGAGCCGGCTCTTGAAGGCCATTCTCGATCGGGCTTCGGACCGGCGGCAGCCTACGGTCGCCATCGCGCTCGGCAGCGGCGGCGCCCGGGGGATCGCCCATGTCGTCGCCCTGGAGGCGCTCGACGAAATGGGAATTCGTCCAGCGGCCATCGCCGGAACGTCGATGGGAGCGGTCGTCGGCGCGGCCTATGCCGCCGGAATGGAGGCGCGCGACATTCGCGCTCACGTGCTGAAGGTTCTCCGCACCCGCTCCAACGTGTTGGGGAAGCTGCTTCGCGCCAGAGTCGGCCGCTTCGCCGATCTCCTGCTGCGCGGTCGCGGAAATCCGGTTCTGCTCGATCCCGAGATCGTCCTCGAGCTCTTCTGGCCGGCGGGCGTGCCGGAGACGTTCGACGCGCTCGCAATCCCGACGATCGTCGTGGCGACCAATTATTCGGAACGCAACGAGGCGGTGTTCCGTTCGGGTTCCCTTTCGACGGCCGTCGCGGGCTCGATGGCGATTCCCGGGCTGTTTCGTCCGGTCGAGAGCGAGGGCTGCCTGCTGATCGACGGCGGCGCGGTGAACCCGCTGCCTTACGATCACCTCTTCGACGTCGCCGATATCGTCATCGCGGTCGACGTCACGTTCGGAGGGCGCTCGCGCATGCGTCGTGCGCCGACCTCGCTCGAGTCGATGTTCGGCGCCGCCCAGATCATGCAGGGCGCCATCACGGCGCAAAAGATCAAGCGGCGTCCCCCGGACATTCTGATCCGCCCGAGAGTCGAGCAATTCGGGCTGCTCGATTTCTTTCGCGCAGGCCAGATCCTGCGTTCCGCCGAAGGGTGCAAGGAGGAGCTTCGCGCGGCGATCACGTCCCAGCTTGCGGCGATTCGCAGGCGATGAACACGGCCCCGACCGGAATGCTTTCGCGCCGCATGAGCTCGCGGCCGGAGACCGCCGTGCGGCCGGCGCGCTGACCTTCCAAAACGCGGATCGCCCCCTCTCCGCAGGCGACCGTCATCGCCTCGTCGAGGATCGTTCCCGGCGCGCCGGCGGCGGACGCGGTTTCCGCGCGCAAGATCCGGATGCGGTCGCTCGCGCCTCGAATGACGAGGTTGGAAAAGGCGCCGGGCGCGGGCGACAGGCCATGAATGGCGTTGCGAACCGCTTCGGCGTCGCGCGTCCAATCGATCTCGGTCTCGCGCTTGTCGATCTTTTGCGCATAGCAGGCGCCGGCGTCCGGCTGATCGGTGAACGCGAGGTTTCCGGCCTCCAGCGCGTCCAGTCCGTGGACCGCGAGATCGGCGGCGATCCCCGATAGACGCCTCGCCAGATCGCCCGCCGTGTCTTCGGGCCGAATCGCGATTCTTTCGCGCAAGGCGACCGGCCCGGTGTCCAGACCCGCCTCCATGCGCATCAGGTCGACGCCGGTTTCAGGATCGCCGGCCATGATCGCGCGTTGAATGGGAGCCGCGCCCCGCCACCGGGGCAGCAGGGACCCATGCAGGTTCAGACAGCCGAAGCGCGGCGCCTCGAGAATCGCCGGGGGCAGCAGCAGGCCGTAAGCGAGAACGAGGCCGACGTCCGCCGCGTGGCTTCGAAACGTGTCCTGCTCCGCCTGCGACTTCAGGCTCGCGGGCGTATAGACCGGGACGCCCAGCCGCTCGGCCGTCTCGTGAACGGGCGTTTTTCGGATTTCCAGCCCGCGGCGTCCGCCGGGTTTCGGCGCGCGAGTATAGGCCGCAACGACGTCGCGTCCGCTCTCGACGATCCGAACC
Organism: uncultured Hyphomicrobiales bacterium; assembly: GCA_903932535.1. Lineage (GTDB taxonomy): Bacteria > Pseudomonadota > Alphaproteobacteria > Rhizobiales > Beijerinckiaceae > Roseiarcus. Next base: position 10,090 of record CAIZGR010000047.1, on the reverse strand, counting down.
AGAGTGGGAACCGCGATTTCCGGCGCCCCCATGAAGACAATGCGCATGCGTTTCGGATAGCATCGCCCGGCGAAGCCGTCAAAACCGGCGAGCGCGAGCGCTGTTGCGACCGGGAACCCTGCGCCGGAGCCGGTCGGGAACGCCCGCGTGACGTCGCAGGGAGCGTGACGACGTGAACGATCGATCAAGCGGGCAAATGAAGATCAGGGTCTATTACGAGGATACTGATTTTTCCGGCAGGGTTTATCACGCCGCCTACCTTCGTTTCCTCGAGCGGGGGCGAACGGAGTGGTTGCGGGCGTTCGGTTTCGGTCATCGGGAGATCGCGGGGAGCGCGGGAATCGTGTTCGTCGTGAAGAGCCTTCAGATCGAGTATGTGGCGCCCGCGCTCATGGACGATCTGCTCGACGTCGAGACGAGGGCGTCGAAAATTCGCGGCGCTTCGCTCGAGTTTCATCAGCGGATCGCGCGCGAGGGCCGCACGCTCGTCACCGCGACGGTTCTGGTCGCAGCCGTTCGCGACGATCGGCCGACGCGGATTCCGGAATCGCTGCGACGCGAATTGGATCGTGCGGAACAGGGCGGGGACGTGTGACGTCACGGCGATCGGGGGTCGAACGCCCGATCGAAACGCGACGCGAGCGAATCCAGGCGCTCGCCCAAGCGAAGCTCGAGATCATGGATGTCGCCGCGACTGGGAAGGGCGCCGATCGTCTCCCTGAGACGATAATGATCGTCATGGAGCATCGCCAGCCGCTCCGCGAGCCGAAGCATCGCCGATTCGGTGTTCGACTGCGCCGCGTCGAGGTCCTGCCGGTGTTGACCGACGGCGATCTCCAGCGTGTGCAAGCGCGTCATGAGACGCCAGACGAAGGCTGCGGCGCTCGCGCCGACGGACGCAAGCCCTGCGACGGCCCATTCGAGAACGCTCCAGGGCGCATTTTCTGCTGGCGTCATGAACGACCTCCCGATTGCCAGCCGGCATGCTCACTTGCCTGCGCCGGCGGCGGCGCTCGCCGCCTTGACCCCGGCGACCAGCGGCGGGCAGGCGTCGTCGATGGCCTTTTGAACGGCGCCGGCCGTCTGCTGCGTCCGCGCGGCGGCCTTGGTGGCGTTGGCGCCGGCGTTCGCGTCGGTGGCGACGGCGGCGGCGACCGCCGCCCCGGCCTCGGCCGCGGCGCACGAGGCGCCGGCGATCAGGGCCGGCGCCGGGATGTGACAGCCGGCCAGCGCCAGAGACGACGCGACGGCGGCGAAGATGCAGGGAGAACGCATGAGAGGCTCCTGTCGAAAGGCGTCCGGCGCCGGATTGCGGCGCCGGCCGGCCGGATGGCGCGCTACGAGGCCTTCGAAAGGCCGGGCGCCGAGGGGACGGAGATCGCCGTCGCCTGCGCCTGGAGCTTGCCGATCTCGCCGGCGACCAGCCGGGCGAGCGCTTCGGGCGACATGCCGACGGCGTTCATGGCCTCCGGCAACGCGGCCGAGATGCGCGCGGCCGCCGCGGCGACCGCGGGCGAGGTGACGGCGATGGACCGCGACGAAAGGTTGTCCGCCGCTTCGGCGACCAGAACTCCGGCTTCGGTCGCCGCCGCCTTTCGAAGGGTTTCGGCGTAGGCTGCCTCGACGGTCACGCCGGTCCAGCGCGTGAACAAGGCGACGCCGAAGGCGACGGCGCCGGAGACGACGGTCGCCACGACGGCTTGCAGGAGCGGAGCGAGCGCGTTGACGGCGGGCGCGGCGGAGATGACGGTCGACGAATCGGACATGGGTCTTCCTTTCGGTTGTCGTTGCCGGGGAGGGAGCGCGCTCGGGGATCGGCGCGGAAAGCGGCGGCGGGCGTCGCCTGCGGCCGGGCGGTTCGCCGCCGGTGTCGCGCAGGTTGTGGCTTTGGCCGTCCGCTCAGCGGTTGTGCAGCGCTTCGAGCGCAGCGATGCGGTCGCGCGCCTCGTTCAGCGCGGCGTCCATGTGAAGGATGCGCTCGCAGGCGGCGTGGCCGAGGACGACGAGGGCGTCGAGCGCGGCCTGCGTCGCGGTGTCGAGCCTGCGCGAATGCGAGGCCGCGCGCGCGACGCGCAAGGCGTCTTCGAGCTCGCGCGCCGGCTCGACGGGGGACGACGCGTTTGAGTGCAGCGTCATTTCACCCTCCGCTCAATTCTTTTTCCAGGGCCGCGATCGTCACCGGGCCGGCGACGCCGTCGGCCGCGATCCCGACATGCATCTGGAAGGATTTGATCGCCCGGTCGGTCTCGCCGCCGTCGATCCCGTCGACGTCGAGCCGCCAGCCGAGCGCGTCGAGCGCGCGCTGGACGCCCTCGACGGTCGAAAGGTCCAGGGACAGAGGCGGCGCGTCCAGCACGTGAGGCGTGGCGCAGGCGCAGGGGCGCGGGGGCGCCGGCGGAGGCGAATCGTGCGCCTCGACCTCGACCTTGCGGGCGAGATCGAAGATGCGCGACCATTGGAAGCAGCCGGGGTCCCAATGGACGTCCGGGCTTTCGACGTCCTGATGCCCGAACCATCCGGCGACGCGGCCGAATTTTTGCGAGGCGCGATGCGGGTTCGGTCCCGCCCGGCCCCAGTCGTCATCCGGCCAGGGATGCGAAAGCGGAATCTGGTAGTCGGCCGCGCATTGCGCCATCAGCGCCGCGAGCGCCGCGGCGCTCTCTTCGTCGGGGAACCAAGCCTTGTCCCTCGAGAAGCCGACAAGCTCGACCTGCGCCAGCGCCAGCCAGTTGTGCGTCTCGAGCGCCGCGCCGATCGTTCCGATTTGGACGAGCTGCAGGATGCGAACCTTGCCCGAGGCGTCGCGTCCGACGACGAAATGCGGCGCGTAGTGATGACGGAAGACGCCCATCGCGCCTTCGATCGTCGCACCTTCCGTCGTGTGCAACACGCCCGCGCGCGGGGCGCCGAGGATGACGGATTGGTTGAAATGCGGGATGCCGCCGACGTGCTCGACGTCGAACGGCCCGGCCCGCGTGAGCCAGGGGATGATAGGCATCGGAAGTGTCCTGGATTGCGACGGGGTCGCGCCCGTCAGGAAAGCGTGTTCACGTCCTCTTCGCGCGCGCGGAGGTAGCGATCGAAGGCACGCTCGAGGTCGGGCTTGTTGCCGGCGAATTCGACGACGCCGGCGACGTTGCGTTTGAGATCGGTCGTCGGGTCGAAGCCGTGCTCGAGGAACATGCCCCAGCGGGACTCGTAGCCGCGGTCGCCCTTGCGGCCGTGGAACGGATGCTCGACCGTTCCGTGCACGAAGCCGAGCTTGCCGTTGACCTCGGCCGCGGCGCGGTGCGACCAAGTCGCGACCGCGTTGCGATAGGCAGCCGTCACGCCGCCGGGGAGGCTCGCCTCGTGCTTCCCGACCAAGCCGAGCGCCATGTGGTGGTCTCCGCTGCCCATTCCGCCGTCCTCGAACAACCCGCCGACGCGGTCGAGCGCGCGGCGCGTCCAGGCCCAGGCGTAGCCGGGGTGGGCGTATTCGTAGGGGCCGCCGGAGAATGTCCACCAGCGCGGGCCGCTCGCCGCGACCGGCCTTCCGGCGTGCCAGAGGCTCGCGAAGCTCCGGTGCGTCTGGATATGCTCGTCATGCGGGCCGAGGTCGTAGGCCGTGTCCCACGGCTGGATCACCGGATAGAGGTCGAGCGCAGCGAGCGTCTCGCGCACCCAATGCGCCCGGCGGAAGGTCACGTCGGCGTCGAGGAAGGCGATCTTCTCCGCGCCCGGCGGCAGCCGGGAGACGCCGATATTGAGCAGGTTCTCCTTCGCCCAGGCCATCGTCGTGGCGCGCACGCCGACATGCGTCAAGCGGCCGGAGGCGAGGTCGGCGAGGTCGAAGCCGCGCGCGCCGTAGGCGCACTCGACCAGGGTGACGTGGACCTGCGGCGCCTCGAGCCAATCGGCGACGGCGGCGCGGGCCAGCGCGATGCGGCTTTGCCAGCGGAGGGGGTTCGATACGCAGGCGACGACGTGCAGGGTTTCGGTCATGAGGTCGCATTCCTCTTTGCGTGCGGATTTTGGGAACCATGGGCCTGCGGTCGCGGCGACAGGGGGCGGCGGCGCATCGACTAAAGCGCAGCCAGCGCCGTCAGCCACGCCGGGCGGCTCGCGACCATGGCGCTCAGGCAGGCGCGCGCGACGATGTCGTGGCCGTAGGCGTTGTGGTGCTGGTTGTTGGGCGCCCAATGCCAGGCGTTCGAGCCCTGCGTCGTTTCGCCGGCCGCGATCAGCGCGCTCTGGAAGGCGAACAGGTCGACGAACAGACAGCTCGTGTCGGCGGCGTTCTCCGCCGAAACCGCCGCCGCCTGCGCCGCGCGCACGGATTGATAGGAATAGGCCGAGAAATAGGTCCCCGCGCTGGCGCTGTCGCTCGACGTCCCGAAGGTGAAGGCGTAGCCGGTCGCGACGTCGATGTTGTCGCCGTTGGAGCCGGAAGCCCAGTTCAGATAGTTGGCCGAGACGACCAGGATGCGCGAGCAGCAGCCGGCGAACGGCGCGGTCCCCGTGACGGCGACCCGACCCCATCCGGCCTCGCCCGCTTGCGGCGTGCGGCGCTCCCACACGGTCTGCTGCGCCGCGTTGGCGCCGGAATAATTCCCGGCGATGGTCGCGTGCTGCTGCGTGTTCGCGAGCGCCGCCATGCCGCCGGTCGCGCTCGTGTCGTCCATGACGAGGATTCTCGTCGTCGGCGGCGCGTTGGCGGGGAGGTTCGATTGCCCCGCGACCCAGACGCCCGTCAGGGCGTCGGTCCCGAGCCCGATGCCGGCCTGGATGCCGGCGACGCCGTATTTGAGCGCCTTGATCAGCGCCTGGAGGTTGCTCTGCATCGAGACGGACGGGCACTTCGTCGTGCCGGACGGCAGGGCCGTGATCGTGTAAGCCGCCATCACGGCGGACGTGATCGCCGGCGTCGCGCAGAACAGATAGCTTTGCGTGGAGACCGCGAGGGCGGCGGCGGCGGTCGCGTAGAGCTGCTGCGTCGTGTAAATATCGATCTGGACGACCCCGTTCACGGCGGTCGGAAGGTCCGTCGTCACCGAGGCGATCGCGATGCTTCCGGTCGAGCCGCTCGGGACCTGCACGGCGACCGGCCCGAGCAGCCAGCGCTGGCCGATGTTGTCGGTCGCGACGAAGACCACGCCGGCGTAGCCGCCCGACGATGAAATCGTCCCGCCGGTCGCGCTCGCCGAGACGCCCGGCGTCGCCTCGATCGCGACGTCGTTGACCCCGACATGGATCGCGGCGAGGTCCGGAACCTCCCAGCGCTGCATGATGTCGCAGCGGCTGAGAAGCTGGGCGGTGGTCTGCCCGGAAATACCGAAGTTCCGCGCCTTGATCGGCAGGCCGTATTGCGCCGCGAGCATCCCCGCCAGCACGCTCGGCCATTTCTGGTCCGGCCGGCAATAGGAGAAGCCGAGCGCGTCGGTCTGGCTGTCGCCGATCGCGCAGAGGATCAGACGGGGATAGGGAGAGGCGGCGAGGCGGCTCATCAGAAGTTCGCTCCCAGGACGGCGAAATTCACGGCGCTCGCCGCGCTCGCCAGATGCGAGACGCCGAGCGCGGTCGGCGCGAGGACGTCGAAGGTCGCCGAGCAGCCGGCGGACCCGGCCGCGGCGAGCACGGCCTGCCAGATCGTCGTTCCGGAATATTGGACCGTGACCGTGACCGCCGAGGCGGAGGTGTTCGTGTAGAGGACGCCGCGGATGTAGGCCTCGTTGGCGCGCGGGACCGCGACCGCCGAAGTGGCGAGAGTCCCGGTCGCCGACACGTCGTTCATTTTGGTCCGGTCGGCGTAGCCGGCGCGGCGTTCGGCGAGGAAGCCGTAGAACGTCAGGCTGTAGCCGGCGGACGAAGCCGGCTCGTTGGTCAGGATCACGCGGACCGTGTGCGGACCGTCCGGCAGATCGTCGGCGACGATGAAGAACGCCTCGTCGTCCGCGCTCGACCCGCCGTAATAGACGCCGTTGAACGCCAGCGGTTGCCGGACGAGGGAGGCGACGCCGTCGATGTCGACGCAGAACGGCGGCGTGCTCGTGCGATGAAACCGCACGCCCACGACCTTGCCGTAGATCGTCTTCTGGATATAGCCGCCGCTGCCGGAGAGGGCCGACACGCTGCTCGCATACGAAGCCGTCGTGATCACGACCGAGGCCGACGAGCCGTCGGAATTCTGATAGGCGCCGGCGAGGTTCCACGTGTTGCTGCCGCCGACGTTGGCGGAATAGGTGTTGGCCGAGGAAATCCCGACCTTGACGAGCTCGCCCTGCGCCAGCTTGATGCGGGCGAGACCTTCGCTCGTGCCGTCGTCGTGATTGCCGATGTAGGAGGGGGAGACGAAGGGTGCGACGCCGCTCATGGGGTTCTCACTCGGCGAAGGCTGCGACGAAGGCGGTAGGCGAGGGCGCGTAAATCTGCGCCCGGCCCTTGAAGGTCTGGCTCACATAGGACCCGCCCTGCGCGCCGACGGTCGCGGAGCCCGGCCCGAGCGCGAACACCGAGGCGTTGGCCGGCGTGGAGCCGGTCGCCGCCCCGCCGTCGTCGCGGACGATCGCGATCTGCGCGCCGGACGTGTTCTCGATGTCGAGGGTGTTTCGGAACGCGTTCGCCGGAACGGTCGCGATCAAAACGTAGTTGGCGTAAGGCCCGGTCGAGCCGAAGCTTGCGCCGACGTTCGGGATGGACGGCTTGTTGGCCGAGTAGTCCACCCCCGTCGTGCCGGCCTGTCGGACATGCCCGGGGTTTCCCGGGACGAACAGCGGACCGGCGCCCGGCGTGAGCGGAACGAATCCGGACAGGACCGATCCGCCGGAATCGCGGTAGGTCTGAGCGGGCGACGCGTGGGCGAGCATGAGGGACAGCGCTGCCGCGCTCACGACGGCGTACGGTCGAGCCATGGGGGGTTCTCGGGAGAAATGGAGGCAAGGGGGCGGGCCGACGTAGGGCGTTCAGGCCGCCGGCGCGGTCACTGAAAATATTCGACGTCGAGCGCGCCCGTCGTCGAGACGACCCGGAAATTGGCGAGGACGGCCGGGCCGGACAACGAAACGCAGGAGCCGGCCGCGAGCGGCTGGCCGACGCCGGCGCTCGGCGTCGTCACGCCGTCGGTCGTATATCGGGCGGTCGCGCCCGAAACGCAGAGCGTCGCGTAGCGCGCGCCGGCGGGGACGGTAAGCGCCGTCGCCGAGGTCGGCGCAAGAGCGTGCTGTCCGGGCGGCAAGGGCGTGAAGGCGTAGGGTAGCGGCATGACGCCCGGCACGACCGAGCCGCCGGCGTCGCGATAGGTCTGGCTGAACGCCGGCCCGGCGATGAAGACGAGCGCCAGCGTGGCGCAGGAAGCGCGTTTCAGCATGTCGGCTGTCCTCAGAAGGCTACGAGGCCGAGGGGTTCATGAAGGCGACGTGATAGGAAAGCCTGACCGCGCCGCCGGTGAAAGCGCCCCCCGCCGCGGTCAGCGTCACCGCGAGACCGCCCGAATAGACGCCCTTCGGGCCGATCAGACCGAAATTCGACGATCCGGCCGCGATCGAGAGGCTCGATCCGTAGCTCGAGCCGCTGTCGCCGACCGAATAGGAGGTCGCCCCTGTGATGGCGGTCACGACAAAGGCGCCGACCGCGAAGACGATGCAGTTCGCCGGCAGGCCGACCGGCGCCGCGACGCTCGCGCCGGAGAGCCCCGAGACCAGCGTCTCGATCACCGCGAACTGCATGGTCGCGCCATGCGGCGCCGTCGCTGCGGTGTTGAGCGAGTCGGTGATCGTCCAGGCGTTGGCGCCGTTGCTTTCGAGCCCGAGAAATCCGTAGGGGCAGTTGATGGCGAACGACGCCTGTCCATTGATCGTGTCCGAACCGGCGCGGACGAGCGCAATCGCGTTCGCCTGCGAGCATGCGCCTGTTTCGTCTACCACGAGGAGGCGCACGCCGGTCGGGAAGGCGGCCGCCGCCGGCAGGGAGACCGTGCGCGCGCCGGTCAGCGCGGTGAAGGCGATCGTGCGGTCCGTCGCCAGCGCCGAATAGCTGGAGTCGCCGACAGCCGTCCGCGTGTTGGTGACGACTTCGGAGAGCTTGGCCGCCGGGAAGCCGCCGGCCGTCGCGCCGTCTTGCAGCACCAGCCGATTGTTGGTCGTGTCGACGACCGCCTCGGCCTGGGCGCCGATGAAGGCGGCGATCTGGCTCGCCGCGCCTCTTCGCAATTGCAGTTGTTCGCTCATGGCGCGGTTCCCAGGTTGACGGATCCGGAGGGCGCGCCGGTCAGCGCGCCGAAGTCGTCGGAGACGGCGGCGGCGGCCGAGACCTGCCCGAGATCGGTGGCGATTCCGCTCGCGAGCTGCGCGGCGATCGGGCTCGTCACGCCTGCGCCGCTTGGCGTGTAGGGGTAGGCGACGCAGGTCGACAGGTCCTGCAATCCGCCGCCGAAGGCGTTGAAGCTCTGGAACTTGAGATAAAGGGCCTTGCCGACGAGGTTGGCCGGAAGGTCGTATTTGACCACCGCGCCGTCGATGCGGGCGAAGGCGGCCCCCGACGCGTGCGCTGCGGCGCCCGTTCCGCCCAGTCCGCGCGCAAGGCCCGTGAGGTTATAGGCGCTGGCGGCCGTGAGGGTCGCGGACTCGTAGGCTAGGAGCTCGCTGTCGACGAGCGCGAGCGTCGCGCCCTGCTGCGCCGCGCTCGCGGAGGTCCCGGCGAGCGACGCGCCGCTCCCCGCAAGGTTCACCGCCAGCGTGTCGGCCGTATCCCAGCCGGACGCGGCGGGAAGGGCCGCCGTCAGCACGCCCTGGCGCAGGGGCGCGGTGACGACCGCGACCTGCGAATAGGTCGCATCGTCGACCGATACGTAGACATTGGCTCCGCCCCATTGCGGGTTGGTCGGCCCGACGCCCGATCCGGACGCCCCGACCCAGACTTGCGCGACGCCGCCGCTCGCCTGCGCCGGCGGCTCGTAGATCAGCGGCGCATTCACCGCGACGGCGGGAACGGCCCAGTTCGGGACGGCGCCGCCGGCCGACGCGTTCGGGGTGAAGGCCGGCGTGGAGACGCCGCCGACCAGTTCCTCCGCCGTGATCGCGAGCAGCCCCTTGTCGTCCTCCTCGATCGAGACGATGCGGACGGGAGTGTTCGACAACCCGAGGTTCGCGTCGGTGATGGTCACGACGTCCATCGGATCGAGCAGGCAATATTCCCACGAAAGCTTGAAGGTGAATTTTGTGCGCACATAGAGCTCGCGCTGGAGGATGGTCTGCGCCACCAGCGGACCGATGCGCAGCTCGTCGCAGATCTCGTGCGCCTGGATGACCGAACCGACCCTCGGGCCGAAGACCTCGATCTGGCTCTGATCGCGGGCTTCGACCGGCGCCCCCGAATATTGGTTGGCGCGCGACAGGCATTCGATCCGCTGGATCGTCGGCAGCGAGAAGACGTCGGCGCGCTCGGCGAGGACCGGGTCCTTGTTCCCCTTCTCGTCGATGAAATCGTTGTCGGTCAGGGCGTAGGCGGGCGTGAGGTTCGGCGTATAGCCGGTCGGCGTGGCGGCGGTGTAGGCGACGACGACCGCCTTGCCTTCGTCCGCGGGGGCAAAGACATAGGTTCCCGGCGTCGGCATCCCGTATGTCCCGGCGACCGCCGGCGTGACGGCGCCGACGAACGCGAGCGGCGCGTTCGAGAACGCGTAGACGACGCCGCCGTCGGAGACGAAGTCGGAAGCCGGGCGGACCGTGACAGTGGCCGGCAGCGCGAGGCCGGAGGATTGCGGAACCGGCGTCGGCACGGAGAACTGGTTCGAGAACGTCGTGCGCGCGCCTGCCGCGACGCCCATGTCGCCGTAAGGGATGAACTTCAGCTCGCCGCCGCTCCACACCGCCGCGCAGCTCAGGAGCCGAAGCCAGCGCGACAGGATGCTCGATCCCTGTTCCTGGCCGGTCAGGGCCGGCGAGAAGGCGAAGCCCATCGCCTTGCACCAGGTCTGCAAGCTGGCGTCGCCGCCGGAGCCGAAAAGCGTGGACGCGTCGATGCTGGCCGGATCGAAGCCCGCGCCGTATTGCGGGTTGGTGAGAAAGTCGGCGATGACCAGCGCCGGATCGGCGTCGATCCCGTTGATCCCGGT
>CAIZGR010000046.1 GCA_903932535.1 uncultured Hyphomicrobiales bacterium | reverse complement strand
TCGGCGGCGACGAAGGTGTAGGTTCCGGTCGAGGGCGCGACCGAATAGGTGCCGGCGACCGTCGCGGTGGCGACGCGCTGCAGCGGGATGCCGGTCGCCGCGTAGGTGACGCCGAGATCGACGATGCCGCCGGTGGCGTTGGTGACGATCTGGGTCGTCGACGAGACCGTGTGCGCCTCGTTGAGGTAGTAGTTGTCCTTGCCGACGGTGAAGCTGTTGCCGAAGAACGCCGCGTTCCAGGCGAGGCCGGAGAGCTGCGCCGCCTTGATCTTGCCGGTCGCGCCGATCGTGCCGCGCGCGACGATCAGCGGGAACTGGTTCTGGCCGTACAGCTTCTTGGTCGAGCCCTTGACCTGCAGCGAGAATTCCTGCGCGTAGCCGATGTTGACGGCGAGCGGGGTCGTCGTGTCGGTGCGCGTGACGATGCAGACGCCGGGACCGAAGGCGTAGAGGCTCATGGAAAGCTCCATCGGGGGGATGGCGGCGCCTCACGGCGGCGCGGGGACATGGGAGGGGCGCGATGTTTCGCGGGCGTCAGCCGCCGGAGGCGGCGCGCATCAAGGCAACAGGACTCGGATCGGGACCACGGCCAGGGCGACGCCGGTGACGTCGCCGGGGGCCTTGACGATCTCGCCGTCGATGAGGACGCCGGCGACCAGGCCGCCGAGCGTGCAGGCGTTGCGGGTGAAATCGTCGACCGCCAGCGCGGCGTCGAGCGCGTCGAGCGCGTTGTTGACCACGGTCGCCGGCACGAGGTTCGAATTCGGGCCGACGTTGTTGTAGATCACGGCTTTCGCCATCAGGCTGCGCACGGCCGGCTTCCACGGGCCTTCGCGCCTGTAGTGCTCGCCGTCCTCGAACAGGAACAAGGCGGGCGACAGCGCCGGCGTGATCGTCTCCGGAGCGCGGTTGCGGCGCGACACCGAGACATATTCGGACGAGGCCGCGAGCTTGGCCAGCAGCGCGGTCATGATCGCTTCGCGGGTCGCCATCATTCGCTCGCGGCGTCTGCGACGGCGGCCTGCAGCGCCGCGCCGATTTCGTCGCGCGCGGCCTCGAAGGCCGGCAGGATGGCGGGGAACGGCCGCATGCCCGGCGAATGGACGTGGCGCGCGAACACCACGCCGGCGGGGCCGTCGAACGCGAGGACCTGGGCGGCCTTGGGCAGGATGTCGTGCGGGCCGGCGCCGAGCTCCATCAGATGCGCGAGCGGATGGCCGGAGCGGACGTAGCCGACGATCTTGCGGTCCTTTTCGCTGACGCCGCCCTGGATGCTGGCGACGTAGGAACCGGGCGCCTTGGCGCCGAGATAGCGGATGTGCGCGCTGGCGCGGCCGCGCGCGTCGCCGGCGATGGCGTCGGCGAGATCGCGCAGCGACTCGGCCAAAGCCCGGCGCGCGTTCGGCGCGACGTTCTCGATCCGCGCCATCGCGCGGTCGTCGTCGACCTTGACGTTGAGCGAAGGCATCAGGAGATCCCCGCCGCGAAGATTTCGACCGCGCCGGCGATGGCGCGCTTGTAGGGATCGACGCGGATCACGTTGAGCAGCTCGGACGCGTCGGGCAGCACGATCTGGTCGCCGCGCGCGACCGGGACCGGGAAGCCGGCGGCGTCGAGATCGTCGGCGAGCACGATCACCAACCGGTCGGCCTGCGTCACCGCGCCCGGCGTCGAGGCGGAGAGGCCGGATTGCGCCGCCGCGGCCGCGTCGAGCGAGACGTTGCGCACCAGCGCGTTGAGCGAGACGGCCGAGACCGTCGTCACGTTCGGCGCGTAGCCGCTGACGCGCTGCAGCGTGATCGCCACGCCGGCGACGGCGATGGCCTCGCGATAGGCGGCGGCGGCGGAGAGGTCGCTCATTTTGCGGCGCGCCTGCGGGGCGTCATGCGAACACCGGCACGCGGTAGCGCTCGAGCCGGGCCTGGATGACGGGCGGCATGTCGGTGTCGGCGCCGGGGCCGGAGCCGAACCAGTAGGTGGTCGACATCACGCCCTCGACGTTGCGCTCGCGGATCGCGGGGTCGCGCTGCTGCGCGTACCAGCGCGCTTTCACCATCTCGCTGACGGCGTCGGCGACGTCGCTCGGGACGCTCGCGTAGCCGGCGGAATAGGCGACGACGACGGGGTCGGCGTTCCAGTTGCGGGGATTGCCGTAGCTGTTGATCCGGACCAGGCGGCCGTAGGCGGGGTCGACGAGATAGTCGGTTCCGGCGACCAGCAGCGTCGCGACGCCGGCGATGGTCTCGGTCACGCTGGCGACGCTGACGATCGGCCAGCGCTTGAGCTGCAGCGCCTCCGACTGGCTGCGCAATGCGCCGAGCCGGCTGTCGCGCCACGGCCAGATCTGATCGGACAGCGTCTCGACGACGATCGGGTTGTTCATGAAATTCGCCGCGGCGGCCGAGGCGTCGGCGATGGCGAGGGTGAAATAGGCGTCGTAGGTCGTCACGCTGACGTTGAGCCGCGTCTTCAGGCTCGCGAGGTCGACCAGCGCGTAGGAGCTGGCCGGGGCCGTGACGGTGGAGATATAGGCGCCCGGCCGCATTTACGGCGCGCCTCCGGCCGAGGCGCCGGTCACAGCGACAGCACGAGGGTCAGGTTGACCGTGTTGCTCTGGTTGACCGGCGTCGCCGCCGTGCCGGAGCGCACGATCAGCGAGCGCGCGCCTTTCCACAGCGTCGGGTCGACGGCGAGGAACTGCGACGGCGCGGCGACGAAGGTGATCTCGGCGCCGAGGTAGCTGTAGAGCTCGCCCCAGGTCGTCCCGCCGTCAGGGCTGGCCTGGAAGGTCACGTTGGCGCTGGTCCAGTTCGACGGGATATAGATCCCGACGAGGAAATTCGCGCCGAGGTAGACGGCGCTCGACAGCGCCGCTCCGGAGGCGATCGTCGCCGTGATCGTCGACAGGCCGATTTGAGCAGGCATGATCGGCCTCGCGGGTCAGTTTGGTTGTTTGCTGGCGGGTCGCGTAATCGCGGAGCATCAGCGATTCGTGAACACGTCGATCTTGTCGACGTTGAGCGTCGCGAGGCCGGTTCCGCTGGCCTTGTAGACGGAGTGCCAGGGCTGCAGCACGCCGTTGGCGGCGCTCGAGGGGTTCCAGATCACCGTGTTCGGCGCGTTGACGGGGTTGCCGTCGACATAGAACCGAACGTCGGACTGGTTCGACCAGTCGACCCGGTAGACGTGGAACAGCGTCGTGTCGGTGGTGATCGCCGAACCGCCGATCGGCGCGGCCGTCAGCGAATAGGTGTCGCCGTTGCCGTCCTTGGCGACGAGGCTGAGGCCGGCCGAGCCGTTCCAAAGGAAGCCGATGTAGCGCGCCAGGTTGAGCGGGCCGCCGACCCAGGCCGAGCCGAGGCCGAGGAAGGCCTGCGCCCCCGAGGTCGGCGCGACGGCCAGCAGCGAGCGCCATTCGGCCTGGCCGATGCTGCTGCCGAGGGTCGGGATCGCCAGCGAATCGTTGAAATAGAGGCTGGCCTCCTCGGCTTCGGAGGTCGCGGCGAGCGCGGCCTGAATGACGCCTCCGGAGGCGTTGCTGGCCAGCGCGACGGTCGGCGGCGCGGCGCCGACGATCTTCTTGACCCAGGGATAGCCGGCGGCGGGCGAACCGGCGGCCGGCACGCCGGCGGTATGGCCGGCGCCGACGAAATCGTCGGAGAACTGGAACGGCGCCGAGGAGACGGTGGTCTCGAGGGTCAGCCCGTCGTATTCGTAGGCGACGCCGCCGCGAAAGCCGGCTTGGGTGATGACGTTATTGGCCATGGGGCGACGCGCCTCCGGCGCGAGACGCCGGCGCAGCAGCGCCGGCTTTGGGGAAAGAGCGCGGGAACGCCGCGCCCGGTGCGGGCGGGCGCGGCGAGGGTTTGCGGGACGAGGGCGGAGCGCGGAAAGCCCGCGCCGGGATCGACGGCCGCGGGCGCCGCGTTCCGGCGCTATCGTGCGACAGGGCGCGCTGTTGCGCGCCCGTCAGGCCGGCGCAGCCGGCCCTTCTTAAACGTACGTCGTCGGCTGCGACTGGCCCTGGTAGCTCTCGTAGAGATGCAGGGTCGCGGTGACGATGTTGGCGGCGTTCGACGCGGCGATGCTGACGCCGAGATGGTTGAAGCCGTTCGGGATGTCGAGGAACTCTTCCGGGACGATCTCGAAGATCACGATCTTCTGCTGCAGCAGCGCGTCGGTGGTGAAGTTGAGCGCCGCGGTCTGCGCGACCAGGAGGTCGGAGCCGCCCGAGGTCGAGGTGTTGTCGACCAGCCAGATCTGCGCGCCGGGCTGCGACGTCAGGCCGGAGTTGCCGAGCGCCTTGGCGCCGGTTCCGGTCAGCGAGGTCGCCTGCTGCGGCGTGATCGCGACGGTGGCGGCGTTGCCCTGGTTGATCTTGACGACGAGCCAGGCCTTCAGCGCGTTGCGCAGGTTGACGTAGCCGCTGGTGATGAGCGAGCCGTTCGCCTGCGGGGCGATGAGGTCGATGGGCGGAAGCTGATAGGGAAGCGAGAACTGGGAAGCCATCGGGGGACTCCGGGAAGGGGGAGAGAAGGGCC
>CAIZGR010000045.1 GCA_903932535.1 uncultured Hyphomicrobiales bacterium | reverse complement strand
GCGTGCGCCAGAGCGCCCCTTCCGTCTCAGCGAATCTGCGTCGAAAACCGCCCTCGATTGCGCGTCCGCCACATTTCGATTGCGCGCCGCTACACCTAGGGCTGACCGCAACGCCGTCCCTGCACACGATGGGCTTCTTCAACCGCAACCTCGTCGCCCAGTACCCTTACGAGCGGTCCGTCGTCGACGGCGTCAATGTCGGCTTTGAGGTCTTCCGCATCCGCACCGAGATCGGAGAGCGCGGCGCGACAGTGAGTGCCGGCTACGACCTGCCGATCCGCGACAAGCGCACGCGCGCCGAGCGCTACGAGACCCTGACCGAGGACTTCACGTACGCGCCTAACGACCTCGACCGCACTGTGATCGCGCCGAACCAGATCCGCACGGTCATCGAGGCGTTCCGCGACTCCCTCTTCACCGAGCTCTTCCCAGGCCGTCGTGAGGTCCCCAAGACCCTCGTCTTCGCCAAGGACGACCACCACGCGGAGGAGATCGTCGCCATCGTCCGCGACGTGTTCGGCAAGGGCAACGACTTCGCAAAGAAGATCACCTACCGCGCCGACGAGGGCGACCCCGAGAAGCTCATCCGCCAATTTCGCAACGACTACAACCCCCGCATCGCCGTGACCGTCGACATGATCGCGACCGGTACCGACGTGAAGCCGCTGGAGGCGCTGATCTTCCTGCGGGACGTCAGGGCGTCGCAGTACTTCGAGCAGATGAAGGGCCGCGGCGCGCGCACGATCACGCCGGAGAAGCTGCGCGAGGTGACGCCCGACGCCGAGGCCAAGACCCGCTTCGTGCTGGTCGACGCGGTCGGCGTCACGGAGAGCCTTAAGACGGTGTCGCAACCGATCGAGCGTGACCGCAAGATCGGCTTCGATAAGCTCCTTGAGCAGGTCGCAGCCGGCCGGCGCGACGAAGACGCCTTCGCCACCCTCGCCGCCCGGCTGGCTGCACTCGACCGACGCATAGGCGATCGCGACCGAGCGCGCATTCTGGCCCGCGCTGGCGTCGATATCGCCGGGCTCGCGGCGCGGCTCCTGAACGCCGTCGATCCCGACGCGCTGGCGCAAAGGATTCCGCCCGACGCGCCGCCGGCCGAGCAGAAGCGCGAGCGGATCGCCGCGATGGACGAGGCGGCGAGGATCCTCGACGACCCTTCCTTCCGCCGGCTGCTGGTCGAGGTGAAGGAGGCGGCCGACATCCGGATCGACACGATCACGACCGACGCGGTCGTGTCGTCGGGCTGGGACGCGACTAAGGCCGAGGAGGAGGTCGCGCGCTTCAGGCGCTTCCTCGACGAGAAGCGGGACGACCTGGTTGCCCTGCAAATTCTCTACCGGCTGCCCCATGCCCAGCGGCGGCTCACGTACCAGGCCCTGGACGACCTCAGGGAGGCCATGAAGCGGCCGCCCTGGCTCCTGCAGCCCCCGGACATCTGGCGGGCCTACAAGCGCCTCACGGCTGACCGCGTGCGCGGCAATCCGGCTGGGACGCTGGCCGACATCGTCATGCTGGTGCGCTACGCGATCGGGGAATCCGAGACGCTGGAGCCGCTGCCGGCGCTGGTCGCCGGGCGGTTCAACCTGTGGCTCGGGCGCGAGGAAAAGGCCGGGCGGGCCTACACCGACGAGCAGAGGGCGTGGCTCGCTGCGGTCCGCGGCCACCTCGCCGTCAACGTCGAGGCGACGACCGAGGACCTGTCGGAGGCGCCGGCATTCGTCGAGCGCGGCGGCGTCATTCGGGCGCGGGCGCTGTTCGGCGGCGGGCTGCCGAAGCTGCTCGAGGAGTTGACCGATGCGCTCGTGGCGTAAGGAGGGGGCAAGTGGCCGAGTCCGAGTATTTTGTCTATGTGTACCGCGACGGCAGGGGGCGTCCGATTTATATCGGAAGAGGCAGGCGAACGGGGCGAGTTCTTGCGCCGCATAATCACAACTCGAAGTTGGCTAAGAAACTTGAAAGAGACAAGAAGATCGGCGTAGAAATAGCAGGTCCATTCGGAAGTGACGAGGCGGCCGAGATGGTTGAGACGGCCCTCATCTCGGCGATCGGGAAGACACCGGCACTGAGGGCCCACCTCCTGAACCAGCGCGAAAATACCCACAAGTACCAGTTCCGCTCGTTGGCGGTGCCAATCGACTTCGCGGATAGAGACGGTCAACCCCGTTTGGAGGCCGTGGAGCTCGACAACTTGGTTGCGAAGTCAAAGGGTCCCTTGTTGTTCGTCAATATCAGCAATCGCAATTTCGGTGACGACGGTCGTGGTTTCGATCCGGCTCGGCCGCCCTCGGACAAATACGTACTGGAACGTTTCGAGAAATACTGGCAGCTTCGTAAGCTTTATTTTGACCATTGGAATGATAATCCGAATTTGTTCCCTCGTACGCTAGTAGGTCTGTTCGGACCTCGCGATAAGAAAATTGTAATCGGCTCGGTCAAGATTGATCTTGATCACGAAGGTCGTTGGAATTGCTCTGACGAGGATTTTTTCACCGCAGGTCTAATGAAGGTGCCGGTCCGACTGTCCGACAATGAAGGTCTCGACTATTTAAAGCTGAGGGGCCGAACGATTGCAGCGGAAAAGGTTGGGCTGGTTTTCGGACGGGTCAGACAGCGGTTCTTCCAGATCTTCGGGAACCGGGCGGCGACGTAGCCGCTGCAGTTCGTCAAGAGACTGTTGCCGGAGCACGCGTGAGGCGGGGGAAATTTCGGTTGGTTGCGAATGGGATTGAGGCTCGGGTAGCCCGGGAAAATGCAACGTTGCCAAAGGGCTGGACGTGGACCACGCTCGGGAAGCTCGGCGACTGGACAGGAGGCGGGACGCCGTCGAAGTCCAACGTGGACTTTTGGCGCGGCGGCGCGATCCCATGGGTCTCTCCGAAGGACATGAAGTTCGACGTCGTCGGCGAGACCGAAGACTTCATCACAGCTGACGCCGTTTCGAATTCAGCCGCCAAGTACGTGCCCGCTTCTTCGGTCTTGATGGTCATGCGATCGGGGATCCTGAGGCACACCTTCCCCGTCGCCATCAACGACCGCACTGTCACCCTGAACCAGGACCTCCGGGCGCTGACGCCTCGCGAGGGTGTCAGCGCTGCGTTCGTCGCCCGCTACCTCAAGAGCGCTTCGAGGCGCATCCTGACCGAGTGCGCCAAGGACGGGACGACAGTCAACAGCATCGAGGTCGCCGCGCTCGAACGCCTTCCTGTTCCAATCGCACCGCTGCCCGAGCAGCGCCGCATCGTCGATCGGATCGACGAGTTGTTCGCCGAAATCGCGGGAGGCGAGGCGGCGCTGGCGGAGGCGCGCAGAGGCCTCGACCTCTTCCGCCGCTCCCTGCTGAAAGCCGCCGTCACCGGCGAACTGACGCGAGACTGGCGTGAGACCGGCAGGCCGGCTGAAACCGGTGTCGAATTGCTGGCGCGTATCTTGGATCGCCGAGCGGCTCGCTCGGTCGTCCCTCGGCGCGGCCGACGCAGCAGCACCGGAACCAGAGAGCGAGACAGTGAGATTGGCAACATTCCCGAGGGATGGGCATGGGCGACGCTCGGCCAGTTGTTCGACATTTCGACAGGGTCCACGCCGTCGCGGAGCGAGCCGAAATTCTGGGAAGGAGACGTCCCTTGGGTGTCCAGCGGTGAGGTCGCCTTCTGCCGCATTCAGTCGACCCGCGAGACGATCTCTCGTGAGGCGCTTCGATCCGCTGACCGTGTGCACCCCGCCGGTACAGTCCTGCTGGCGATGATTGGCGAAGGAAAGACGCGGGGCCAGTGCGCGATCCTAGACGTCCCCGCCACGAACAACCAGAACGCCGCTGCGATTCGAGTTGAGAGCACGGGGATACCGTCCGAATATGTGTATATCACGCTGGAGCAACGCTATTACGACACGAGGCGGGAGAGTCAGGGCGGCAACCAACCGGCATTGAACGCGGGGATAGTCGGGGAGATCCCCATTCCGCTTCCGCCACCGGCCGAGATCGAGGAGATTCTGCGTCGCGTTTCCGAGACGCAATCGGCCATTGAAGACACCCTGAAGGAGCTGAACGCCGCCGACGCAGACGCTGTGCGGCTGAGGCAGTCCACCCTGAAGGCCGCCTTCGAGGGCCGCCTCGTCCCGCAAGAACCCGACGAAGAACCCGCTAGTGCGCTCCTCGCGCGGCTGACCGCAGGAGCGTCCAACGGCGCGCGAGGCCGGGGTACCGCGAACAGAGGCGACCGTCGTGGCTGACTTCGATTACCGCGGCTCGCAGAAGCACAAGGATCGTCCGCACAGCGGTCGCAAAGGAACCCGATGCCCGGAGTGGACGCACCAGGCCGGCGCGGTTGGTTACGCCGGCGACCCATTTAGGCACCCGTGGGAACCAACGGAAGCTGTTCGGATGTTTGCGGAAAGCGAGGTAGACGCTAGCGAACCCGGCAAGCGGTGGGCGACCCGCCGGGGCATCGCATTTGTCGCCCAACCCACGGGTGACGGAAGCTGGCACGGCTACCCAGAACCCTGGAAAAAAGTACCGGAGTCGCTCGTCGAAAGATGGCTTCGGATTGGAAAGGTGACGGCAAGGCAATTAAAGCAGTATAATGATTTCCCGCGTGAAGATGTGCGATGGGCCTTGAGGAGCGACAGTGACTGAGTTCGCCCGTTTCGGCGATCCCGCGCGGTTTGAAGTCGCCGTTCGCTGGACGCGCGATGCTGAGGCGCGTGCGCGCCGTCCGGCCCGCCACGGCTGGTCGATGGGCGATCTGGCGCTGACGGTCGGCGGCGCGATCGTCACGCGCTCGCGCCGAGGAGCTGCGACGCAATCGCACGTTGGCTGGTATCTCGCGCCCTTCTTCGAGTGGCTCGCATCGAACTGGGCGCCTCTCTTGCATGAAGAGGCATTCGCCTGGCCCGAAAAGTCCGACACGGTCGCAGTCATCGCCTGCAACCGGGCGCTCGACCGCTGGATCGCCACGACCGACGTCGACGGACGGACGAGGTATCGGGACATACAGGCTTGGTATCGGCGACACGCCGTGAGGCAGGCCGCCGAAGGCGGCCTGTTCCCGGACCTGTTTGTTCGGCGACTCGCCGACGACATCGAGCTTTCCTGGTCCACGGCGCCGCCGTTCTGCGCGCCCCACGGTTTTCAGTTCGTTGTTGAGCCCGGCCATGCGCGGCTCGCGGTCGCGGAAGTGGGCGGCCCGCTGTGGGAGGCGCTTCAATGGACGGCAAGCCAACCTCCGCCCACACTCCACGAGTCTGACAGAGCGGAATGGCGCGCGCTTTGCGAGAAAGTCGAGGCGATACCGAACTTGACCGACTTTCAGTTGGATTCAGCATTCGTCGCTCCCGAGATCCTCGTTGAGGTCCGGAAAGCTTTGGATCGCGCCGGCAAGCCCGAACTCGCCGTGGAAGCCGTCGAGCGAACGCATCCGTTCGTGGAGACCTTCTCTCCTGCCGTCGCAATGTTCGGCGGCGTGAGCCCTGGACTTACCAGCGCCGATGTGGACGCTTTATGCCGGCGGCTCGTCAAAGCCGACGGCGGCGAAGACAGCGAGTCCCTGAAGAAGCTTATTTCCGAAGGCGGCGCTCCAATCGGCGTTCCCTACGAGGAGGGTTACGGGCTTGCGGAAGGCTTCCTTGCGGATCTCAATCTGCCGGGATTCTCGAATTGGGTCGACATCAGGGACGTCGCGGGCCGGCTGGGAATTGAAGTGGACGAAATCAGCCTTGATACGGGCGCAATCCGCGGGGTTGCGTTCGCGGGAGAGGGGTTCCAGTCGACGATCCTCGTCAACCAAAGGAGCGTCTTCAACGCCAATGAGAACGGAAAGCGCTTCACGATCGCGCATGAACTCTGCCACATCTTGATCGACAGAAGCCGGGCGCGGCGTGTCGCGCACATCAGTGGCCATTGGGTGGCCCCCGGGGTCGAAAGGAGGGCGAATGCGTTCGCCGCCTATGTGCTCATGCCGCGGGAGTTGGTCTTGAGGCATTTCAGCGGCCATGGCCGCGAACCCGAGGCGATCATTGAACTTGCTGCCGCGCTCCGCGTCAACGAGACGGCGCTTATCGAGCACCTCTACAATATTGACCTGATCGACGAAGTCCGGCGTGAGGAGCTTCGGGATCACTTCCGCCGTCACTGACAGACATGAATTCAGAAACACTCGTCGCCAAGGTCTGGAATTTCGCACATGTGTTGCGCGACCAGGGCGTTCCATACCAAGCCTACCTCTCGCAGATCACTTACCTGCTGTTCCTCAAGATGGACGAGGAGCGCGTCGAGCTGATCGGCGAGCCGTCCCTCCTCCCCGAGGGTTCGCGCTGGAAAGACATCAAGGACCTCGCCGGCGAGGCGCTGGCGAAGAGGTACGGCAAGCTACTTGAGACGCTGTCGCGCCAGTCGGGCGTGATCGGCACCATCTTCCTCAAGGCCCAGAACCAGATCGAGGACCCAGCGAAGCTCAAGCGCCTAGTTGGCATGATCGACTCGGAGACCTGGCTGAGCCTCCCCGTAGACGTGAAGGGCGAGATCTACGAGGGCCTGCTCGCCCGCAACGCCGAGGACGTCAAGTCGGGCGCCGGCCAGTATTTCACCCCGCGGCCGCTGATCGAGGCGATCGTCGAGGTCGTCGATCCCGACCCGAGCCAGACCGTCCACGACCCGGCGTGCGGCACTGGTGGCTTCCTGCTCGCGGCCTGGGAGCACATGAAGAAGAACCCGCGCGCGCGCCAGAAGGACGTCTATCAGGCGCTGCGCGGGAAGTTCTCGGGCATCGACATCGTGCCGGAGGTCGTCCGGCTCGCGGCGATGAACCTCTATCTGCACGGCATCACCGGCGTCGAGACGATGATCGAGCAGAAGGACGCGCTCCTGAACGCCGGCGCCCGCGTCTACGACGTGATCCTGACCAACCCGCCGTTCGGGAAGAAGCAGAGCTACCGCATCGTGCGCGACAGCGGCGAAGTGGACACCGAACGCGAGGACTACGACCGCTCCGACTTCTTCGTCACGACGTCGAACAAGCAGCTGAACTTCCTCCAGCACATCATGAGCGCGTTGGCTCCGAGCGGCGAAGCGGCGGTCGTCATGCCGGACAACGTGCTGTTCGAGGGCGGGGCGGGCGAGACGATTCGGCGGCGGCTCCTGCAGAACTTCAACTTCCACACGCTGCTGCGGCTGCCGACCGGCATCTTCTACAGGCAGGGCGTGAAGGCGAACGTGCTGTTCTTCGACAAGGCCCCACCGTCCGACGAGGCCGCGACGAAGACGCTGTGGATCTACGACCTCCGCACGAACCAGCGCTTCACCCTGAAGGAGCGCCCGATGACCCGCCCCGACCTCGACGACTTCGTCGCCTGCTACAGGTCCGGCAAGGTTTTCGAGCGCAAAGAGACGGAGCGCTTTCGCAAGTTCGCGTTCGACGCGTTGATGGCCCGCGACAAGCTCAACCTCGACATCTTCTGGCTCAAGGACGACGCGCTCGACGACCCGGATCTCCTTCCTCCGCCTGACGAGGTCGCGGCCGAGGTGGTCGAAAGTCTAGAGGCGGCGCTGGCGAGCTTTCGGTCGGTGGCAGCGAAGCTGCAAGGGCTTTGAGACCGTCGTACGCGTCCGACACGCGCCCGGGGCGGCTCGGCTCGCGTGTCGGTAGACGGCGACCTCAGCTACGCGGCGATGGCGGTCGTGGCGCGCGCTTCGGCTTCACGGCTGGCTTTCCAGGCCCAAGGCAGGAGCTCGCCGACGCGGTGGGCCGGATGGTCCGGGAGCCTGGCGAGGACATCGGCGAGCCAGGCGCGCGGGTCGACGTCGTTGAGCTTGCAGGTCTCGATCAGCGAATAGACGGCGGCGGCTCGCTTGCCGCCCTCGTCTGATCCGGCGAAGGTCCAGTTTCGGCGCCCGACCGCCACGCAGCGCAACGCGCGCTCGGCGGCATTGTTGCTGAGGCAGATTCTTCCGTCGTCGAGGAAGCGGGTGAACGAGGTCCACCGGGTCAGCATGTACCGGATCGCCTTGGCGAGGTCGCTCTTCGGCGACAGCCGCCCGAGCTGCTCGCGCATATAGGCTTCGAGCGCGACGACGAGCGGCTTCGACCGCTCCTGCCGGACCGCGCGCCGCACCTCGGGCAGCTTGCCGTTGATTGTGCGCTCGATCGCGAACAGCTCGTCGATGCGGCGCACGATCTCGGCCGCGATCGGCGACTTGGCGAGCTTGGCGAGGTCGAAGAAGTCGCGCCTTCCGTGCGCCCAGCACGGGGCTTCGACGACCGGCGCTGGCGAGCGGCCCTTGTCGTAGAGAGCGTTGTAGCCCGAGAACGCGTCGGCCTGCATGATTCCCGACCAGTCGGCGAGGACCTTTCGCGGGTGCTCGCCGTGCCGGGTCGGCGAGTAGTCGTACAGCGCCGCCGGCGGTCCCTGGCCGCCGAACGGCCGGTCGTCGCGCACATAGACCCAGAGCCTGCCCGTGCGGGTCTTCATCTTCGCGAGCACCTTCACGGTCGTGTCGTCGACGTGCAGGCGCTCGGCGGCGAGCACGTGGCCGCGCAGCTCGGCGAGGATGGGATCGAGGGCCGCGACGCAGCCGCCGACCCAGTCGGCGAGCGTCGAGACGTCGAGATCGACGCCCTCGCGGGCGAAGGCGGCGCTCTGCCGGTTCAGCGGCAGATGATCGCAAAACGTGCCGACCAGGATCATGGCGAGCAGGCTCGGGCCGGCGAAGCCGCGCGGGATCGGGTGCGACGGCGCCGGCGGTTCGGTGACGCCCTCGCAATCCCGGCAGGCGAACTT
>CAIZGR010000044.1 GCA_903932535.1 uncultured Hyphomicrobiales bacterium | reverse complement strand
CGCCGCCCCTGCCGCCAGCCGAGCCGGTATAGGTCGAGCCGCCGCCGCCGCCGCCTGCGCCGCCGAGGCCGCCGGTGCCGCCTGCGCCGCCGACCCCGCCGACATTGCCGCCGCCCCCGCCGCCGCCCATTCCGATCGGTTGCGCCGCCGCCAGGGCAATCGACTGCCCCGCGCCACCCGCGCCGCCGCCCGTAGTCCCGGCTGTTCCGCCGGCCAGCGCGTTGAATCCGATCCCGCCCGCCGCGCCGACCTGCGCGGCGTTGCTCGTGTTGATCCCGCCGCCGGAACCGCCGCCCGTCGGCCCCCACGGCGAATAGCCGCCGGCATAGGCCGTCCCGTTTGCCGCGCCGCCCCCGCCGCCGCTGCCGCTGTACAGGTTGCCGCCGATGCCGCCCGAGGAGGCGAATCCTCCGGCCGCGCCCCACGACCCGGTTGCGCCGCCGGCCGCCCCGGTCCCGGCGCCGCCGCCGCTGACCGGGCCGCCGCCCCCGCCGCCGCCTGTGCCGGTCGGGCTTGATCCACCCACGCCGCCGTAGCCGCCGCCGCCGTGCCAGCCGGTCAGGGTAAAGGCGCTCGCGGCGAAGATCGTGTCCGTGCCGGACGTTCCGGCGACGCCGTTCGCGCTGCCGGACACGCCGCCGGCCCCGCCCGTTCCCGCGGTTCCGAGCGTCACGGTGACCGACGCGCCGAGCCCCGAAGCGCTGTAGACGGCGGTCAACGGAGCCGCCGCGCCGCCGCCCGCGCCCCCCGAGGCCCCGGCCGCGGCTGTCGCATAGGCCCCGCCGCCGCCGCCGCCGCCGCCGACCACCCACACCTCGGCGAGGACGATCCCGGATGACGGGACATAGGGGCCGCTCGTCTGTGTGCATCCGGAAGCGCAGATGGTGATGATTTTTGTCCGCACCGGCGAGGGCGTGTAGGCGGGATCGGCCCAGGCCGGCGAGGCGAGAACCGCCGCGACGGCGAGAGCGTGGAAAGAGGGGCGCATCAGTTGCCTCCGATGGCAGTTGCGGCGGCGACGTCGCCCGAGAGGACGTCAGCCAGCATCTGGGCGAACCGGGCCAGCACCGCCGCCGACGTCGTGTCTGTGGTGGAGAATTGCCCGACGATATCGGGGTGGCCATCGAGTTCGACGCGGACGCCGCGGACGCGGGGGCTTACAGCGATTGCCGCGGCGGTTTGCGCCGCCAAATCCTGAAACCCCTTATATTCCGTCGCGATCGGGGCGCCGGAAACAAGCTGTTCAATTGTGGTCATGCTACGCTCCCTTAGTAAAGCTCGATGACGTCGCAGGAGCCAGTCCCGCTGGCGATCACGCCATAGACCGCGGCCTGCATTTCGAGTGTTCGCGACGCTCCGGGCGCGATGGATGCCCCCCCGGCCCCGCCCGAGGCGGTGACGCCGTTCGTGGCTCCGATATAGATCGTCGTGGACCCGGTGTTGACGATGGTGACGGCGACGCGGCCGGTTCCGGCGATGCCGGTGCGGGAAGCAACAAGAGTCGTCGCGGTCGAGCCCGTCGTGGCGATCGAAGAGACCTGCGCCGCGGCGAAGGCCTGCGTCCCCAGCATATGAGCCGCGGCGGAATTCGGGCTTTGCGCGACGACGAGCGCCGGGTCCGCGAGGGCCGCCGCGGTCGAAGCCGCCTTGACCGCGGCGGTATTCGTGCCGTCGGTCGATTTTACCGAGCCGATGACGGCGGACCCGGAAACGAGCGCGGGCAACGTCCCGACGTTGACGGTCGGGGTCGCCGCGAAAGCGGGCAGGGTTCCGGAAATTCCGAACGCGGTGTTTCCGATCGAGCCCCCGGCCTGAAACGGCGAGCCGAGCGCCGTGGTCATCGCCGTCTGAAGCGCCGAAGTCGCCGCGCCGGCCGGGAGGGGCAGCGCGGTCGCGCTGACCGGCTGCGTCGTCTGCCAGAACGTGCCCGTGACTGCGAATGTTGCGCCGGTTCCCGGCTGGACATAGAGCCCGTTCGCCGCCGCGACGAGCGCGCCGCCCTGGTAGAGCGCCGATTTCCACGGGGCCGCGGTCGCATCCAGCGCGCCCTGCGTGACGATACCGCCGGAGCCGCCGCCCGATCCGCCCCACGCGGTGACGGGGGTGACGATGGCGGAGCCTGTCCCATACGTGGGGGTCAGGGCGAGCGCATAGACGTGCTGCGTCGTCTGGATCAGGACGGGCGGAGTGCCGGAAGGAAGCCCGTTGCCGGCCGTCGCCAGAGGGATTGTCGTTCCTGAGTCTGCGGCGACCCACGCGAGGGCTCCGCCTGACGCCGTGAGCAGCATGGGGCCGGCGCCGAGATCGGTCCACGCGGTCGGCGACAGCGGAATGGTTGTGCTGGTCATAGGGCCCTCGGTTACGAAAAAGATGCGGTCGCGGTCAGACGGACCATGCCGCGACAACAGGCTGCTCCGCGGCGGCTATCGCGACGTGGCCGGCGGTAAGCGGATGCAGTCCGTCTCCGGTGAGCCAGTTTGCGGAACCATTCGTCTGCCATTTGCCGGGATTGCCGGCGTCTTCGATTGCCGCATTGACGTCCAGGACGCCATCCAGATTACCAGCAATGACTTGCGCGGCAAGCCATGCGTTGAATGCCCCTCGCGTTCCGGTCAGGCCAGCGCCGGACGTGGCCGTGCCCGAGACGCCCGGAGTAAAGGCGGATTCGTAGCCCGCCACGATCGTCTGATTGGCCGCCGTCGCCCAGGAATCGGTCGAGGTCGTGTGCGGCGTCATCGTCGTATGATAGACCCTGCAACCAGCGTTTCGCGCCGCCGTCCACGCGGCTTGGCAGTTTGCCTGGATTGTCGCCAAGACTTGCGATCCGACGTCGTTAGTCGAGAGCGCGCAGACGACGTGCGACACATAAGGCAGCACGGCGAAACAGGTCTGCGTGTATCGCGATACATAGACGGCCGTGGTCGATCCCGACCGGGACAGGTTGACAAACGGCGTCGTGACAGCGACGCCTGCCGCCGTCCTGGACGCCCCGATCATCGACCGCTCGGCCCAGCCGATGCATCCGGTCGTCGTGTCGCCGTTCGTGTCGCCGGTCCCCCAACAGATCGAATCCCCCCAGATCGCCACAGCGACGTGCGGCTGATCGGGGATGCCGAGCACCATCAGCGGGATGAACCCGAGATACGCCGACGCCCCGCCGGACGGCATCGACCACGTTGAGTCGAGGTTAACCTGCGAGGTCGCCGAGGCGCTGTCATAGCCGTAGTACAGCGGGCCGTTGCCTGCATTGTTCCCCGCGCCAGGGATGGTCGAGCCCGCCGCGACGACCGCGCCCGATTGCAGCTTGACCTGCATTCCCGCAGGGAGCGGATATCCTGCGGGGTCGGAGATGACGAGCGACGCGCCCGGCGAGATCGTGGGGTTGAGGACGCCGCCGAACGTCATCGGGATCGGCGACAAGCCCGCCGGG
>CAIZGR010000043.1 GCA_903932535.1 uncultured Hyphomicrobiales bacterium | reverse complement strand
CGAGCGCTTGTGGGGCGTCATGCACAAGCAACTGACGCACAACACAAGCTACGCCAGCTATCGAGAGTTCGCCGAGGCCGTTTTGGATTTCCTGCGCGAACACGTTCCCCGGACGCTGGCCAGAATTTCGTCGTTCGGTCACCGGCAACTTCCGCCTCATCGATCCGAAAGACTTTCGGGTTCTGACGTGAACGGGGTGTATGATTCGTCGGCATTATCGACCATGCTGAATATGGTATATACAGTTTTTTTGTGAATTGATTTGAATCAATTCGGCTGGCCGGACTGGTCAACTCGTGGTCGCTCCAGCGGCGCGTTTCAACCGCAAGAATCATGGTGTCATCGAGCGGCGCGCCCCCCGCGCGACCGAACGAATTGTCTGCGCACCCGGGCGAGACGAGCCGGGAGCAGGAGGCGCCGCGGCAAAGGACTGCGGTTACAAGAACATCCCCCGGTCCCTCGCCACCGCCTCGGCCAGGTGCTCGGCGACGGCGCGGATGCGGCCGAGGCCGCGCGTGTCCTCATGGGTGACGAGCCAATAGGCGCGCATCGCCCGCCGCTCGGGCAGCACGGGCACGAGGTCGTCGAAGCGGCGGGCGATGAAGTCGTGCACGACGCACAGGCCGACGCCGGCGCGCAACGCTTCGAGCTGCGTCACCGCGCTCGCGCATTCGAAGCTCGTCGGCGCGCCGCCGAAGAGCTGGCGCACGTAGTCGAGCGCGGTCGAGAAGGCGTGCTCCTCGACATAGCCGATGAGCCGGTGGCCCTGAAGCGCCTCGACCCCGGCCGGCGCGCCGAAGCGATCGAGATAGGCGCGGGTCGCGTAGATCCCGAGCGTATAGTCGGTGAGCTTGCGGGCGACGAACCGGCCCGCCTCCGGCTTGTCGAGGCCGACGACCACGTCGACCTCCCGTCGCGCGAGCGGCGTCAGTTGCGGCAGCGGCATCAGTTGCAGGCGCACGCCCGGATGGCGCTCGGCGAAGTCGCGCAAGATTCCCGTCAGGTAGTAGGTCGAAAAACCGTCCGGCGCGCCGATCCGCACGTCGCCGACAAGCTCGAGGTCGACGCCGGAAATCTCCCCCTGGGCGTGGAGGAACGCGCTCTCCATCTCCTCGGCCGCGCCGAGGAAGCGCTCGCCGGCGCTGGTGAGCGTCGCGCCCGTGGTGCGCCGGTCGAACAATCTCGCGCCGAGCGCGGCCTCGAGCGCCCCGACGCGCCGGCCAACCGTCGCGTGGTCGAGCTTCAGCCGCTTGGCCGCGGCGACGAACTGCCCGGCCCGGGCGACGGCGAGAAAGACCCTGACGTTGTCCCAGTCCATCGCGAGACTCTCGAGCAAAGCCCTTCGTGCGCCCCCACGGACGACGCGTTCAATCGGAGGGACGGCGTCTCGCCGCCCGACGCGGACCCTCCCGAACGCCGAACAGTTCGCGCAATCCTGCTCAATGCAAGATGCGATTCTGCAGAATCGCATTATGCGCCGAGCAAGGTCCCTTCATCCACCCCAGGACATAGGGTTCAATCCGAGAGGCGGCGTCTCGCCGCCCGAGGCGCGCCCTTCAAATGCGGGAGCGGCTGTCGCCGGACGCCGGGAGCGACGCCTCCGCGACGCCGCGTGGCACTGCCGAAAACCCAAAAAACCTGAGCCTCTTGCAAAACAATCGATAAATTAGTTTATTTAGATGGTAAACTATATGACTATTATTGGCGAGCGCAAGGAATAGATCGGTAATATATTTAGGTTGAGATTTGGGATCAGCGTCGTTATCATCCGGCGTGATTCGTTTCAGCCTCTGCTGTGGGCCATGACCGACGACCCTCTCGACGCGATGAAGGCTCGCTGGAGCTATATTCAGGGCTATCTGTTCCCTTGGATGCGCGAGGACATCGATCCGATCACGGAAGCGCTCGGGCGT
>CAIZGR010000042.1 GCA_903932535.1 uncultured Hyphomicrobiales bacterium | reverse complement strand
TCAGGGCGCCGGCCGCGCTTTCGCGCGCGGAAATCGCCGAGGGCAATCGCGCGCTTGTGGCGGCGCTGGACCTGACGCCTGATTTTCCGCGCGAGTTTGGCGAGGTGCGCCTGACGGGCGCCGAGGCGGCGATCACGGAGCTGTTATTGAAGCGCGCGGCGGTGAGCCGGGCCGCGATCCTGGCGGCGACGCATGATCCGGAGAAGGGCGAGGACGAGCGCCAGGAGAAGCTGGCGGATGTTTTTATCTGCAAGCTGCGGCCGAAGCTGTTGGCGCTCGGGCTGCCGATCGTGACCAGCGGCGGGACGTTTTCCATGGATGTGGCGACGAAGGCCAAGTTGCGGCAGCTGCTTTAGAGCTTCAGGCCGTCCCGCTGTTTTTGCTCTCACAGGACGCAAGACGGGAAGCGGGGCGGCCTGAACCCAGCCCTCATATTGGCGATTAGAGCGCGCTTTCGCGTGCTCTCCTTGCTTGCCTTCTTGACCCTGGCCCCGTTCGGCCGGGGATTTTCCGCGCTTCCCGACCCCGGCCCCTTGGGCGCTGTTGGCTTGCCCGTGACCTTCAACCCCGGCCCCTTGAGGTGAATTCAAGCGGCCTCGCCATCGTCACGGCCTGTGCACGCTGACGCGGCACATGCCGCGCCATGGCGAGCACATTGTGCGGGCCGGCGCATCATTTGACCCTGTTGGCGGGGGCTGACGCTGGCAAGGCGCGGGAAGCGGCGCGGCCCCCATGGGTTTGGGGGCGGGCGAGACACTTCGAGTGTCTCGGTGTCTCGGGAAGTGTCTCGGGTCAAACATCGGAAATCATTGATGAATATGACGGCTGAGACACTGAGACACCGCCTCGCGCGCGCGCCACGTGCGTGTAATGCGCGGAGCGCGCGCGCGCATGTGAGGAAATACAAATATAGGTGTCTCAGTGTCTCACATATAAAATTCGTTATAACGAACAGCAGTTTAAGGCGAGACACTTGGTGTGACACCGCTGAGACACATGCTGAAAAGTGTCTCACGACAAAGTGCGGCGCAAGTGCGAGGACGCGCCCGTGAGCGGCGGCGACGACGGCGATGAAGGGGTGTTGGACGGCTCGCCGGCTGACCTTTTTGAAAATTTTTCGGCGGAGGAGGCGGGATTGGTCGCGGATGCGGCGCCGTTCCGGGATCGGCCCATGCCGATTGGCGGCAGTCGCAAGGGGCGGCCGAACAAGCGGACCATTGCGATGCGTGAGCTGTACCTCAAGTCGGGGTTTCCGCATCCGCTGCTTTGGCAGGGGTCGATGCTGCGGCTGGGGGTGGACGGCGTGGCCAAAGCGCTGGGGTGCGATCTGGTCGACGCGGCCGAGCTGCTGCGCAAGATCGCCTCGGACGCGCTGCCCTATATCGAGGGCAAGATGCCGACCAAGGTCATTCTCGAGGGCGACGCGCGGGTGCCGGTCCTCGTTTTCGGCGACCTCGGCGCGGCGGGGCGCGTGCTCGACCAGGCGCGGGCGGAAGGGGCGCTGTCGATCGACGACGGGTTGCTGCCCGCGGTTGAGGATTTCGAGGAAAAACAGGCTGTTAGGGATGCGTTGCGCGTGAGACCAGAGGGCGTGGCGTCGCATGATGATGACAAGTAGTTGTTGCGTCGCTGTTTTTGGGCCGCTGTCCTCTGATGAAAAATCAGATCGCGCCTGTCTGGGGCGCGCGCGACCCACCCCCCGGCCTGCGCGCGCGACCCTCCGCCGGGCGCGCCTTTCCAAAACCGCGACCGCCGCCCCTCCCCTGCCCATGCTGGCTTGCGCCAGCAGCCATGATGATTGGACGAGGGCCGGCGTCCGACAAACTCATGGGGCTTGGGGTTTGGGGCGTGGGACGCGCCTTCGGCCGCTGGCGCGAAGGGCGCGGGGTTTGGGAATAGAATTCTCGATTGCGAATTATCGCCCGCCTGGCCCCGTGGCCGAGGCGTTTATTCGCTCGACCCGGCGCGTCCCCTTCATCATGGGCCCGGTCGGCTCCGGCAAGACCACGGCGGCGCTGTTTCGCTGCCTGCACTACACGGCGTCGCTGCCGCGCTGCAAGGACGGGATCATCCGCGCCAAGATCGCCGTGGTGCGCGCGGACTACCGCACGCTCTACAAGACGACAATTCCCTCATGGTTTTCGTGGTTTCCGCAGGATTTTCCGGGCTCGAAATGGATCGGCGGCGCGGATCGTCCGGGAACGCACGAAGTCAATTTCCTGACGCCGCGCGGGCGGAAGATCAACCTGATCATGGAGTTTCAGGCGCTGGGCGACAAGCGGATCGAGGATGTGCTGCGCGGCTGGGAAGGCACGGCCGCCTTGATGGAAGAGGCGGATTTGCTGGACGAAAACGCGCTGGATTTCCTGTTCCAGCGCTCGAACCGCTATCCTCGGCGCGATCTCCTGGAGGGCGAGGCGAGCTTGCGGCGCTGTGTCATGGGGTCGCTCAACCCGCCGGGCGAGCCGGATCATTGGGTGGTGCGCCGGTTCATCGAGCACAAGATGGCCGATGGAAAGGAAAACACCAATGACGAAGAGCTTTACATCCAGCCCTCGGGAATGTCGCCGCAGGCGGAGAACAAGGCCAATCTGGCCGAAGGGTTTTACGAGGAGCTGCTGAAGGGACCAGCCCACCAGGTGCAGCGCTTCGTTCATGGGAAAGTCGGCTGGGACCGCTCGGGAATGCCCGTCTATCCCGAGTTCGATCCGCGCTGGCATGTCGCGCCGGCGAAGCTGAAACCGACGCCGGGACAGCCGATTTACCTCGGTCTCGACTGTTCTGGGCTGCATCCGGCCGGCGTGATCGTCCAGCGCGCCGCCAGTTTGCAGATCCGCGTGCTGGAGGAGCTTTACTTCGGGCGCATGGGCTCGACGCGGTTCACCGAACATCTGGTGGCGGCGCTCCAGGAACGCTATCGCGATTGCCCGCTCGAGCGCGGCTATTATGACCCGTCCAACGATTACGGCGCCGACAAGGAAGGCGGGGAACGCAGCTGGATCGACATCGTGCAAAAAGCGGTGCATCGCCCGCTCAATCCCGCGCCCACCAACGAAGTGCCCTTGCGGATCGAGGCGGTGCGCAACCTGCTGATGACGGCGATCGGCGACGAGCGCGGCCTGCTGGTCTCGCCCGGCTGCGCCATGCTGGTCAACGGCTTCATGTCCAAATACCGGTTCAAGCTCAATCCCAACGGGACGATGCAGAACCGCGACAATCCCCGTCCGGAAAAAAACGACCACGCCAACCCGCATGACGCGCTGCAATATGTCTGCCTTGGCCTGCTCGGCGTCGCCGGCTCGATCGCCTCGGCCGCCGCCGGGATGAGGGCGGGCGCGGGCGCGGCGCGGGGCGGCAATGGAACCCTCTCATCGGATTTCACGCTATGACCCGATTTCTATTCTGGGCGGAACTCGCCTTGATTGTCTTCCTTGGCCTCGCGCCTGTCCTCGGCCTGTCCGGATGCGCGGCGCTGCGCGAAATCCGCTGCGGCGACGCCGGAATCTGCCGGTGATCCTGCCCATGCGCCCCGCGCCGATCGACGCGCTGGCGTCGATGAAATTTCGCGCGGGCGCGCCCGACAAGCTCGGGCCGTTCCATTATGCGGTGTCGCATGTCGCGGCCTCCCGGAGCTGGGGGCTGTGGACGCCGGAGCCGCGTTGCGTGGCTTGCGCCGGGCTCTACGATCACGGCGACGCGCGCATGGAGGTCTGGTTCGCCTGTCTCCCGGAGGCCTCGCGCCACATGCGCGGCATCCTGCGCGCGGCTCATTTGACCTTGCGGCCGATAGTCCAGAGTGAGGGCGTGACGATTTTCGCCCGGGTCGCCATGGGCTGGCGGCCGGGCGCGCGCATGGCCTCCCTGTTCGGCATGGAGCTGGCGCGGACCGAGGCCGGCGACGAAATTTGGGAGATGCGCCCTTGAGCGGGTTCTTGCGACAGATCAACGGCGCGGACGCCGCCGCCTCCCAGCGCGAGGCGCAGGCCGCGCAGGCGCAGGCGCAATCCTCCAGCAATGCGCAACTGGCGCTGCTGGCCAAGTCGCAGGCGACGTCCGACAACGCCTCGGCCGCGATGAACGCGCCGGGGCTTGGCCAGCAGATGCTGCAATATCGTCGCCGCGACAGCGCGCAGGCGCTGGGCGGCTGAGATGATCGGCGCGAGCGCACCGCTGAAGGAACCGGACAAGAAAGACCAGGACGCCCACCGCAAGCGCGCCGCCGCCGCCTGGTCGCTGCGCGACCAGTGGAACCGCGAGCTATACGACGTCTACGATTTTGTCGCGCCGACGCGGCTTTCGACCCGCCAGCAAAGTCGGGTTCCCGGCGCGCGCGTCAATCGCATGTTCGACAGCACGGCGATGGTGTCGATGTTCAGGTTCGCCAAACGGGTGCAGCGCGAATATTTCGCCGGCGACTGGTTCAAGCTCAAGCCCGGCGCCTATTTCGACGTGCAGACGCCGGACGTCAGGGACGAGGCGTCGCTCAACGCCGAACAGACGACGCGCGTGGTGTCGCATGTGTTCACCTCGCCGGAATGGGCGGTGGCGCT
>CAIZGR010000041.1 GCA_903932535.1 uncultured Hyphomicrobiales bacterium | reverse complement strand
CGCGCTGCCGGCGGAGGCTCAGGCCGCCTTCGCCAAGGCGCTCGCGAGCCTCCTCGAGAAGGAGAAGGTCGCCTACGACATCGGCTCCTATCGCGACGCGCCGGCGGGCCTGCGCATCTGGTGCGGCGCGACGGTCGAGACGGCCGACGTCAAGGCGCTGACGCACTGGCTCGACTACGCCTTCGCGGTCGAAAAGGCGAAGCTCGCTAAGGCCGCGTGATTATTCGGCGCCCGGCCGGAACGGCGCGGGCGCCCTCACCCTTCGACATGCTCCCTGCGGCCCGTCATGGGCCGCCTTCGAGGTCTTCCCATGGCTCCTCGCGTTCTCATTTCCGACAAGCTTTCCCCCGCCGCCGTCGCCATCTTCAAGGAGCGCGGCGTCGAGGTCGACGTCAAACCCGGCCTCGACAAGGACGAACTCGCCAGGATCATCGGCGACTATGACGGCCTCGCGATCCGCTCGAACACCAAGGTCACCGCCAAGCTGCTCGAACATGCGACGAAGCTGAAGGTCGTCGGCCGCGCCGGCATCGGCGTCGACAACGTCGACATCCCGGCCGCGACCGCCCGCGGCGTGATCGTGATGAACACGCCGTTCGGCAATTCGATCACCACCGCCGAGCACGCCATCGCCCTCATGTTCGCGCTGGCGCGCCAGCTTCCCGCCGCCGACCTCTCCACCCAGGCGGGCAAGTGGGAGAAGAACCGGTTCATGGGCGTCGAGCTCACCGGCAAGACGCTCGGCGTGATCGGCTGCGGCAACATCGGCTCGATCGCCGCCTCGCGCGGCCTGGGCCTCAAGATGCGGGTGATCGCCTACGACCCGGTCCTGAGCCCCGAGCGCGCCGCCGAGATCGGCGTGGCGAAGGTCGAGCTGGACGAGCTGCTCGCCCGCGCCGACTTCATCACCCTGCACACGCCGCTGACGGCGCAGACGAAGAACATCCTTTCGGCCGAGAATCTCGCCAAGACCAAGAAGGGCGTGCGGATCATCAATTGCGCCCGCGGCGGCCTGGTCGACGAGGCGGCGCTCCGGGCCGCGCTCGACAGCGGCCATGTGGCGGGCGCCGCGTTCGACGTGTTCGTGGAGGAGCCGGCCAAGGCGAACCCGCTGTTCGGCCACCCGAATTTCATCGCCACGCCGCATCTCGGCGCCTCCACCAGCGAGGCGCAGGAGAACGTCGCCCTCCAGGTCGCCGAGCAGATGTCCGACTATCTGATCCAGGGCGCGATCTCCAACGCAGTCAACTTCCCTTCGATCACCGCCGAGGAGGCGCCGAAGCTAAAGCCCTTCATCGCGCTCGCCGAGGGGCTCGGCTCCTTCGCCGGCCAGCTCACCACGGCGCCGATCGAGAAAGTCACGATCACCTATGAAGGCGCCGTCGCCGACCTCAAGATCAAGGCGCTGACCTCCGCCGCGATCGCCGGCCTGCTGCGTCCGTCGTTGCAGGACGTCAACGTCGTCTCGGCGCCGTCGGTCGCCGCCAGTCGCGGCATCGTCATCGAGGAGGCGACCCGGGCCGCCCAGGGCGACTACGAGAGCTTCATCACGCTGACGCTCACGACCAAGGATCAGACCCGCGCGATCGGCGGCACCGTGTTCCAGGACGGCAAGCCGCGCATCCTGTCGATCAAGGGCATCAAGGTCGATGCGGAATTCACGCCCTCGATGATCTATGTGACCAACGAGGACAAGCCCGGCTTCATCGGCCGGTTCGCCAGCGTGCTCGGCGACGCGGGCGTCAATATCGCGACCTTCGCCCTCGGCCGCGACGAGCAGGGCGGGTCCGCCATCGCGCTGGTGTCGGTCGACGGCGAGGTGCCGCCCGCGGTGCTCGCCGAGGTCGGCAAGCTCAAGGGCGTCCGTCAGGCGAGCGCCCTGCACTTCTGACACCAAGGCCGAGGCCGGGAGAGCGACAGCCTCCCGGCCGCCGGAGCGATTTGCCAGCGGGGCGTCGAGGGTCGATACTCCTGCGCCCTTCGGAGCGGAATCGATGACCCCGGACGAGAACGAGACGGCGGCGGAGCCCGCCAACAGGAGGCGGACGGACCCGCGGCTGCTCGAGCTGCTGGTCTGTCCGCTGACGCGCGACACGCTGAGCTATGACGCCGAGCGCCAGGAGCTGATCTCGCGCGCGGCCAAGCTCGCCTATCCGATCCGCGACGGCGTGCCGATCATGCTGCCGGAGGAGGCGCGCAGGCTCGACGACTGAAGGCGTCGCGCTGGCCCGAGAGCCGGCGCTGCTCCTCTCGACCTCGGTCGCGGTAGGGACGCGTATTGCTACGCGCCCGCTGCGCAGGACCGTACGTGCGGCTTTCCCGCATGCGGCTCCCGCCTCGGGAGTTTGACGGCGAACCGTCGGTCAGGCCAGGGATAAGGGTACGGGCTTTCGGCAGGCAGCGTTGGGCAAGCCGCCTGAACCGTTCCAGGGTCGTCGTGTCGCGGTTGCCGCGTCGCTGGAGCGAGCGGAGCCAGAGCCGCAGCACGGCTTCCCGGAAGCCGTCGAGCGCCCTGAGCGTCGCCCGCAAGCGGTCGCACCGAGATTTTCTGTGGATCAGGAATCTGCCCCCCGCGATTGGCCGCAAATGAAGGGGAAGCCGAGAAAGTCGAAGGTCTCCGGCTTGCCGAGCCCGCAAGCAGCGCGGTCCGCCGCGGCATGACGGCCGAACGCGAGGATCCGGATCTTGTCCGGGATGGAGAGAAAGCGCAAACGCCTCGAGCGTCGCCCGCTGCGCCTCGAGGAAGCGCCGCGCTTCGGCCTCGCGCTCGAAGCCGAAGACCAGATCGTCGGCATAGCGCACGACGATCATGTCTCCGCCGGCCTCGCGCCGGCGCCATTGCGCAGCCCACAGGTCGATGACGGTGTGGAGGCAGACATTGCCGAGCAGCGGCGATATCACCGACCCCTGCCCGTCCCCCTCTCGCCGACCGTCACGACCCCGTCCTCCAGGACGCCCGCCTTCAGCCATTTCCGGGTCAGGAGGAGGATGCGGGCGTCGCCGATCCGAGGCTCCAGGAACCGCATGAGCCACACGTGGCGCACCGAGTCGAAGAACGACCGGATGCCGGCGCGCAGGATCCCGTTCCCCTTCTTCCCGCTCCTGCCGATCCCGGCCGCCAGGGCGTCATGCGGGCCGCGTCCGGGGCGGAATCCACGCGAGGCCCCGAGGAAGTCCTCCTCGTAGATCGCGTTCGGAGCCTCCCGCACAGCCCTCTGGACGATCTCGTCCTCGATGGCTGCGACCGCCAGGGGCCGCGGCTTGCCGTCCGCCTTCGGGATGAGCCGGCGGCGCGACGGAAGTGGGCGATACGGCCCCCTTTGTGAACCCGATCGCACAGATCGGCGAGCTTGCTGTCGAGATCGGCCTCGTCGTCTCGCCACGTCACGCCGTCGACGCCCTGGGCCGCGTCCCGCCTCAGAGCGTAGAACGCGTCCCGGAGCCGATCGAGGTCGACGGGGTGCACGAGCGCGGTGAACCGCGTCTTCTTGTCCAGCCTTGCGGCTTGCCGTACGCGGTCCAGACCCTGGGACGCGCTCTCCCGTCCCGGCGTACGGAGCGTGCGGTCCTGTCCCGCGTTCCCCTCGGAAGCCATGTCACCCTTTTAGCCGTGTCTCCCTTTCGGGGTCCAGTCCAGGCCCCTCGCGCGGTTTACCCACGCTTGGCATCCAATTGACACCTGCGTTTCAACCGCGTCAACGATATTTTTGACACACAAAAGACGCGGTCGTTGACCGCGTCTACAGCGGTGGAATGGTGGAGCCAGACGGAATCGAACCGACGACCTCTTCAATGCCATTGAAGCGCTCTCCCAACTGAGCTATGGCCCCATTTTCCATTTTGCGCAAGGGCGACTTCGTTTGGGGCGAAGCGCCGGATGTCTTGCGCGGGCCGCGGTATAACCGCAAAGCTTCGTCCGCCACAAGTCCCCACGTGCAAAAAAGCGAACCTTGTCGCAAATCCGTCGCCCGAGCCCCTGCGCGCCCGGGCTACGCGAGCCTCAGCCCTCCTCGTCC
Organism: uncultured Hyphomicrobiales bacterium; assembly: GCA_903932535.1. Lineage (GTDB taxonomy): Bacteria > Pseudomonadota > Alphaproteobacteria > Rhizobiales > Beijerinckiaceae > Roseiarcus. Next base: position 2,907 of record CAIZGR010000041.1, on the reverse strand, counting down.
GGCGCGATGTCGCCGTCGATCAGGTTGCTGACGTCGTCGTCGTCCTCCTCCTCCTCCTCGAGGAAGGCGTCGTCCTCGACGTCGGCGCCGTCGTCCTCGACGTCGATATCGACCGCCGTCTCGACCGCCTTCTCCTCGGCGGCTTCCACCTCGTCGAGCGAAACGATGTCGACTCCCGCCGGAGCCGCCGTTTCGGTATCCTCGTCGTCTTCCTTCGACGGCGCGCGGACGCGCATGGCGACGCCCTGGAAGACCGTGCCGCACTTGGGGCAGACGATCGGGTCCCTGTTGAGATCGAAGAATTTGGCGCCGCACGCCTGGCACTGGCGCTTGGCTCCGAGTTCGGGTTTGGCCACTGCGATCGGTTTCCTGTCTTCAAGAAGGGATTCGAACGGCTCGGTTAGACAGGTCGCCGGACCCTGTCAATGCGTTTTGCGCGGCGGTCGACAGGGGTCCGGCCGGGTGTTACGAGCGGCGCCGACTTCCCAGGAACCGGGTCAGCGCGTGTCCTTTTCCCCCTCCCATGCCCACGATCAAAGCCCCTTGCGCGCCGTGCGCGGCCCCGCGCTTCGCGGCCGCTTCCGCCCGCCGGGCGACAAGTCGATCTCGCACCGCGCCTTCCTCTTCGGCCTCCTGACCTGCGGCGAGACCGCCGTCGAGGGGCTGCTCGAAGGCGACGACGTCCTGCGCACCGGCAAGGCCTGCGAGGCGCTGGGGGCGGCGGTCGAGCGGCTCGCGCCCGGCCGCTGGCGCATCCGCGGACCCGGGCTCGGGGCGCTCGTCCCGCCGCGGGATACGCTCGACTTCGGCAACGCCGGCACCGGCTCGCGCCTGATGATGGGCGTCGTCGGCGGCCACGGGGTCACGGCGACGTTCGACGGCGACGCCAGCTTGCGCAAGCGGCCGATGACCCGCATCCTCGATCCGCTGCGGCTCATGGGGGCCGAGGTTCTCGCCGAGGGACAGGGCGGGCGCTGCCCGATCACGCTGAAGGGCGCGCGCGATCCGGCGCCGATCGTCTACCGGACTCCGGTCGCCTCGGCGCAGATCAAGTCGGCCGTGCTGCTCGCCGGCCTCAACGCGCGCGGCGTCACCACGGTGATCGAGGCCGAGGCGTCCCGCGACCACACCGAAAAGATGCTCGCCCATTTCGGCGCCGAGGTGCGGGTGACGCCCGAGGGCGCGGGCCGGCGCGTCGACCTCGTGGGGCGTCCGGAGCTGAGGCCCAATAAGGTCGTCGTGCCCGCCGATCCGTCGTCGGCGGCGTTCCCGATCGTGGCGGCGCTGATCGTCCCGGGCTCCGACATCGTGGTCGAGGGGGTGATGACGAACCCGCTGCGCTCGGGGCTGCTGACGACGCTTCTCGAGATGGGCGCCGGCATCGCCATCCTCGACCGGCGCGTCGAGGGCGGCGAGGAGGTCGCCGACCTCCGGGTGCGGGCGAGCGATCTTGCGGGCGTCGACGTCCCGGCGGCGCGCGCGCCCTCGATGATCGACGAATATCCGATCCTCGCGGTCGCCGCGGCTTTCGCCGCCGGAACGACCCGCATGCGCGGCCTGCACGAGCTCAGGGTCAAGGAGAGCGACCGGCTCGCCGCGGTCGCGGCCGGCCTCGCCGCGGCGGGCGTGCCGCATGCGATCGAAGGCGACGATCTCGTGGTCGAGGGCGTCGGGGCGCCGCCTGCGGGCGGCGGGCTCGTCGCCACACATTTGGATCACCGCATCGCCATGAGCTTTCTCGTCATGGGGCTCGCGAGCCGCGCGCCGATGACGGTCGACGACGTGGGCATGATCGCCACCAGCTTTCCGGCGTTTCGCCCCGCGATGGAGCGGCTCGGGGCGACGTTCGAATAGCGCTCCGTCGGCCTCGCGAGACGGGCGCCCGGCGGCGTCCTTTGGGCGAGGGTCTCAGGGGCGGCGAACGACGGCGGATGGCGGGAGGCGACGTTGAGCGGGTGTTCCCGTGGTGTAAAAATCTTGCAGACGGTGCGAAAACTCGCTCGGTGCCGCACTAGCCCGCGCTTTGGGCCTCGAAGTTCTCATCCACCGCTTTCGCGCAGATCGCGAGTTTTCGCACGGTCTGCTTGACTTCTACACCGCTCGAAACGCGCGGTTCCGTGGCCTTTTGAGAGGTAGGAATCCAGAATGAGTTTTGAGAGGCCCTTTCGGGGCGCTCGGCGGCGATCTGCTCGCTGCCTCTCCATTGAGATCAATCCACTGGCCCTGGGTAAGATCGTCCTTGCCCTATCAAATCGGCCGCGAAAGGCAGCGAGCCATGGCTGCCAACTCGCGTTTTAGCGCCCGCCCGACTCCCACCGCGACGGGACAATGGATGAAACTAGATGATTTTAAATCCCGACGTCAGTAAATCAACGGGACAGGCCCGCGGGTCGGGCCGCTCGCGTGACCCCGGCGAACCCAGCCCCGCCGTAACTGGCGAGGGGGGTTGCGGCAAGGGGGCGACACGATGAATCTCAACGTCTCGTCACTGTTTTTTTGAAATCGCGCTTCTTCTACTGCCTGGTTTCGTTTGGATGAAAATCCATACGAAATACGGGGCGAAAGGAGAGGTCACGCAGTTTGATATGGTATTGAATGCGTTCCTCTTTGGAATCATCGCCTATGCCGTCCTATGAGCCTCTTGCAAAACAATCGATGAAGTAGTTTATTTAGATGGTACACTATATGACTATTATTGGCGAGTGCAAGGAATAGATCGGTAATATATTTAGGTTGAGATTTGTGATCAGCGTCGTTATCATCCGACGTGATTCGTTTCAGCCTCTGCTGTGGGCCATGACCGACGACCCTCTCGACGCGATGAAGGCTCGCTGGAGCTATATTCAGGGCTATCTGTTCCCTTGGATGCGCGAGGACATCGATCCGATCACGGAAGCGCTCGGGCGT
>CAIZGR010000040.1 GCA_903932535.1 uncultured Hyphomicrobiales bacterium | reverse complement strand
GTCGCCTCGATCAGCCGTTCGACCCGGCGCCGATCGGCTTCGCCTTCTCGTCGCGACTTGTCGAGAATCCCCTCCGCCTCGACGACGATCCCCGCAAGCGCCTCGACGGACGCCCGCTGCCACCGAACGAACACCGCATGCGACCCGAAGGACTCGAACCCTTCCTCTCGCAGCGCCTCGTCCATGTCCCCGGCCGCCTCGCGAAGTCTCGCGAGGCGATCCGGGCCAACGTCCGCCGCCGTCACGGCAACCAGCCCTCGACCGGAGCGAGGCGTTGCTCCATCCGGTTGATCCACGTCTTGATGATGAATTGATGCCCAAGCGACATTGGCCGGCCGCTTGCGCCCCGCTCGCCCTCGACAGCCTCGTAGAGGCTCAGCTTTTCATCGCGCATCGCCTCCATGCAGGCGAGCTTCGGCATTCTGATCGATCGAATGTCGTCCTCTATCGCTCGATAGCGCGGATCCTCCATGATGAAGTCGAACGCGCCGCCGGCGCCCTTGCCGTTCTCCACGAGGCTTTCATTCGCCACAAACAATGTTCGCTCACTCTGGACGTACCCCTTCTCATAGATGCCCAGGGCGTGATGCAAATCCGCCGGCCTTGGGCCCAGCGTATAGATCGCCAACAGGGCGATTCCCGACGCCTCGCAGAACTCGGCGAGATTCATCTGCTTTGCGTGCGCTTCGAGCACCTCGTCGCCGGCGCCCATGTCGAGCACCATCGACACTTGCTCATCCGCCATCTGACTGACGACCTCCGTCACCCATTCGGCGACGTCGCCGATCTCCGTCCCTTCGGGACGCAGCGCTCCCCCCGCCTTTCCGACGGGATACAATTCCGACAACGTCGCGTTGCGACGATCGCCGTCTGCGATCTTGATCGTCGTTCCGCGGCTCCTCGCCCTTTGAACAAGAAAATCCAGAACCGTCGTGCCTCCTGTCCGGCCTCGCCCGAGACGAATCGCCAACACAGGACGGCTCCCCGTCGCCGTGTCCTTGATCTCTTCAATTGCATGAATGTTCATCGATATTCGCTCCTCAGTCCGAGTTTCTCGTAGACATGCTCCGTCTTCAGATCGACGGGCCGGCCGCTGTCGATGTTCATCTCCTGTCGAATCGCCAGCTGCGACGCGAGATTTGTCGACGGCACGATCGCGCCGTTCTCCCTGAAGACGTAATCCGGCCCGTCTGGCCGCAGTTTGAAGACCCGCGTGACTTTGGTGATCACGACGCCCTCCGCGGTCGAGAGCTGCAATCCCAACTCCGCTTGCCGCTCGAGGGTCATCGGCAGTTTCGGCGTCGTGGTCGCGGTAGTCGTCGCGAGCGGCGGCCCGTACTCGCCCTTGGGAAATCGCGACGGCATGTTGCGACGTGGATCTGTGGCGAACCGCCGCTCGCGCTCCGCGCGCTCGCGCGCCCGGCGCTCCTCGACCCGCGCCAGTTCCTTGCGCACGCGTTGCCAGGTGATTCTGGCGGTCGACGGCTTCACCGCTCGCCCATCGGCGAGCGTGATCCCCAAACCGACGAATTCACCGCAAAGCTCTCCCCACGGCACCCCGCGCCCGGTCTCCGCCTCGTTCCGGCGCAGCGTGTCGTGATGCTCGACGAGCCAGAGAAACAGCGGCGACCGCCATCGCGGTCGCGCGACCCGTTGCAGGATCTCCTCCAACTTCCTGGACCGATCCGGGCTCCCGGCGCGCTTCGCGCCTTCCTTCTCGTCGTCCATCGTCAGTGCGCCGTCCCGCGCTCGGCCTCGGAGAAGGGGCTTTGATAGCCGCGGGCCGCGTCCTGGCGCTTTCGCTCGACGACCTTCCGCCAAGTCTTCCTGGCAGTTTCGGGAGTGAGCGGCCTGCCGTCCATCGCGGTCACGCCGATGGCGGTCAGGCTCGCGCAGCATTCGCGCCACGTCATCCGCAACTTGCCGTCGGCGGTCCGCATCGTGTCGTAGTGATCGTAAAACCACCAAAAACACGGGGAGCTTCCGCCGCGCTCGAACACCTTCAGAATTCTCTGTGACGCCTCCGGCGACAACGGCGTCCTCTTGTCGTCCTCATCCATCGCGGGCTCCTGCTTTCGAGCGCTTCGATCCGGTTCAGGCGCCGCCGTCGCGGAGGCGCCCGGTCACGATGAAAGCAGCCACCCGCGCGAACACGATCAGAAAAACTTCGCGCAAAAATCCGGCGGTAGGGGTCGAGCTCCGCGCGCGCCGCGGAGCTCGACCCCGACGTCTCGGCGGGTCCTGAGGGCCGTTCGCGCTACAGCGCGGCCACAGCAGAGCTACGCGGAAGCGTCAGCGCAGCTACAGCCGGGCAACCGGAGAGTTCTCAAAAAACGACCCATATGGACCAATGCACCTTTGGTGCGGTCCGCCCGCTCGCGCGGGCGGCGGCGCTCCGGCGACGGAGAGGAGCGAATTGGGCCACGCGAGGCCGGGCGATTGCTCCTCGGCACGGAAAAAGGCCTGCTACGGGCTTAAGGAGCGCCCTTGGCCGCCGCTGGGCCCTTGGGCGGCAGGGCTCCATAGGGCCCGCGGGGTCGCGGTCCTGACGCTTTCTGTGGCCGCGCCCGCCCTGACAGGGATCCTTCCGGTCCAAGCCCGGCGCTTTCCGCCGAATGGTCGGACGAAATTCCTCCTTTTCGGTTCCTGTTCGCGCAACTGCCGATGACGCTCGGATCACGGCCGAGGGTGCCCGCGCTGCGGCCGAGCCGGAGGGAAGGGAGACTCCATCCTCTCCCGCCTGCTCTCTTAACTCCTGCCGGCAACCCGCTAGAAAGGAACACCAAATGTCATTCGAAGATATGGCCGCTTCGGCCCTGGACCCCAAGAACCTCCCGGTCGAATTCGAGTTCGACGCGACCCTCGTGCGCACTATCGCGCGGGAAGGGCAGGCGTGGTTCGTCGCCAAGGACGTGTGCGACATCCTTGGAATCGACGACCCAAGCATGGCGGTTGATCGGCTCGAAGACGACGAGACGAGGAAAGCTAGTATTGGTACGACAGTCGGTCCCCGTGAAATGCTTATCGTGAGCGAGTCGGGTATGTACTCTCTGATCTTCACCAGCCGAAAGCCCGCAGCCAAGCGCTTCCGCAAATGGG
>CAIZGR010000039.1 GCA_903932535.1 uncultured Hyphomicrobiales bacterium | reverse complement strand
GGGTCCATCATTGGCGACGTGGTCGGTGCGTTAGGCTTCACCGAGACTGCCGCCGCGATCGGTGCGGAGGGTCTCGGCGGTGTCCTGGCGGGCGGGATCGGTGACGTGATCGGCGCAGGCGCCACGGCGGACGCGCTCGGTGCCGGGCTCAGTGGGGCGATCAGCGGGGGGCTTCTCGGGACCGGGCTCTCGGCGATCGAGGGCCAGAACCCGCTTCAGGGGCTGGAGAGCGGGCTTCTCGGTGGGTTCGTCGGCGGCGGGCTCGGGAGTGAGTTCGGCGGAGGTATCGCCGGCGACGCCCTTGGTGGTGCGATCGGCGGCGGGCTTGGTGGGTACGCCACGGGCGGTAACCCGTTGACGGGCGCGTTATTGGGGGGTGCCACGGGCGCCGCTGGGGACATCGCGAGCAACCTTGGGTTTGGGAGCGGCAACCTCCTTGGTACAGGAGGCGGCTCCGCCGCGGGCGCCGCGGCCACCGCTCCGGGCGGGGTAACGGGCACCGGCGGAGCAATGGACCTCACCATCCCGGACGTCAACGTCACGAACGACCTCGGGCTCAACACGCAGAGTTCAGGCTACGGGGGTGCGTTTGGACAGTCGGCGGGAGGCGGAGGGCTCCCCGGCGCAGGCGCGTCCGGTACAGGGGGCTGGAGCACCGGAACCATCACCAACACCACCATACCCGCAGCGCTGGGAGGTCCGGTCACTACGGCGAACGTCGCCCCGGCCCTTACGCCTCTTCCAGGCGCTCCGGCAGCAACGACAGCCCCCGATCTGGTGTCCGGTAACGCCTGGCAGGGGTTCAACCCGACCGCTCCGGCGTCCACGCCTGGGATCGACTACCTCAGCGGCCAGACTCCAGGGGCGGGGTCGTTGCTTGGGGGAGGGTCTGGGACGGCACCGACCACGTCGTCGTGGGGGGACATCTGGAACAACCTCACCTCGGGCAACGTCGGCGCCGCAGGGTCGGGGCTCTTCGACAAAGCCGCCGCGAACCCGGCGCTGCTCCTGGGCGGTGCGGGTCTTGGGTACGAAGCCCTTATGGGCCAACAGACCCCCAAGGGCATGAACCAACTCTTGTCCCAGCTCAACCAGCAGCAGACCCAGCAGCAGCAGCTTGAGCAGGGCATCCTCCCCGCCGGACTCCAAGAGCAGGTGCGGCTCGCGACGCAGTCGAACCTGGCGAACACCCGGGCGCAGTTCGAGCGCATGGGCCTGGGAAACAGCACGATGGAGGCTCAGGCGCTCCAGAACGTCTACCAGCAGAGCCAGGCGCAGACGGCGCAGATCGCTCAGGACATGCTCAAGACGGGGCTGAGCGAGGCCGGTATCTCGCAACAGTTGCTCAACTCGATGATGCAGTCCTACGCCGCGCAGAACGCCGGCATGACCGAGAGCATCGGCAAGTTCGCCGCCGCCCTCGCCGGTATCCCCTCTTCAGCGTGATGACCGATGCCCGACGCCACCCCCGATCCGTTTGAGACTGCGGTAACCAAGACCCTGGGGTACGAGGGTGGTTGGGGGCCGGACCCGCGCGCGCCCGGGGGCATGGCGAACTACGGCTTGAATATCAGTGACCTGGGCCCGAGGGCCACGCTTGAGGACCTCCAGGCCATCGACGCGGACGCGGCCAAGGGTATCTACCGAAAGAAGTACTACGAAGGCCCTGGGGTTAATAGACTCCCCGCAGACCTTCAGCCCTACGTCTTCGACTGGGGCGTGAACGCAGGCCCCTCGGTCCCGGTCAGGCACCTTCAGAGGACACTCGCAGGTCTCGGGTACGACGTCCCGGAGTCGGGCGATATGGACGCCGCCACCGTCAAAGCCGCGTCCATGGCGGACGCGGCGGGGGAGACGAAAGACGTCCTTGGCTCCCTCAAGCAGCAACGGGCGGACTTTTACCGCGCCGTCGTGGCGAAGCACCCCGACACGGCGAAGTACCTCAAGGGATGGTTGAAGAGGGCAGACATGCCGGACACCACAGCGACTTCAAGTTTCTCCGCCCGGCAGCCCGCTCTCGGAGCAGACATGCCGGGCGGGCAGGACGGAGCAGACATGCCGGGCGGGCAGGACGGAGGCTCCCCTTCGATCTTGAGCCAGATGGAGTCTCTTCGGTCTTCACTCCTGCCTTCACTCCTGCCAGACTCTCCTCAACAACGGGCGAACCGCGCGGAGATCGACCGGGCGTCGGCGGAGTTGAAGAAGGCGCAGTCCGACACCCCCTATCCGATCCGCGCACAGGCTCAGTTCTCCGAACCCAAGCCGGATACCGACCCTGCCCGGGCCTTTGGGTCGATCTCTTCCCTCGTCGGGATCATGTTCGGCATGATGACGCGCACCCCCCTGGCGACGTCCTTGAGCGCCAGCGCCGCGGCCATGAACGCCCTCAAAGAGGGTGATATGAAGCGGTACGAGATGGCGCGGGATGCGTTCAAGGTAAATTCCGACATCGCGCAACATAATATGCAGATGGAGGTCGAAGCCCGTAAAGATGCGCTTGAGACGGCCAAGACGAACCTTGACTTCGCCATGCAGAAGATCAACCTGATCAACGCGACGTACCAGAATGCGATCCTCGGGCTCCATGAAAACGCCGAGTGGGTGGACAAGGCCCAAGAGAGCGCCGACAAGCATCAAGACGCGTCGGCAAAACTGATCGAAGCAGGAGCGGCGAAGAAGCGGGTCGCTGACACGGCGAGAGTTATTTTCGCGCGCAGCAGCGGTATCTCGCTCGACGATCCGGCCTTGGACCAGCAAATTGCCGCGGCGAAGAAGACTCCCGCAGGGTCGTCGCAATGGGCCGCGGCGATGCAGGAGGCGTGGACCCGAGAGAACGTGTCTCAGTCTAAGGTCGGCGGGGCGTCCGGCGTCATGGCTCAGCAGATACAGGAGTTCCAAGAAGCGAACCCAACCGCGACTCCGGAAGACTTTGCGGCGTTCGTCGCGAAGATAAAGAGCGCCCCCCAAATCGCGGCGATCCGCGCGCGCGGGGACGAGGCACGCAAGACGTCGACGCAGAATTTTGACCAGAACAAGGTCATTCAAGACATGAGGAACGAGAACCGCCTCGCTGTCGTTGACGAGTCTGGGGTCGTCAAGGGTGATGCGGAGCGGCAAGCCTACGCCCACAGAGTTAAGCTCTTCGAACTTCAGGATTCCGCCCGGGTAAAACGAGACGAGGCCAACCGCAAAGCGGCGGAAGCTAGGACCGCCGCAGGGAACGCTTCTAGAGAGACGATAGCGGACAAAAGGATTGCAGCTCAGGCCAAGGCGACGGAGGCGAACATCGCAGCCAAAATCGCCATTGATGACGCCAACAACGCG
>CAIZGR010000038.1 GCA_903932535.1 uncultured Hyphomicrobiales bacterium | reverse complement strand
GGTGACACACCGCTTTCCAATTTCCTGTTCCCGTTGGAGTCCGTCTATGCCGCTTCCCCCGCGCAAGTGCCGGTGACGCGCCGTGCGCCGCATCCCGCCGATTATCGAGAGAAGCGAGCAGGCCGAAGAACGGGCGCTTCGCGAGACAGAAGCTGTCCTGAGGCGAGAACTGCCGCCCAGAAAGACCAAGATCGCAAGCATCGGCGCGAAGAAAATTCGCCGGCGCCGAAAGGGCCGAACCCCGCCGATATGATTCCGTGGGCGCATTTGCTGGGAGCCTGAAGATGCCGTGTTGTCGCCGCCCGGATCAGAGCGCCGCCGCGCGCGGGGTTGTCGAGGATCCGCAGAAAGCGCTGCGCATGGTCGGCGCTGATCGTGGGGAGATGGAAGCCGCCGCCGAGCGCCGCGCCGCCGAGGCCAGGGAAATCACTGATCGCGCGTTTCGCGAAGGTCAACAGCGCGCCGTCTGTGCCGCGCTGGAAAGCCCGATTGGTCCGGAGTGCGCGGGCGTCTTCCCGCCATCGCGCAATCTCGCCAGCGAAGCGCCGTTCTGAGGTCGCGCGATGGATCAAGACAAAATCGCGGGGATTTCGGTCAAATGGGGCCTGCCCGAAACATTCGGCTGGGTCCGCGCTCAAGCGCATGATGATGCGCGGTTTCTGGCCTACGAGCGCCCCGATGGGGCGATAGTCCGGGCGCCGCGCTACTGCAATTTCATCTGTTGCAAGGTGGGGGCGGCGCCGGCGATCGTGAAGGTGCTGCGGCAGTCCGAGGATTAGGGCGCGCGGCGCTCGCGGTCCTGGGAATGGCCGCAGAAAGGTAAGTCGTTTCGCCCGGTCTTGATACCAATCTTGATTGAATGGGCGCACCAATACCTAGCGAAGTTCTCGCCTTCGATCCAGCGAGTTATCGGGTGAAACTTTTTGCAGCCGGCGCAAAACCATTCCCGGCGGATTCGATGGCGTGTCATGGCGCGCGCCCCAAAATCTTGGTCATGTGCTCCAGGTGGCGTGCCCTGAATTTCGCAGCGAGAATCGAGAGCGGGGCAAGTTTGGGTTTGCGCGCGCGGCGCTGGCGCTTGGGGTTGTAGGTCGAAGCCGGGGCATAGATCAACAGCGCGGGCGCTGAGATGGCTTTGGCGGCCTTGGGCGCTGGGGTAGTAGCGCAAAGGGTCTTTTGCCAATCCTGGGGCTTCTCTGGAGACTTGGGAGACTTGGCGGCAATAGCCCTCATTGGTCGCGGCCTTCGGCCTTGTCGATTGCAGCGCTGATGGCGTCGAGAGCGCCGCCCCCGTTCGCCAATGCGCGGTCGAACAGCGGGCTTTCGAGGATGAATTTGGCGCGCTTCAGCGCTGCCAAAAGGTCGGGAGCGGCACCGATCAAGCGGGCGTCAGCCTCACCTTGGATGCCGTGGGCAATCCAGAGCGGGCATTGTCCAGGCAGGAGTTCCCGGTCTTGTCGGATGAAAAAGGGCCAGTCGCGCGGCTGTGTCTGGTCCGCGCCGGCGAAGGCTGGCGCAACCCCTTCCGGGTTCTGAATATCGCCGGCGGCGTCGTAAACTTCGCCGCGCACAATCCAAGGGCCGG
>CAIZGR010000037.1 GCA_903932535.1 uncultured Hyphomicrobiales bacterium | reverse complement strand
GACATACCTCTGAATCCGAGTGCAACCGAACCACAGACGGCCATAATGAGAATTGCTGTTCTATCGCGCCGCGAGGGGCTCGGCGTGAAGGGACGTCTCGCCGCAGGCGAAGACGTCGGGGCTGTTCTCGGGCGACCGGCGTCGGCTGGTCCTGGCCATCGCTCGCCAACTCAGTAAACCGCGCTTGCCCGTTCAATTCAGCGAAGAGCCAGACTTCTCCGGTCCGACTTTATGTGTGGCGTAGTAGGCATATATCGTAACCGCGACGACTTCAGAAAATCTCGCTGACGGCGTCAATTGACAGTTTTTGGCTATTTCGCTCATCATTTCTTCGATATCCATGAGATCGAGAACGTCATCGACGTCGGGCGTCGTCTCGACGAATCGATCTATATAATTCTCGACCCAGGACTTATAGATTTCCTGTATTTTCAGGTTGCTGCGGAGATACTGTTCGCAGGAGAAAGCTGCGTAACGGGCGCGAGACTGGTCCTTTGCGTCTGACGCCATCCCGTTCGCCGGGCAACCCAACACCATCATTAACCCAGCCGTCGCCAGCGCCTTCGCGCGCTTGCCCATGCTCATGCCTCCAGCCCCCGAGCGGGAATGTAGGTCGGGAATGTACGACGTTCTATGCGCAGATGGTCGTGTAGCCCGAATTTACGGAGTGTTAGGACGTAGACGACGAAGGCCGCGGCGTCCATCCGAGAAATTCGGAGCGCTTCGTGGCGGGCTTCCGCCGGATGCTCCTTGCCGGTCTCCCGGCGCGCCGTCACTGGAAATTCCGCCCCCCCGGCATCGCCTTGCGGACCTCGGCGGTTTCCAGGGGCAGGCTCGGCGGGGCGAGGGGATCGTCGAGCCGCGGGGGCTTGGCGAAACGATTGCCCTGGCGCTTCTGCGCGATGGTCATCTGGGGCCGGCGGACCTCGTCGGCCCGGGCGCGCGTCTCGATCGTCCGGCCTGCTTCCGACAGGAGCCCGAGCATCGGCGTGAGGTCCTCCATGCGCTCGGCGACGACGTGGATGACGCCCTGCTCGTTCTGCAATTTTCCACTCACGGCGACGAAGCGGGCGCCGAGCACGATCGCGCGCAGCCGCTCGAAGGCCTTCGGCCAGACGATGACGTTGGCGACGCCGGCCTCGTCCTCGAGCGTCATGAAGATGACGCCCTTGGCGGTGCCGGGCCGCTGGCGCACCAGCACGAGGCCCGCGACGGCGACGCGCTCGCCGCTCCGGCTCGAGGCGAGCGCGTCCGAACGCACCATGCCGCGTGCAGAAAGCCGCCCGCGCAGGAACGAGGTCGGGTGCGCCTTGAGCGACAGCGACAGGCGGCGATAGTCCTCGACCACATGCGCGCCGAGCGGCATCGGCGGCAGTTTCGCGTCCGGCTCGGCGTCGCGCGAGGGCCTCGAGGCGGCGAACAGCGGCAGCGCGTCCTGGTCGCCGACCCGATCGAGCCCGCGCACCGCCCATAGAGCCTCGCGCCGGTCGAGGCCGATGGAGCGGAAGGCGTCGGCGTCGGCGAGCTTTTCCAGCACGGGAGCCGAAAGGCCGCTGCGCAACCAGAGATCGCGCACCGAATCGTAACCCTCGCCGCGCCGCTCGACGAGCTTCAGCATATCGTCCTCCTTGACGCCGAGGATCTGCCTGAGCCCCAGGCGCACCGCGTGGGTCGCGCGGATGTGCTCCGCCATCTCGGCGTGGCGGGGGTGAATGAG
>CAIZGR010000036.1 GCA_903932535.1 uncultured Hyphomicrobiales bacterium | reverse complement strand
GCGGCGTAGGCCATCAGCGCCGCGACCACGTCGGCCTTCGTCGCCGTCACCGGCGCCGCAGGCTTATCGCCGAACAGCTCGGCGGTCTCGGGCTCCGCCGACGGTCTGCCGGTCGCCGGATTGACCGGCGTGATCGTCACCGACCCGTCCAGCGCCAGCCGAACCTTAGCGATGGCGTTCGGGATCTCGGCGGCCGGGCATTCGGCGACGGCGCAGCCGATGATCGTCTTCATGTTCTTCACGGACGCGGCGTGGCCGAACTTGTCAATGTAGAGCGCGACGACGGCCCGCAGGTCTTCCAGCGTCGGCGGCCCCGCGGGGCGTGCGGCGGTCTCGGCGGCTTCGTCCGCAGCGTCCTCGGGGTTGATGCGCTCCTCGCCGGTCGAAACCGCCAAAGCGCGCTGCAGTTCTTCGATAGTCGCCGGCTCGACGTGGTCGTGAACGCCCGCGTCCATCGCCTTCAAGGCCGCCTCGGCGCGCGCCTTCTGCTCCAGCCACAGTTCGTCGTCTTTGATCTGCGCGTTCGTCCGGCGCCGGTGGCCGGGGGCCGCCTCGCCGCGCTTGCGGTCGCCGTCCATGTCGGTGAGCGCCGGAATCGTAACGAGAACCGGCGAAGGCCCGAGGTCTACGCCGTTAGCGTCTGCATCGGCCACTATACGTTCCGCGGCTGCAGACGCTCCAGCAAGCGCGCCGTCGTCGCCTTTCACCGCATAGCCGTCTCTGAACACGACGTTGGTCGAGCCTGCCGGCGCCTTGTAGGCGTTCGGGTCGTAGGCGTCGGACGAAGCGCCCGCGTCCACAACCATGATTCTCTGGTGTCTTCGGATGAACCCGATGTGCGCTAAAGCGTTGTCTAGCGACAAGGAGCCCGCTTCGTTCGTGTCGAGTTCGATTGTAATCTTTGCCATTTTGGTTGTTCTCCGGTTAGTGGAAATAGGCGTAAAGAAACGCCGCGAAGAGTAGGATGTAGATGAGCGCGACGCTTGCGACGTATGTGCGTACGATCCTATCTTTCATCGCACAACCTCTCGGATGCTCGCCCAGAGGCGCAATAAAGACGCTTGAATCGCCTCATCTATGCTCCCGTCGAGGTAACAAACACGAACAAACGTGTTCTTCGTCTGCGACACGTTCGAGATACGCGACGCCATCTGCTTCATGGACTTCGGACTGAAGACGGACTCGACGAACCATAGCTCCGGCGCCGCCGACAGGTCGATAGCCTCGCCGGCCGCGTCGATCTGCGCCAGGAACACTCGCACCGTCGGGTCGGTCGAGAACCGCTGCTGCGCGACTTCGCGGAACGCGCCGCCGGTCGAGCCGTCGATCCGCATCGGGACGAACTCGTGCAGTCCGGCCATCAGCAGATCGCCGACCTCGCGGTGGTAGTAGGCCAGCACCAGCTTGTCGCCAGCGTTGTCTTCCAACCATTCCTTCGCCGCGACGATGACCGCCTCGGCTTTGATGCGCCCGGTGATGCGCCGCAGCGGCCCGAGTTCCATTTCGAGTTCGCGCGTGTCGCCGTTCTCGATCGCTTCGATGATCTCGCGCGTCTGCACGTCGGCGACCAGTTCGCGGCGCTGGGCCGGCGAGACGATCAGCGGCATCAGTTCCTGCACCGGCGGCCGGATGCCGACGTCCTTCTGGGTTCGCCGCAGCATCCAATCTCCGATCCGTTCCCGCAGCTCAGCCTCGTTCTTGCCGCCCATGACGACCATGATCGTGCGCCACGCCGACAGCTTCTTAGGGCGCATCACGCAGTAGCGGTTGCGGAAAGCGTCGAATGACAGAACGTCGGGCCAGCCTTTCTCGTCGTTGGCGGCGAGCAAGTGCGGCGCCGACGAACGGAGCATCGGCCAAAGCTGGCCCAAGTCGTGCGGCGCCGGCGTTCCCGACAGGTGCCAAACGTAAGGAGCGTCTGTCGCTAAACCGTACGTGCATCTCCTGCCGTGCTTATCAAAACGTCCGTAAATCGCCTGAGTGGTCTTCGTGTCAGGATTGCCCGCCCGATGCGACTCATCAGCTATGACTAAGTCGAAATGTTGGTTGATTAAGTGCGCGTAAACCTTTGCCTGCCTGATTTGATCCCACGACACGATCTTGACACTCTCGTCGTTTTTGTCAGCGCCGACGACCGTAGAATTACGTCCAATGCCTTCCGCGACCGCACGACGCCATACGCCGCGACCGGATGCGGTTGTCACGATCAGGATCTCT
>CAIZGR010000035.1 GCA_903932535.1 uncultured Hyphomicrobiales bacterium | reverse complement strand
GGCTGGCAAAGCGCTCGCTCCCCGAGATCGCGCGAGCTTTCGGCGGTCGCGATCACACGACCGCGCTTCACGCGATTACCAAGATTGACAGCGAGGCTTTCTCGACGAGCCCCGACCCCGATCTTGTCGCCGATCTCATCGCCATCGCCCGCACGTTGGGGAAGACGCTGTGAGCTTGACCTTCGCCCAGCTCCGAGACGCCGCGCGCGCCCTCTATTTAGGCCGCCGGCACGCCATCGAACACGCCGAGAAGCATTCCCACACATGGCGCGATGGCCGCCCGCCAGAGTGGTTTATCGAGCAGCGCGCGCGCCTGGACGAAATCCGACAGATCGGCGTCGAGCTGGCGTTTATCGCCGAGCGTGAAGCGGCTTATCTCGAATGGAAGGCGTCTCGCGCGTGAGCATCGCTCGCCTTATCGCTTCGATGAAGGCTGCCGGTTGCAGCGCCGAGCAGATCGGCGTGGCTGCGCTCGCCTATTGCGATGGAGACGCGCGTTCGCCCGCCGCCGAGCGCCAAGCCCGGTATCGCGCGCGCAAGAAAGAGGCTCAAACCGTCACGGGTGACGTAACGCGTGACGCGTCACTGTCACAGCCGGTTCCCCCCGAGGTTTCCCCCAAAGATAATAATCAAACCCCCTTCCTGTCCCCCTCCCGGATCGAAGAACCGCAGGCGCGAGGCAAGCGTTTGGCTGAGGATTGGAGGCCTTCGGATGCTTCGTGGCAAGTCGCCGCCGTCGCCGGCTTGAACCGCGATCAGACCGAAACCGTGATCACCGAATTCAAAAACTACTGGCTTTCCGAGGCTGGACAGAAGGCCCGAAAGGTCAGTTGGGACAGGACGTTTCAGAACCGCGTCACCGAAGTCGCGCCGAAAATCCTGCGATCTGCCGCCCGCGATGGGCCGCGAGCGTTGCCATTGGGGCGCAACGGAAAACCCTCAGTCCAAGACTTCGCGAGGTTGCTAGATGAACGGATCAACGGAACTCACGGAGACATGTTCTCCGAAGATCGTAGCGAAGGCGCTCCGCGTCCTGCTCGGCTGTTATCGGCGAGGTGACGCCGAAGACGGAGAAATCTACGCCCGCGCGATTACCGCTGTACTGGCGCGCTATCCCGAAAGCGTGGTGTGGGCGGTTGTAGACCCGCGCGGCGGCCTTCCGTCCAAGTCGCAGTTCCTTCCCACGGTATTCGAGGTTACGCAGGCCTGCGAAGCCCGCATGAAGCCGCTTTACGACGCCGAGCGCCGGTTACGCCAGCAGCGTGAAGCCGAGCGCGACAGGCCGAGCGAGATCACCACCGAGGAAGCCGAGCGCCGCAAGCAGTTCGCCGCAAAGTGGCGCGAGCACATGGCCGGCATTTTGGAAAGCGCGGCGCCGTGACAAATGGCCGCTGGTATTTCCCCGCTGAGAGGATCGCTTCGTGAACGAGCTGGTTCTCGAAAACGCCAAGCTACGCGAACAGGTCGAAGGCCTTTCGGCCCGCGTCGCTTACTTCGAAAACATGCTGGAAAACCTCGGCACCAATCTCCCGCCCGCTTGGCGCCTCTCACGCACGGAAGCGCGTGTCACTGACGTGCTTCTGCGCGCGTCCGGCCGCGTCGTGCCTTATGACGCCATCATTGAAGCCGTATGGCTCGGGAGAGACCCGGAGACGGTGCAGCGGTCGCTTTACGTCCACGCCTGCCGAATTCGTCGCAAGCTTCGCCCGTTCGGGATGAACGTGTTGGCCACTTGGGGCGTCGGATTTTCAATTGGAACGGTGGAGGCTGCCCGTGTTTAGATTGTGTTTCGCCCTAGCCCTCGCGCCCCTGCGCCTATGGCTGGTGGCCCTCGACGCCGCTGTAGAGGCAATGGACGCCCCGCCTCGTGAAGCGCCCGACTACGGGCAGCATAGGCCGGGTAGGCACTGGCCTTGGAAGGAATGACGATGGGCGATTGGCAGCCGATTGAGACAGCGCCGAGGGACGGCCGCGAAATCTTGGGCTTTAACGCGGTTTCGGCGGCGACTTGCAACTCGACAGGTATGACCGTTGCATATTTTCAATGTGATGGCGACGGCGGTGGATGGTGGGTGTGGGAATACATTCTCGACCCGACCCACTGGTGCCCCTTTCCCGATCCTCCGACCACAAATTTAGCAGAGGAAAGCAAATGAATAGCGGTAATAGCAATGCCTAAGGGTTCCCGGCCCGGAGAACGTCGTGGAGGCCGCAAGAAAGGGACGCCCAATAGGTTCCCCGCACAACGCCTCGCGGACCTGCGCACGGCCATCCTAGAGGCTCTGGACAAGGCGGGCGGAAAAGAAGGCGCGGTAGGCTATCTCTCGAACCTCGCCGTTACGAACTCGTCCGCGTTCGCGTCTTTGCTCGGGCGCGTTATCCCGCTCCAGGTCGGCGGCGATCCGGAGGGCGTGCCTATCGCGAACACGTTCACATGGCTGCCGCCGCAATGACAATTACCATCCCCTACGCTCCCCGTAGGGTCTTCGTCCCCTTCCACATGCGCACGCAACGCTATGGCGTCGGCGTGGCCCACAGACGGTGCGGGAAGACCGTCGCCTGCGTCAACGAGCTAATCAAGCTCGCCGCGCTCAACACCCGCCAAGGGGCCGCGCCTGGCCGCTACGTCTATGTGGCGCCGTTTCTAAATCAGGCCAAAGACACGGCATGGAGCTATCTCAAGCACTTCGCCGCGCCGCTGCTACTTAAGCCGCCGAATGAGAGCGAGCTGTACGTCGAGCTTCGCCCGTTCGGCGCGCGGGTGCGCATCTATGGCGCGGACAATGCTGATAGGCTTCGCGGCGGCTATCTGGATCACGTCATCCTGGACGAATACGCGGACATGGCCCCCTCGATCTGGCCGCTGATCATCCGGCCCATGCTGGCCGACTACAAGGGAGGCGCAACCTTCATCGGCACGCCGAAGGGCCGAAATGCTTTTTTCGACATCTACGAAAAGGCGGCCAACGATCCAGAGTGGTTTCGGTTCTTTCTGCCGGCGAGCCGCACGGGCATCATCTCGGCGAGCGAACTCGCCGCCGCGCGCCGCGACATGACGCCGGAGGAATTCGAGCAGGAATTCGAGTGCAGTTTCGATGCGGCGATCAAGGGCGCCTATTACGGACGCGAGATCGCAGAGGCCGAACGCGAGGGCCGTATCGGCGTTGTCCCGCGCGCTGAGGGTTATCCGGTCCATTCGGCATGGGATTTGGGCAAAGGGCAGAATATGCCCGTCTGGTGCTTCCAGATCGTGGGGCAGGAAATCCGAGTCATCGACTTTATCGAGGATTACAGCGCGACCATAGAGCGCATGTCGCAGACGCTCACGGATCGCGGCTACATGGGAACGGACTTTGTGCCTCACGACGCCAAGGCCCCGGAGCTGTCCACCGGCCGCACGCGCGTGGAAACGCTCATACGATGCGGGCGCAATCCCAAGGTGGTCGCCGACCACAAGGTGATGGACGGCATTAACGCGACGCGGCTCACGTTCCCGCGCATGTGGTTCAACCTCGCCACGACTGGGCCGGGGATCGAAGCCGTTCGCCAGTATCGCGCCGACTACGATGAAAAGAAGAAAACCTTTCTCGACGCGCCGCGCCATGATTGGGCGTCTCACCCCGCCGACGCGCTTCGTTATCTGTCGATGGGCTGGCGCGAACAAATCAATGTGGAAAACAAAAAGCCGCAAGAAATCAGCAAGGGTTTGGGTCAATTAACGTATGCGGAATTGCATGATTTGGACGACACGGCCCCGTCGAGAGAGGGGCGTGTCTAGCGCTCCGAGGGCCGAATGGATAATCAGGCGAAGCTGAACGATCTTACGGCCCAGCAGACGGGTGGCATCGGCTTTGCCGCCGTCAACCGGGCAATCGGCAATGCGCTAGGCCCGCGCACCGCAAAGGCCATCCTCGCCGACATCAAGGCGAAGGCCCGCGAAATCCTCGAACTGGAGGATGAGCTGGCGAATGCGCTTGCCGAGGCGCACCGCAGCGCGAAGGCGGCGCTTGACGCCATCGGCAATTCCCCGCGCACTTGAGCCGTCGCCCCGCCACCAGGGCGAAATCGAACGCCCCCGGCGAACTCGTGGAAAACGAGTGGATCGCGAAGATACGCCGTTGGCAAGACACAACGGCGATGAAAAAGTGGCGCGAGTCCTGCCAGAAAATTCGCGATCTCTACCGTTACGAAAACTCCATCGGCACGCGCTCGCGCAAATACGCGCTTCTCTGGTCGAACATGCAGACCATGAAGGGCGCGACTTACGCCAAGCCGCCCAAGGCCGACATTTCCCGGCGTTTCCGCGATAAGGACAGTTCGGCTCGCGTCGCCGGCATCATGCTGGAGCGCTGCTGCAATTTCACGTTTGAGGCCGAAAACTACGATGCGGTTTTCTGCAAGGTTCGCGATGACTTTCTGCTGGAGGCTCGCGGCGTCGCGCGCGTCGTCTATGAGCCTGTCATGGAGGAGGCTGACCTCGATGACGACACGCTCGACGGCGCGGACGTCGAGGGCCCGCAAGCCGAAACGCTAGAGATCGAGCGCGAGGCGCAGGACGCTGGCGAGGATGGTCCTAGCGAAGTGCTGACATTCGAGCGCGTGAAGCTCGAATACGTCCATCCCGAAGACTTCGTGACCAATCCCGCGCGGACGTGGGAAGAAGTCGAGGTCGTCGGGTTCCGATCCTATCTGACGCGCGAAAAGCTGGTCCGCAGGTTCGGCGACAAGCTGGGCAACGAGATACAGCTTGACGCGAGCGCCGAGAGCCGCGCGGGCCGGGAAAAATCGGGCGATCCAGACGAGGCCCAAGGCGAGGAAGACCGCAAGGCGACGATCTGGGAGATTTGGGACAAAGCCTCGAACGCGGTGCTGTGGGTTTCGCCCGGCTATCCCGACGTGCTGGAGGAAGACAAGCCCTATCTCAAGTTCGAGCATTTCTTCCCGTGCCCTCGCCCGGCCTATGGGACAATGACAAGCGACACGCTGGCGCCGCGCGCCGACTACGTGTTCTATCAGGACCAGGCAGAGGAGATAAACGCCCTCACGGCGCGCATCGCCTCGCTACAGGACAGCCTGAAAATCGTCGGTTTTTATCCTGGGGGGCCCAAGGGCGAGGGCGTCCCGGAAGTCGAGCGCGCCGTGACGCCGGGCGTCGAAAACAAGATGATCGCCGTCTACGGCTGGGACAACTTCGCCAGCAAGGGCGGGTCTAAGGGCGTCCCGGTCGTGTTCATGCCGGTGCAGGAAGTCGCGGAAGTCCTGAAAGCCTGCGTCGAGCTTCGCAAGCAACTCATTGACGACGTGAACCAGATCTATGGCATTGCCGACATCATGCGGGGCGATGGCGACGCGCGCGAGACGGCGACGGCGCAGACGCTCAAAGGCAACTACGGCTCGCTTCGCATTCGGGAGCGCCAGCAGGAATTGGCCCGCTTCTGTCGCGACGTGACGCGGCTTGTGGCGGAGGTGATCTGCAACCATTTCCAGCCTGACACGATCATGTCGATGGCGAACATGCCACTGCCGACCGACGCGGAAGTGATGCAGCAGCAGATCGAAGCGGCCGTGCAGGCTCGCTTGCAGGCGCAGCAGCAGATGGCGGCGCAACAGCAGCAAGCGCCGATGCTAGGTCACAACGGGGGCCCGCCCATGGGCGCGCCTCCCGGCGCTCCGCCGCCTCCGCAATCCGCTCCGCAGCCGCAGGGGATGGCGCGATAATGCCGCACATCTTCGTCCGATATGGCTGGTGGTACGTCGCGAGCGCCCGCACGACGAAAGGGCGTTATTGGTACGCCGGCCCCTTCGCCGACTTTGCGCGCGCAGTCCGTGTCGCGAAGGATGTTCATGAAAACGGCTGGTCCTTTCGAGGGCCGCCGCCATGACGCACAATCTAGAGCCCCGCGTTGTCGAAATGGCGAAAGCCTTGGTACGCGAGATCGACGGCATCGAGCCGGACGTGATGGTGTATCGCGGCGAGCCCTATCGCGTGCGGCAAGGTTTCGTCATTCCTGGCGTCGCTTCTCCCGCGTGGGAACGTTACATCGCGATTGCCTCTGATCTCTATGAGATCGCGCAGGGGTTTGAGCCATGATGGCCGGCCCCGCTCCGCAGCAGCAGCCCGCGCCTCCGATGGGCGCCATGCCGCCCCAGCCTCCAGGGGGGTCGGCAATGTCGATGCCCTCGCAGCCGCCGGTGACGATTGACGCCGTGATGCGGCTTCTCCGCGACAACGCGCACCGCCGCTTTCGCATCGACATCGAAACCGACAGCACCGTGTCCGGCGACGAAGCGCAGGAAAAGCAGGACCGTGCCGAGCTGATCCAAGGCATCACGAAGCTCGTGGAAACCTGGGGGCCGATTGTCACCGCGCAGCCGTTCATGGCGAAACTGGCCGGCGAGCTGATGTTGTTCGGCGTGCGTGCGTTCCGCGTCGGTCGCACGCTGGAAAACGTCATCGAAGAGACGGTGGAGAAATTCGAGGAAGCCGCCGGCATTCCGAAGGGTCCGCCGCAGCCGTCGCCGGATGAACTGATCAAGGCTCAGGTCGCGAAGGAAAAGGGCCAAGCCGAGATCATGAAAGCGCAGATCGATGCGCGCACGGCGCAGATGGAAGCGCAGGCGCGGCAACAGGAAGTGGCGCTCGAAACCCGGACAGCGATGATGGATCACGCCCACACGATGCAACAGGGGCAGATGCAGGCCGGCCTCGCCGATCAAAAGGCCCGCAACGAAGCCGCTTCTCAGCAGATGAAAGCCCAAATCGAAGCCATGCGGTTCGAGCACGCCGTGCAGGCCGCCAACAAACCCTCAACTCCAGACAAAGGATAAGTGAATGTCCGCCACCGCACAAAATCTCACGGGTCTGGGCTTCCCCCCGGCTCTTGCAGACCGCATCGACAATAACCGCGACGGCATCAACAGCGTGAACAACGCAGCGCCGGTCACAAGCTACTTTTCCCTGAACTACGTGCCGCAGACAGGTTCGTCCGGCACTTCGGTTACGGCCAGCGTCACCACCGAATATCTGGCCGAAGTGTTCATTCCGGTGAATGCGACCATCACCGGCTTGGCGCTTCTGAACGGCGGCACGGCGGCCGGCAACGTCACGCTGACGCTGTACGACACGGCGGGCAACCTTTTGGCGCAAACCGCCTCAACGGCGCAAAGCGGCACAAATGTGTTGCAAAGCATCCCGCTCACCGCGCCCTATGCGGCGGCAGGCCCTGCGCGCTATTTCGTCGGCGCTTCGTTCAACAATGCGACGGCCACCTTCCTGTCCGTCACGCTCGGCGTCGGCAAGTGCGGCACGCTCACGGGGCAGACTTACGGCACGTTCCCTTCGCCGATCACGGCCCCCACAGCGTTCGCCGCCAACGCAGCGCCGATTATCGGCACCTACTGAGGATTTCCCCATGCTCGGCGATGGAACAAGCCCGCTCTACGTAGTCGAAACCTCCGTCATGCCTCTCGGAGCGTCGAGCGGCAACGTCGCGGCGGCGACCGCTTCGGCCACGCTGACGCCAACGGCCACGCGCACGGCCTATATCAAAGGCTTTGAGCTAACGGGAGCGGGCGCGACGGCGGCGAGCGTCATCGTCGGCACCATCACGGGGCTTGCGGTCGGGACCAAGAGTTTCGTCATCGCCATCCCGGCCGGCGCGACGACTTCCATCACGCCTCTGGTGGTCGAATTCTCGCAGCCTCTGGTGGCGTCCGGCCCCGGCGTCGCCATCGTGGTTTCGTTCCCGACATTCGGGGCCGGCAGCACGAACGCTTGCGTCAACGCGCATGGGTTTCAGCTATGAAAAAGCAATTCGTCCAGGTGATGCAGAGCCAATCGACGCAGGGGCCGGGCACCTATCATGTGCTTACGCCTGGCATCACGCTCACGCTGGAAACTTGGTCGCATTGGCCCGATCAGTCCGACACTATCGTGGTGAAAGACATGACCGGCTCGACCACGCCGAACATCACGGTGAACGCGCCCGGCCCCGGTTCGATTGACGGCCTCGCGTCGATTTCCATGTCAAACCAAAACGAGGCGCTTGTCTTTCGCCCGTTTCTCGGGGGCACGAGCTGGAGCATTTCGGGATGAAGCGGCTGCGCGCCATTCTCAACGCCCTGTTTTGCGTCGCCATTGTCGGGCTGTTCGGCGTCGTTTCCACGGCACAAGCCTACAATGAGACGACGGGCGGCGGGGGCGGCGGCACGCCCGGCGGCGCGACAGGATCGATCCAGTTCAACCAGGGCGGCGCGCTCGGCGGCGCGGCCACGGGCTCCGGCGTACTCGGCTCTTTCGCCTTTCCCGTCAATTCGGCGGGCGGCCTTCCGACCGTCGTTGGTTCTCCCACGACCGGCGATTGCCTGAAATGGGGGCCGGGGATTTCCGACGCCGGCGCGGCTTGCGGAACGGGCGGCAGCGGGGGCAGCGGCGCGGGCCTCAATTTCCAAGACGACATTCTCACGGTTTCGGCTACCGACACGCTGGCGCCGTTGTCGCAAACCGCATCTGGGCCGTTTGCCGAACTGATCGTAAATGGGGTGACCTACAATTGCCTTGGCGGCTCGCCCCCCTGCGCCATGAGCGGGACAGCGGTGACGTGGAGCTTTACCAACTCCGGGTTTCACGTTTCCCCTGGCGATCTCGTTCACGCTGTCTACACGTTCCCCGGTATTGCGCCTTCGGTCACGCTGGGGCCTAACGTCGCCACCGCGCTCGGGAATACGATCAACGCCGCCAACGGCATTCCTATTCTCGTAAGCGCGCCCTCGAATGGCGATTGCGTGAAGTGGCAGACCGGCGGCGGCCTCGCTGATTACGGCGCTCCATGCGGCGGCTCGATCAGCTTTCCGCAGACCGTCGCAAACGGCAATTCGGGCGGCATTCCGTATTTTTCCTCAAATACTACGCTGGCGGCGTCTGCCGTGTTGGCGGCGAACAATCTGATGGTTGGCGGCGGCCCCGGCTTGGCCCCCTCGACCGTCACGACTGGAACGGGTGTGCTGACGGCGGCGGCCATAGCGGTCAACACGCAAAACGGGCTACCGACGCTCGCGAGCGCAACCTACACTACGGGCGATTGCCTCAAGTGGGGGCCGGGCATCGCCGACGCGGGCGCCGCGTGCGGAGCGGGCTCCGGCCCATATGTCTATGTAACGTGCCTGAATACCTCCGGCGACTCCGGGTTGATCCAGACGGCCATCAACTCTCTTTCCAGCACTGGCGGCACGGTTTTTATCAAGGGCACCGTCGCGCAGCCTTGCGACCTTACGACCGGCTTCAATGAGACTTTTTCGAACATTTCTGTGCGCGGAACGGGCTCGGGCCAGACTGTGCTGGCGGTGAATTTTGCGTCCGGCGACGTGATCACCGTCAATTCGTCCACCGCCGCGAGCTACATTCAGTTTTGCAACTTCTCCGGCTTTACGATGCAGCCGGCGGCGGGCGTTACGCGATCCGGCGGATGGGGCATTCACAAATATGCTACCAATCGCTGCACTTTTAACGATATTGACATTGAAAGAATGTACCAAGGATTTCTTGCGTCTGGTCAATACAACGGGTCTGGTAACGTTGATTACAACACTTTTATAACAAATTCTTTTTTTAACAGTAATACAGTTGCTGGAATTCAAGTTGGGGATACCTCGTCTAATTATAATAAGTGGTTTCCTCAAAATGTCTTTGTATACAATAGCGATATTTCCTATAATGGAACTGGGCTTCTTATTTACAATTGCGGCGGATGCGTGACGTTTGAAGCGCAGGGCATAAATAACGGAACCGGCGAGTCTGATGTTCCCGGTACAAGCCAAAATGTAAGTCGGTTTTCGACTTCGGACGGATGGGATTCCTCGACCGGAGGCCTTGCCGGGTTGAACATCGAGCCTACAGGCGGTTCCGTGGGCGGAATATGGAATGGTTTGTGGGCCAGTTCCGCGACGGGAAGCGGCAACGGCATTCTGATCAACGCTTCGTCGGGGTCTGCCTCCGACATCGTTTTCAATG
>CAIZGR010000034.1 GCA_903932535.1 uncultured Hyphomicrobiales bacterium | reverse complement strand
TGGTTGTCTGAGCCTTGCTGGTGAGTTTGCTGGTGATCATGCGGACGCTCCAGGCGTCGATCGCTGGTAAGGAAACTCCTTGCCGGCGTCAAGTTGGTGGCGAATTGAACGCACCGTCACCGTAATCCCGTAATCCGTAATCCTTCGCCCGCCTGCGAGGGCCGCTACGCCGCGCCCCGAGCGGCCTTCGAGGCCGCCTGTTCGGCCCGTTTTCTCTCCCGTCTCCCCCAGCGCGTCCGGTCCCCTCGCCCCGCCAGCAATCCGGCGATGCTGATGTCCTCGTCCAGCTCTTCCCAGTGCAGCCCCATGCGGCCGATCTCGACGCGTTCGCGCTGCTCGGGCGTGGCGTAAAGCAGGCGAGGAAACCAGGCGAAGGGGACGCCGATCGTGCGGCCGTCGCTCAGCTCGACCCACATGGAAAACTCGTCAAAGCGTACGGACTTAGCGGAAATGCTCATGCCACGCCCTCAGGAAGCGTTCACGCTCCTCGCGAACGATCCAAACCAGTCGGTTCAATTCCGGGGCATTAAACCCGTAATTCTCGGCGACGGCAATGTCGGGTTCGAGCCAGATCTTGGCTTCGTTCCCGCCGCCGCTGACGTGAACATGTGGCGGCTCGCGCGGGCTGCCTTCATCGGAGAAGAAGGCGAAGCGAAAGCCGTCCCGTCTGAGGACAGTCGGCAAGACGGGTTCTCAACCACAAAGGCTCAACTACACCCCGTCGTGCTCCCGCAGGTGTCGCACTTGAGGCACGTCCCGTTCCGCACCATGGTGAAATTCCCGCACTCCGGGCACGCTTCGCCCACGTAGCCCTTCATCCGCGCCTCCGCCCGCTTGTCGGCGACGGCCTCGCGCGCGGGCAAAAACTCCACGCCCCCCATCGTCAGCGGCGCGGGTTCGGAAAGCTCGCCCTTCAGCGCCGTCGCGCCCTGCACGTATCCCGCAGCCCCTGCCCCGCTCGACACCCGCACCGTCGGCGCTTCGCCGCCCGTGACCCCGCGCACCAGCATCAGCTTGTCGCCGGGCCTGCCGCGCACGAGGCCGTTGGAGATCACCGCCGCCGCGCCGGGGCCGGCGCTCGGCCCCTTGTCCTGGCCGACTCCGCCGCCGAGCACAGTGTTTCCGATATCCTCGGGGGCCACATGGGCGAGGTCGTTGCGGCCGAGATAGGAGATCGCCAGCTCACGAAAAATGTAGTCGAGGATCGAGGTCGCGTTCTTGATCGCGTCGTTGCCCTGCACCAGCCCGGCCGGCTCGAAGCGGGTGAAGGTGAAGGCCTCGACAAACTCGTCCAGCGGCACGCCGTATTGGAGGCCGATCGAGATCGCGATGGCGAAGTTGTTCATGAGCGACCGGAAGGCCGCGCCCTCCTTGTGCATGTCGATGAAGATCTCGCCGATCCGGCCGTCCTGGTACTCGCCGGTGCGCAGATAGACCTTGTGGCCGCCGACCACCGCCTTCTGGGTGTAGCCCTTGCGGCGATCGGGCAGCTTCTCGCGCTCGCGGAAGCGCTCGACCCGCTCGATCACCCGTTCGACGATCTTTTCCGCCACCTGCGCGGCGCGCGCCGGGGCGGCGGCGGCGAGCAGGGTTTCCAGCGCCTCCTCCTCCTCGTCGTCGCTCTCGACGAGCTGGCTGTTCAGCGGCTGCGACAGTTTCGAGCCGTCGCGGTAGAGCGCGTTCGCCTTCAAGGCGAGCCGCCAGCTCAGCATGTAGGCGTCCTTGCAGTCCTCGACGGTGGCGTCGTTGGGCATGTTGATGGTCTTGGAGATGGCGCCCGAAATGAAGGGCTGCGCCGCCGCCATCATGCGGATGTGGCTCTCGACCGAGAGATAGCGCTTTCCGGTGCGCCCGCACGGATTGGCGCAGTCGAACACCGGATAATGTTCCAGCTTGAGATGCGGCGCGCCCTCCAGGGTCATGGCGCCGCAGGCGAAAACGTTCGCGGCCTCGATCTCGGCCCTGGAGAAGCCGAGCGCCGAGAGCAGGTCGAATCCCGGCGCCTCGTAGCGCTCGGGCGGGATTTTCAGCGCCCCGCTCAGCGTCTCGGCCCCGAGCGTCCACTTGTTGAACACGAAGCGGATGTCGAAGGCGCCTTTCAGCGCCCCCTCGACCGTGTCGATCGCCGCCTCGGGCAGGCCCCGGGCGCGCAACGCGGCATGGTTGACGCCGGGCGCGTTCACGAGCGTCGCCCGGCCGACGGCCCAGGCGACGATGTCCCCGATCCGCTTCTCGTCGTAGCCGAGCGCGCGCAGCGCGTCGGTCACGCCGCGGTTGATGATCTTGAAATAGCCGCCGCCCGCCAGCTTCTTGAACTTCACCAGCGCGAAGTCGGGCTCGATGCCGGTGGTGTCGCAGTCCATGACGAGGCCGATGGTGCCGGTCGGGGCGACGACGGAAACCTGGGCGTTGCGGTAGCCGTGCTGCTGACCGAGCGTCAGCGCCGCGCTCCAGGCGGCGCGCGCCGCTTCGCCGAGAGGAGCGAAGGCGGGGCCGGCTTTGGCGAGCGAGGCGTGGTCGAGCGCAGTCGGGGCGACCGACAGGCTCTCGTAGCCGGAAACCTCGCCGTCGGCGGCGCGCTTGTGATTGCGGATGACGCGCAGCATGGAGTCGGCGTTCGGCTCGTAGCCGGGGAAGGCGCCGTTTTTCGCGGCGAGCTCCGCCGAGGTCGCGTAGGCGCGGCCGGTCATGACGGCGGAAAGCGCGCCGCAGATCGCCCGGCCCTCGTCCGAGTCGTAGGGGATGCCGGAGGACATCAGAAGCCCGCCGATGTTGGCGTAGCCGAGGCCCAGGGTGCGGTACGCGTAGGAGAGGCGCGCGATCTCCTTCGAGGGGAACTGCGCCATCGCGACGGAGATTTCGAGCGTCAGCGTCCAGAGTTTGACCGCGTGCTCGTAGGCGACGATATCGAAGACTTTGGTCTCGGAGTTCAAGAACTGCAACAGGTTCAGCGACGCCAGATTGCAGGCCGTGTCGTCCAAGAACAGATATTCCGAGCACGGGTTCGAGGCCCTGATCGGCCCCGAAGCCGGGCAGGTGTGCCAGTCGTTGATCGTCGTATGATACTGCACGCCCGGATCGGCCGAGGCCCAGGCGGCGTAGCCGATCTTCTCCCAAATCTCGCGGGCCTTCAGCGTCTTGGCGGTCTTGCCGTTCAGCCGCCATGTGAGATTCCAGTCGGAGTCCGCTTCGACCGCGTGCAGGAAGGCGTCGGTGACGCGCACGGAATTGTTCGAGTTCTGGCCGGAGACGGTGAGATAGGCCTCGGACTGCCAGTCGGTGTCGTAGACGTCGAACTCTAGGCTCGTGTAGCCTTGCTTCGCATACTGGATGACGCGCTTGATGATGCCGTCCGGCACGTCGTCCTTGCGGGCGAGCTTCACCTCGCGCTTCAGCGCCGGGTTCTTCTCGACGTCGAAGCAGTCGTCGCCCGAGCCCTGGCAGTTGACGCAGGCCTTCAGGATCGCCTTCAAATGCCGCCGGACGACCTTGGAGCCGGCGGCGAGGGCGGCGACCTTCTGCTCCTCCTTCACCTTCCAGTCGATGTAGGATTCGATGTCGGGGTGGTCGACGTCCACGACCACCATTTTGGCCGCGCGCCGGGTGGTGCCGCCCGACTTGATCGCGCCAGCAGCCCTGTCGCCGATCTTGAGGAAGGACATGAGGCCCGAGGACCGGCCGCCTCCGGACAGCTTCTCGTTCTCGCCGCGCAGCGCCGAGAAATTCGAGCCGGTGCCGGAGCCGTATTTGAACAGCCGCGCCTCGCGCACCCACAGATCCATGATGCCGCCCTCGTTGACGAGGTCGTCGGCGACCGACTGGATGAAGCAGGCGTGCGGCTGGGGATGCTCG
Source organism: uncultured Hyphomicrobiales bacterium (assembly GCA_903932535.1). GTDB lineage: Bacteria > Pseudomonadota > Alphaproteobacteria > Rhizobiales > Beijerinckiaceae > Roseiarcus. Next base: position 1,696 of record CAIZGR010000034.1, on the reverse strand, counting down.
TAGGCCGACTTCGATTTGACGAGCTTGCCCGTCTCGAAGTCGATGTAATAGTGGCCCTGGCTCGGCCCGTCGACGCCATAAGCCCAGTGAAGGCCGGTGTTGAACCATTGCGGCGAGTTGGGCGCGGCGATCTGGCGCGCCAGCATGAAGCGCATCTCGTCCCAATAGGCGGCGGCGTCGGCCTCGCCCTCGAACACGCCGGCCTTCCAGCCCCAATAGGCCCAGGCGCCGGCGAGCCGGTCGAACACCTGCTTCGCCGAGATCTCCGAGCCCGTGCGTTCGGCTTTGGGCAGAGCCTCGAGCGCCTCCTCGTCGGGGACGGAGCGCCACAGGAACGACGGGACGCCGGGCTCCTCGATCCGTTTCAGGCACGCCGGGACTCCCGCCTTGCGGAAATATTTCTGGGCGAGCACGTCGGCCGCCACCTGGCTCCAGGCGGCGGGGACCTCGATATTGTCGAGGGCGAAGACGACCGAGCCGTCCGGATTGCGGATCTCGCTCCGGGTGGTCGCGAAGGCGATCCGGTCGTAGGGCGAAGCGCCCGCCTCGGTATAGCGCCGCTCGATTTTCATGGTTCTCGTCCTCGATCCTCTGGGAGCGAGCCGCCCCCCGGCGCCCGCCCCTGCCCTATCCTCGACCGCGGGGCGCCGCCCCGCGTTCCTGAAGCGCCTACCTGCGCGAAAAGACGCGGACGCGCGCAGCCGGGCGACGACCGTCGCCTCCGATACGCAAGTCTCTCTGTCATTGACGCGCCGGTCGGCGACGTGGCCCACCCCCCGGAAAACCGCATTCCGAAGGGCTGGCGCAAGGCGGCCGGTGCGCGTTCCCGAACGCATCGAACTTACGACTCTGGCTGATCCGCGTCAATACCTTGTGACGCCTAGCCCGTTCAGCACAACATCTTGTGGAAAAGAATGTATAATCCCAAATCGAGCGGACGACCGATTGACAGGGTGCGCCGAGTCGCACGCCGCCCGCAAGGGGTCCGCATGTTCTCCTTCTGGCAAGCCTTTTCCGTGCTTTCTATTTACCCGCCGACTCACGTCCGCTAAGAGTCCGTCCGGAAAGAAATTTGTAACTGCCCAGGTTCGTGGGCCGGATCACACGAGGCGCAGGGATTTTGCGAGGCTTCGGCGATCGTCGGCGAGGGCGTCGACGATTTTCCAGCCCTGCTTCTGCCGGTCGCGATGAACGAGCGGATCGTCGCGAACGCGGCCGCGCCTGCGAGGGAGCGGAAGCCGCCGGAGTTTTTTCTGGCGCAGCTTCATCGCCGCGTGGCCCGCGCTCGCGTCCGGCGTCAGGGCCGCCTCGCATTCGCCGCTGGCGGCGGGAAAGCGATCTTCGACGACGTCGGGCTCGGCGCTCCGGCGCAGCGTCTGGCCCTCGTGGCCCTTTTGCCCGCCCGGCTTCTTCAGCCCGTCGCTCGACGGCGGCTTGCCGCCGTTGGAGTTGTTGGATCTGTTCAGGCCGAGCCGGCGCTCCAGGTCCCCGATCCGCGCCTCGAGGGCCGTGCTTTCGGCCGCGAGCGCCGAAATCCGAGCCGATTGACCGGTGATCAACGCAATCCGTTCGTCCCGCGACGGCTCGTTCGGCGATTCGACAACCATCCGATTCTTGAATCCGAACCGGAGTCCGCCGTCCGGAGAAATTTCAACGCCTGACCGCGACCGCCGTTACCAACCTGGGCAGCTACGAG
>CAIZGR010000033.1 GCA_903932535.1 uncultured Hyphomicrobiales bacterium | reverse complement strand
CGATGCTAGCCCCGATCAGCGGGCCGACGCTTTCTCAGCCCCGCAGCGGCGCGAGCAATATCTGACGTTCTCCCAGTCGCGCGCCCATTTCTTGCGCCAGGCGAACGGCCGGCCGCACGCTGGGCATGTCTTGGTCGGCAGGTCGGCCTTGCGAGACGTCCGAACCATCGGATCACCAGGGCACGGGGCTGCCGCGCCAGTCGAAGAATCCGCCGTTGGCGTCCGCCGGGAGCTGATCGACGACCGCGAGCAAATGGCCGGCCGCGGCGGCGGGAGAATGGACCTCCACCCCGGTCGCGGCGAAAGGAGCCGAGAGCGCCGTCGCCACCGTGCCCGGATGCAGGGCGACGCACAGCGCGTCCGGAGCTCGACGCGCCAATTCGACGGCCGCCGTCCGCACCAATTGGTTGAGGGCCGCTTTGGACGCCCGGTAGGAATACCAGCCACCCAGCCGATTGTCGCCGATGCTTCCGACCCGCGCGGACAGCGTCGCGAACACCGCCTTACCCGTTCGTGGCAACCGCGGCAGCACATGCTTCATGATCAGCGCGGGCCCAATCGCGTTCAGCGCAAAGGATCGAGCGAGCTTGCCTGAATCGAGTTGCCGCCAGGTCTTTTCCGGGGACTGGCGCTCGTCGTGCAGAAATCCGGTCGCATCGATCACGAGACGAAGCTCGCCCTTGTCGGCCGCGAACGACGCGGCGCGCTCGAGACTGGCCTCGTCCAAGAGGTCGATCGACGGCGACGTGCTGCGGCTGAACGCGACCACGGTCTCGAAACTGTCCGCGGCCCGCAAGGCTGCGAGCAACGCCCCTCCGATACCGCCGCCGGCGCCGAAAACGACCGCCGTCCCGGCCCGCGGAAACGACGTCAAGCCGCCCCGGACAGCCGCGGCGGCCTGGGGTTCATCGTGTCCGGTCACGCTCTATCGGCTCCCTCGCCGACTGCCCTTTGCGGCAGGACTATCCCCAGAAGACGAGACAGCAACGGCCGGACGGGAAGAAACGCCCGGTAGCCCAACTCAAGAACGGCCAAGGCGCCGGGCAGCGCCGCGGCACGCGCCGCCCAGCGCCACCCCGGCAACCTTCTCCAGACTTCGACGATCGCCGCCGCGCCGGAGACGACACGTCCATCGCCCGCTGTGACGTGGAACCGCTCCATCGCTTGCCGTTGGGTGATTCCTTCCGGGGTTGCGGCGCCGGCGGCGGATACATCAACAAAGCACAGCGCGTCAGCCTGGTCTTGACGACGATAAAGTTCGATTTCCGTCCGACACAACGGGCACGATCCGTCAAAGTACAGCGTCGACTTCATAGGCCCTATATCCACGCGAAATTTATGAACGACTATACGTCAGTTGACCACAATCGGATCTTTACGGACAAAAGTGACATCAACGATCTGCTTGACGAGGAAGTCCGCCACGTCTGCGCGCGAAACGATTCCGTTCCTCCATTGCGAGGGCGCCGCAAGGACCTTGTACCGCCCCGTCAGAGGTCCGCCCGTCAGCACACCGGGCCGCGCGATCGTCCAATCCAGTCCGCTGTCCTTGATCAAGCGCTCCTGCACGCTCTTGTCGTCATAGGCGCGGCCGAAGACGAGATGGAACGGCGCCCTCTGCAGGAGGCTGATGGCCGCGCGGCTGTCGCCGGCGCCGAAGCCGGTCACGCAGATCAGCCGCTTGACGCTTTGGGCTTTCATCGCCGCGATTAGAATCCGGGTAGCGTCGGAGAAGAGGCGGACGGGCCGGAACAAGTCGGCGAAACCCACGCCGAGGGTCTGGATCACGACGTCGATCCCCTTCAGAGCGGCCTCCACGTCCGCTTGCTTCAGCGCGTCTCCGCGAAACGTCTCCAGTTTCGGGTTCGACAGAGGGATCCCCGTGGCGGATCGCGCAAAGGCGCGAACGTCGTGCCCCGCATCGAGGGCTTGGCGCGCAGTCTCCAGCCCGATCCCCTTGCTCGCGCCGACAATCAGCACCCGCATTGCCGCTCTCTCCGTTGGGCCCAGCATGCTCCGAGCCCGGTGTCTGTTGATTGTTACGGTCCCGCGAGCGATTTGGACCCACCGCGAACCATCGGGAGCCGTGGGTTCGACATCAAGAGGTCCGCAGGGCTGGCGGCGACGGGTTTGTTGGCGAGGGCGGCGAAGGTGAACGGGGCGGGAAAGGGAGGCGCGGTTTGCGGCTGACATGGACAGCCTGGCGAGCGTGCTCGGGCATGCGGACCGAACCGGTCCTTTGATGGATTATGTCAAAGGCCTCGTGAACGGCTGAGCCGACCCGAGCCGAGCGGAGCAGCTGGCATCCAGCGGTCAGGTGGTCAGGTCAGACCCGGAGCAGGTAGCCTCGGCGCCTCTTGCGATCGAGCCACTTCGTGAGTTCGATTTGCGCGAACGGCCGGGACGGTTGCAGGTCGATCCGCTCGCGCCCCGCGCTGCCGATGCGACCCCACCGTCGCACGAGCGCCAGATCCTCGAATAGCGTCGGCTCGATCGAGAGGACGAAAAACCGCGCCATGTTCCTGGCGCGGTCGATCCGTTCGAGCACGAGAACTTGAAGGAGGGTCGGATCGTCCGGGTCCGGGGCCATGAAGCAAAAATACGGCGCAAGTCTCGCTCGCGTCCAACGAATGATCGCAATCGATAGCCTCGCTCCGATTCGGAATTCGAATCGATCTCAGGTCGACGTCGACTCCATACGCAGAACCGCTTCACTCTCGAAGTCGTGCGCGAGCTCCGCGAACGCCCTCAGATCTGCGTCCGCGGCCGCCATCACGGTCGCGGCCAACGCGTCTCGACCGCCCATTCGATCTCCGACATCAGCCCCCGGAAGGGACGGACCTCGTCCAGCCCGAGCGGGTGTTCCGGATGGGCCAGCGACCAGGCAAACTTCCGACGAAACTCTTCGATGGTTCCGTCGCGAATGCGCTGAACCGCATGCGCGCGTTCAACCAGCGGCGTCAGGTCCTCAAGCCCGAAATAGAGGATGACCTCCTCCCCCCCAGCCGGCCCACACGTGGCTCTCCGGCTCCTGCTCGAGCTCGTCGAACGCGCGAACAAGGAAGGTCCGCAGGGCGTCGAGGTCGAGCGCTCCTCGCAGCACGAGCAGGATCAGCGTGCGCCACTGCCAGAACCGAATGTCCTCGTCGCCGGAATCATCGAGGAGAAGGTCGAAGAGCGGCGACGGATCGCCGTCGTAGATTTCGGCCATG
>CAIZGR010000032.1 GCA_903932535.1 uncultured Hyphomicrobiales bacterium | reverse complement strand
GGCTGCCTCGGCGCCGGCAAGCCGGATCCGCCGCGAGGCCCGGCCGCCGACCCGGCCGATGCGTCGCAGGAGCTGACGTTCATCCCCGACGCGAACGGCGGGCAGGGCGGCTGGGATGTGTCGAACCCGACGACGGGGCAATACGACTCCGGCCTGCAATCGTGGCCGCTCACGTTCGCCGCGGCGCTCGCCGGCTTCGGCGGCGGCGCCGGCGCCCCGGATGCATCGACGTACATCGAACCGAGCACCGGGACGAGCGTCGGCGGCGGGAGCACGTCGACGACGGGCACGACCGATACGACGAGCCCGTACACCGCCGCAGATGCGCTCGCGGCGCAGCTCGCCTCGGAACAGGCCGCGGTGCCGGGGTCGGGCTCGATCGCGGGCGACGTGCCGGTTCCGACGACGACGACGACCTCGAGCGGCGGCAACAACACGCTCGCGCTCGTGGCCGTCGTCGCGGTCATCGGCCTCGTCGTGTGGTACTTCTGGAACCGCGCGCACAAGAAGAAACACGCAGCCGAATGAGCACGTTTGCCGGTTGGGAGGCCGCGGTGCTCGCGGCGATCGGCGCGCCGCAGACGCCGAATAACGTCGCGTTTCTCGATTCGTGGGCGAACCTCGAGGGCGGAACGGCGGCGTACAATCCGCTCAACACGACGCTGCCGGCAGGAGGCTCTAGCGCGTACAACGGCGTTGGGGTTCAATCGTACACGTCGCCGCAACAGGGCGTCGCCGCGACCGCGCAGACGCTGCTGAACGGCAATTATCCGAACCTCGTGGCCGCGCTGCGTTCGGGTAACCCGTTCGGCTCGAGCGCGATCGCAAATGACCTCTCGACTTGGAGCGGCGGCGGGTATTCGAGCGTTCCGGTGCCCGCCGGCCTCACGACGACCTCGCAAGGGTCGACCGTCGGCGCGTCGACGCCGGGCGGTTCGCTCAACATCGGCGGCGTGACGATCGGCCCGTGGGAAAACGTCCCCGACCCTTCGACCCTCGGGGGGCAGGCGCTGACGGGCCTTGCACCGCTCACGAACGCCATCACGAGCGCCGCGCAGAACGCTGGGCTCCTCGCGATCGCGCTCGCGTTCATCGCGGGCGGTTTCGCGTGGCTCGCGGCGCCGACGATCAAAGAGTACGCGCCCAAGGTTGCCGAAGCGGCGGCAGCCTAACATGCCGTTCACCGGCGTCACGACAAGCGTCCCGCCGTACGACCCCCTCCTCACCTCGGAAGCGGACCAGGGCTCATACGCGAAGAGCATCACGGCAACGAGCCCGTCGCAAACGCCGCTCGAGGTGGCCGGCGTCGCGGGGCAAACGGCCGACCTCTTCTCCGTCAACGCGACGCGTAACGGCCTGAAAAAAGTCTGGGTCGACGCCGCCGGCAACCTGCACGTTCCCGGGAACATCGTCGCGAGCGGTTGGTTCAACGTCAAGAGCTACGGCGCGAAGGGCGACGGCGTCACGGACGACACCGCCGCGATCCAGGCCGCGATCGCTGCCGGCGGCGCAAATTCCGTCGTGTATTTCCCGCCGGGAACGTATCTCGTCGCGACCGGCGGCGTCGGAACGGCGATCTTCACGCTCGCGAATGGTCAGAGTATCATCGGTGCCGGTGCCGGCGCGACCGTCATCATGGTTACCGCGCCGTACGATTGGATCTTCGGGAACGGCGCGTACGCGACGATCAACCCGTTCGTGTCGACCTCGTATCAGCCGACGATGGTCACCGTCACGCTCGACTTCCCGGAATCGCCGGCCTACAAAATCTACGATCCGACCGTCGCGAACAATTGGCTAACGACCGGGCACACCTTCAACGGATTTACGCTCGACGGCGGCTCGCCGACGACGGGCGCCGGCGCCGGCATCGTACTCAACGGTGCGGCCCATTCGCGTATTTTCGACGTCGACTTCCGGAATTTCCGCCTTATCGGTGGCGGCAACGCCATCCTCGTCGAGGGCTGTTTCGACCTCGTAATCGATCGCTGCAATTTCGATTCGGTCGGTCAGGGCCCGTCCATCGCTTGCGCCTGCTACGGCGTCAAGGTCTCGAACTGCACGGTCAACGGCACCTGTGATTACGGGTTTTCGTGCGGCTCGCCCGGCTTCAACAATGGATTCCAAAACCCGACGCCGGTGTTCTGCGAATTCGTCAATTGCCATAGCAT
>CAIZGR010000031.1 GCA_903932535.1 uncultured Hyphomicrobiales bacterium | reverse complement strand
GCGGCGCGGCGGCGCGGCGGACGATCCTGCGGCGCCTGGACGCCGAGACGATCTGCGCGCCGCGGTGGCTGCGCCTAGTCGAAGAGCTGACGGACGCCAAGCTCGAGCCCGATCCGGCGCTCGCCGCCGACGCAACACGCTGAGGCCTGGGCGGAAAGGAAGCGCCGGCATGGGGCGGCCGTCGCAGCCTCATGCCTGTCGACGAGCAGGCGCAGGTCCGGCTCGGACGCCTCCCGGGACAGCGTGAGGGGACCCCCATGAGGTCAACGGCCGCCCGCAACGCCGTGATCGCTCGAGGCCAGCTCCGGATGCAGGCGCAAGTCGTCGTCGTGGACGACGCGGTCGTCCAGGTCGACGCCCATCGGATCGCGGACGAGCGAAACCGCGACGAGCGAAATGACCGACATGACGGCGATGTAAACGCCGATCAGCCACGACTGGCCGGTGGTGGCGATGATCCACTGCGCGATGGTCGCGGCGAAGGCGCCGCCGAGGATCGAACCCAAAGCGTAGCCGACCGACACGCCGGAATAGCGCACCTGCGCCGGAAACATCTCCGCGTAGAGCGCCGCCTGCGGACCATACGTAATCCCGAGCGGTATCGTCAGCACCACCGCGGCGGCGAGGAACAGCAGAAGGCTTCCGGAATCGATCAGGAACCACATCGGAACGGCCCAGAGCGCGAGTGCGACATAGCCGATCTGGAAGCTCCGCACGCGTCCGTATCGGTCGCCCATCGCTCCGCCGATCAGCGTGAAGACGAGCCACGCCAAGGTGGCCGCCGTGCAGACGGCGAGCAAGGGAAGCTGCGGCAGTTTCAGCGTCTTTTGCCCGTAGGCGATGAAGAAGGCGATCAGCAGGTAGCCAGCCGCGTTGTTCGCCATGAAGATCAGCGCGGTCAGGACGATCTGCTTGCTGTGGCGGCGGAAAAGCAGACCGAGCGGCGCCGAGGACTCGCGGCGGCGCTGGTGCATCCGCTCGAATACCGGGGATTCCTCGACGCTTCGCCGGATGACCCAGCCGGCGGCGATGAGAACGACGGAGAAAAGGAACGGCAATCGCCAGCCCCATTGGGCGAAAGCCTCCTTCCCGAGCGTCATGTTCAGAGCCAGCAGCACCAGGGTCGCCATGACGAGCCCGATCGGAACGCCGATCTGCGGGAACGCGCCAAAAACGCTGCGCCGGTTCGCCGGCGCGTGCTCGACCGCCATCAGCGCGGCGCCGCCCCACTCGCCGCCCGCCGAGAAGCCCTGCAGGATGCGCAAGACGATCAGCAGGACCGGCGCCCAGACCCCGATCTGCGCGAAAGTCGGCAGGACCCCGATCAGCATGGTCGTGACGCCCATGAGCATGAGTGTTGCGACAAGAACAGCCTTGCGACCGAAGCGGTCCCCGAGATCGCCCCAGATCAGCGCGCCGAGGGGCCGAAAGAGAAACGAGATTCCGATCGTCGCGAACGACAGGATCTGCGCCAAGCCGGCATTTTCCCTTGCGATGGGCGCAAAGAACAGAGGGCCGAGCACCAAGGCGGCCGCCTGCGCGTAGATGAAGTAATCGTACCACTCGATGGCTGTCCCAACGAGCGTCGCGGCGAGGACCCGTTTCTCCTCGCCTCCGATTGCGAAGGCGGGCGCAGGGGCCGTGAGCGGAGACACCGACATTCAATCCTCCCGAGGAGTGTGCACTATAAACGCGTTGCACGGCGATTGGCCATGCCGGCGACCTGCCGGACCGCGGCTCGGAATTCGGGTTGGCGGCTGATTTCTCTTGACTGCGGGGTGTGATTGCCTCGGGGCCTGATTCGCGTGAGGCCGCCCATGAACACGACAGCCGAGTTTTTCGCCGACGAGGCGGTTCCGCGCGCCCGCGTGGCGCTGCTTTTGAACCTAGTCGCTCACGTCATTGCCTTTGCCGGCATTGTCTGAATCTGTGCCGTCGCGATCGCGCGAGGGAGATTGATTCGTGGCCAGCAAAGAGGTTGCCGTCAAGAAGTACGTGGTGAGGCTGAGCAAGGAGGAACGCGCCCGGCTCGAGGAATTTATCCGCAAGGGCAAGCGCGCCGCGCTTTTGTTGACGAGAGCCCGCATTCTCCTGAAAGCGGACGTGTCGGAGGCCGGCGACGGACGGAGCGACAGCCGGATCGCCGAGGCGCTGGACACCAGCATCGCGACG
>CAIZGR010000030.1 GCA_903932535.1 uncultured Hyphomicrobiales bacterium | reverse complement strand
GGGCGCAGGGTTTGCCGACGCGAGAATGCCAGCAATTGGCGCACGAGGCCCGCCGCGCGGTTGGCGTTCTGGCGGATTTGCATAATGTCTTGGAACGACGGGTCGGTCGGGCGGTGGTTGACGAGCAAAAGGTCGGAATAGCCGATGATCGCCGTCAGCACGTTGTTGAAGTCGTGCGCGACGCCGCCGGCGAGCTGTCCGATCGCCTGCATCTTCTGGCTCTGGGCGAGGTTCTCCTGCAGGGCGCGCTGCTCGGTGGTGTCGAGCGCGAACACGATCGCGCTCGCCCCGTCGTCGCTGTCCGGGTCGGCCGCGGAAACGAACAGGCGCGCCGAGCGCGCCGCCGCCGCGCCCTCGAGCGACACGTCGAGCGGCTCGATCCGGCCCGCGCCGAGGGTCGCGGCGGAGAGCGCCGCGCGCAGCGGCCCATGGTCGCGCTCGGCGACGAGGCTGAAGATGGAGGGCTTGCCGTCGCCGCCCGCGGCCTTGAGCGCGGCCGGCGCGAGCCGGGCGAAGGCGGCGTTGGGGCGCAGGAGCGCGCCGCCGGCTTCGACCTCGGCGATGGCGACCGGCGTCGAGTTGAAGATGCGGGCGAATCGGACCTCGGCGGCGCGCAGGTCCTCCTCGCCCTTGAACTCGCCCGGCGCGCGGCTGATGACGAGCGAGCGCGAGGGTCCCGGCGCGCCGTCGCTGGAGAAGGAGACCTTGTGGAGAATCCGCGCCGGCAGGACCCGGCCGAGGCGCGGCTTGAGATCGACGTCGAACACTTGCGTCTTCACCTCGCCCGGCCGGCCGGACATTGTGGTCAGCATGGCGCCGCCGTCGCCGGCGATGATGTCGCCGACCTTGAGCTGGCCGAGGCCGAACTGGGCGAGGTCGTAGTCGAGCCACTCCGCCAGCGTCGCGTTCATGTGGACGATCGCGCCATCGGGCTCGGCGGAGAAGAACCCGGCCGGGGCGTGATCGAGATAGTCGATCGCGTGCTGAAGGTCCTGGAAGAAGGTCTCGTGCCGGTCGTGCTCGCGCGTCTCGTCCGACACCGTCCAGACCGAGGCGGCCTCGCGCGCGACCCCGTCGAGCGGACGGACGCGGATGCGATACCACGCGACCGCCCCCTCGCCGGACGGGGGCGGGACGAGACGCAGGTCCTCGCTGCTCGACTTCCCGAATTTAGCGGACTGAGACAGCCGATAGACCGATTCCGACACCTCCGGCGAGCCGGCGAACGCGCGCTCGACCGGCCTCAGCTCGCCCCCGCCCGAAAGCGCGCGATAGGCGGCGTTGGCGTAGAGGATGCGCGACTGCCGGTCGGTGACGACCAGCCCGTCGGGGCTCGTATCCGCGATCGCCTCGGCGATGTCCCAACCCCCGGCGCGCGGGGGGAAACGGAGGAGGCCGAACGCGAGCAGCAGGAGGCCCAGCCCGCCGACGAACGCGAACGCCGCGACCGCCCAGTTCACGATCGTCGGCCCCAGGCCGTTCGGCGCGAACCACGCCGCCGCGGCGACGCCCCCCAGCGCCGCAGCGAGAACCGCCAGCGCGACCGGATTGGCCGTCCGCTCGATCCGGTCCATCACGGGCGGGGGCGGCGTCGAAGTCATGGTCAGTCTTGACCCCAAAGATGCGCGTGACGCGCGCGCCGTGTCGATCTCCACGGCGCCTGTGCTAGCACGCGCCCCGGCCGATGTCTTGGCGCGGTCCGCGGCGCGGGCTCCGGAAATGCGGCGAAGCTACAGTTTTCATTGACCCAATGTTTTGTTATGGTTTCAATCCGGTTCATACGGAGCCGAGGTGGGCGTTGCGTCGAACCCTAGGACCTGAGACGTCCGCGGGGTCCATGAAGGAAAAGAGCGCATTTCGGCGCGACGGCTCGGCGGGAGCCGCAGCGCGCCGGGATGCGGCTATGAGGCTTGCGCAGTCGGCGGCGCGAGCGCGGGAATCAGCATGCAGTGGTTGAGTGACCTTCCGTTCGGCGACAATCGGGTCGTCCAGATCGGCCTTCTGTTGGTTTGCGGCATAGCCGTGCTGGTGGCGCTGGCCATCGCCTATCGGCTCCTGTTCGCGCACCGATTGCGCGTGCCCGCGGTTCGGACCCGCCAGCCGAGGCTCGGCCTCGTCGACGCGTTCAGCCTCGACGGACAGCGGCAGCTCGTCCTTGTCCGCCGCGACAATGTCGAGCACCTGGTCATGATCGGCGGGCCGAACGACGTCCTGCTCGAATCGCAGATCAATCGCGGCTCGGCGCGCGAATCGGCGTTGGCGGCGACGGGGCAGGCTCAGCCGCCGCGGCGGCGCGCAGAGCCCGCCGCTGCCGCGCCGCAGGCGGCGGCGTCCGCGCCCGCGGTCCAGCCCGCCGCTGCGGATGCGTCCG
>CAIZGR010000029.1 GCA_903932535.1 uncultured Hyphomicrobiales bacterium | reverse complement strand
CCGGCCTGTCACGCCGGAGGTCGCGGGTTCAAGTCCCGTCTCTCTCGCCAGATTTCTCCACTGTTCCAACTGGCATAATTAGCGCGTTCCAACTTTTGAGCGCGTTTCGTTCATTCGGGGGTGAGCCGCCAGTTCCAGATATGCCAGCGCGGGTGCCTCCACCACGGGCGGGCGATCTTCTTGTGCAACCGGAAAATTTGCCTGATGTGAGCCCTCCGCTCCTCGTATTTCAGGGCGGGGAAAAACGCGGACAGGTTGTCAATGTCGTTGTCTTTACCTGCTAGGTAATCGGCGTAAGCGACCTCCTTGGCGCTGAGCCTCGGGAACGTCCAGCCGGCGACATCGCCGTGGCGGTCAGGGTCCGGGTGGCCGTTCGTGCGCGGGTCTTTGTGCCAGACGCGCAGCAAGGTCAGGCCTTGGCCGAACTCGTTCTTGGGGAACGGGAGTTTCACATCAAAAGCTAGAATGTACGGGTCGTCCATCTATTTCCGTCCTCTCTTCCTCGCCGCGTCCGTCTTCCGGACAGCTTCCAAATCCACCACGGGCGCATAGGTGCGCCGAAGCATCTCGTTCGCCCCGATCGTGTTGCCGAGCTTCGCGCCGATGTCCGTCAGGTCCGCGCCGCCGGCCACGGCCTCGACGACGCCGGAGCGGCGGAAGTCGGCCAAGGTGCGCCTCTCATTCTCTCCGAACGCCAGCGCGCGCACGTCGCGGAAGTCGTCGCCGAGCGTGTCCTTGCTGTAGGGCGCCCCGCTCCGGTTCCGGAAGATCGGCGCGGCCGGTGCCAGCTCGACGCCGAGGCTCGCCACATAGGCGTCCAGCACGCGCGCGGCGGGTCGCCCAAGCGTCCCGACGACGGATCGTCCTGACTTCTTCCGTTCGCGCAAAAACATCGCGCCGCCCTCGCGCTGCGCAGGGGTCAGCGTCCGCACGTCGACCGGCGACAGGCTCGTATCCCACGCGACGGCGATCACGGCCGCGAGCCCCCTGTAGCCGGCCCGCCATGCGGCCTTGGCAAGGCGGATCGCCTCCAGGTGCGACCACGTCGCCTTGCGGGGCTTCGGCTCCACGTTCCGGACGCCGGCTGACGGGTCCGCCGCGGCGTCGCAGTATTTCAGCGCGGCGGCGACCTTCCACAGCGCCCGCCAAATCTTGATGCAGCGGTGCGCCTCGCGCAGGCTGACGGACTTCTCGACGTAGAGCCGGAAATTGCTGATCTGGGCCAGCGTGACCGCGGACGGGCGGCACGGGCCGAAGGCGGGGCCGATCAGCGTCCAGCACCGCTCCCATTCCTCGCGCGTCCTGGGCTGCTTGGCGGCCCATTCTGGGGTCGCCCTGTACGCCGCCCACGCGGCGGCGAGCGTGCCAAGCGCTGCGTTCTGGCGTTCCGGCGCGGCATTGCGCGCGAGCCACGCTTCCTGCGCCTGACGGGCGATAGCCCACGCGGCCGGGCCGTCAGGTCCGCATGCGAGAGCTCGCGCTCCCTCGCGACGCATCGCGGCCGTAGGTTGCCAGAACCCACGGCCGCGCTTCACGGCGTAATAGGAAAGCTTGACCCTAGTCATCCCGTCGCCTTTTTCAAACGTGCGAGCCATCCATCCGGATCGGCGGCCGTCTCGCCGTCCTCGGTGCAGATGACGACGACCTTGCCCGACGCGTCAATCTCGACGCGCCGGACCTCTGCGCCGGCCCGGCGGATGGCGAGCACGGCGCGGCCGGCGCGCGCCTCGGGTGACGCGCGGCGAGTCATATCGACAGGACCTCCTCGCCGAACTCCTCTAGGTACGCCCTCGCCGCCCCCGCGACTTGGCCGGCTTCGTTGTCGATCGCGCAGGCCTCATAGACGAGGACGATTGCGTCGCAGAGCTGGGTCAGGACCTCGTACGCTGGGACCGCGTCGCCCTCTCTGGCGGCGCGAAGAAGCTGGAAGGCTGCGCCTGACGCGCTCTGCGCCGCCGCGATAGTCTGCTTGTAGCCTTTCACGTCCTGACCGCCTCCCGATAGAGCTTCGGAGAGATCCCGTAGCTGGCGGCGATCACGTCGTGCGGCGTGTCGCCCGGCATGGCGCCGAGCAGGAACCGCCGCCGCGTCCCGTCCGGCTCCAGCGAGCCGTTATCGACCTCGACGATGCGGACTGTCTCGTCGCCGATCTCCGCCGTCAGCAGCCGGCGCGGAAAGCCATTCCCGTCCACGTCCTTCGAGATGCACTTCGCGATCGAACGGATTGGCTCGAAGCCTGTGATCTCGCACATGATCCGGCGCAGCTCTGCGTTCGGCTCCGCCATGATCGCTTCGGCCGTGATCTTCGCTTTATCCGTGATGATCCATGCGTGATCATCTGGAATGCGATAGCCGTGCCAGCAGTACAGACCCCACCCCGTGCCGGAGTAGCTGATAGCGGGGACGGAGTCTGAGTGTAACATTCCGGATTGGTCACGATAGATCTGCAACGGACGATCAGAGACGAAGCACACGCCGGATAGTGTCCAGTAGAACCCGGCGCTTTCGGTCATCTCAATAAAGTTTCTATCAATTGCAACGTTGCAGACTTCGCTGAAGTAATCCGCCCAGGAACTGTAGCTGCAATTCCAAACTGAGCCGCCAAAAAATGACCAGCCAGCGGAGCGGACGGCGGAGCCGACGGCGGAGTCGACGGCGGAGCCGACGGCGGAGTCGACGGCGGAGCGGACGGCGGAGTAGACGGCGGAGTAGACGGCGGAGCCGACGGCGGAGCCGACGGCGGAGTCGACGGCGGAGCCGACGGCGGAGTAGACGGCGGAGTCGACGGCGGAGTCGACGGCGGAGCCGACGGCGGATTTTTGTCCGCGCTTCGTCATGATCGCCGAAAAAACGACCGCGCTAAGAGCGGCGCTGATCGGACACGGGAGCCAGACCACGCGCGGTTCTTTCAGATTCGCTAGCCGGTAGAGGCCCGCAATCGCCTTCTCGGCGCGTGGGCGATCGGCCGGCTTCGTCGATAGCCCGATGTCCGTCCACTTCTTGACGAACTCGGGAAACCGGGCGCGCTGCTCGGGTGTCAGGTGTGTGATTTTCGCCATCGTCTTCGCCTTTCCCTCAAGTGTTCGATCAGTCCGCCACGCGGCGCTCTTCGGCGCCGGCGCTCTCGACCTGGCGGCCGATGAGATAAGAGCCGGGCTGGATGCGGATGCCGTCGTGCTCTTCGTGCGTGAGGCACATCGGGCCGACCTCGACGATGAGGACGCCGATCGCGAGATCCGTGCGGGTGATGATCTCGCGACGCAGCATCTCGGCGAGCGTCTTCGGGTCGCGGTAGAGCTTCGCGGTCGGGAGCGGGATGCGTCCCGCACTGGCGTCCGCCATCAGCGCCTCGACGGCGCGGGACGGCGTGTCGTCGAGGGCCGGGCGATCGAGGAGCGCGATCGCGTGATGGTGGCCGCTAACCTCGCCCTCCTGGAGGATGAGGCGACCGGCCGTCGGCGCAATCTCGTCGCTGCGGTCGATCGGGATGTCGGCGGGGATGGGGACGATCGAGACGTCGCCCTGAAACGCCATGCCGAGCTTGGGGTCGTAATCGCGGATTTTCATGGATCATCTTTCTGATGCGCGGAGACCGCCGCGCGCGGGATCAGCTTAAACGGCGCAGGGTCGGCGCGATCATGAGCGCCAGCGCCTCGCGGACGTCGTCGGGAATGCCGCGGTGTTCGTAGTTCCCACGGTCGTCTTCCCACTCGGTCAAGTCGTCGCCGAACTCGCCGAACGGGTCGAACTTGGACTCGTCGGCGTGGGCGTAATAGGACTTCGCGCCTCTCATCCACTCGACGTATTCGAGCTTCGTGAAGGGAAGAACGCGCGTGTCGTCGCCTTCCCAATAGATGATGACGATATCGTCCGGCATCACACGAACTCCTCGAGGCGCGGCGACCACACGGACTCCGGCTCATCGGCCTCGGCGTCCATCTTGTCGGCCTGCTTGCGCAGCTCGGCGACGAAGTCGGCGACGGTGTCGGTGGTGTCGATCTCGGCCTCGGCGGCGACGAGCGCCCCGGCGGACTCGAGGAGGGCGTCGAACAAGCGGCCGAGATTGCCGGCGTGGTGCGCGAACGTGCGCAGATCGTCGGAGCTGCCGGAGCGCCAGTCGCGAGAAATTTGACTGACGACCCACTGCTCGATCTGGAAGGCGCGCAGGGCTCGCTCGAATTTCTGGGATTTTTCGCCGGACATGATCGCCTGACCTCGTGTGGATACGAGGGCGACTGTACAGCTTTCGTGGTGTCGCGCAACATAAATTATGTCCGCGGCCGACGGGGAATTTTCCCTTACGACTTCAGACTGTGACGTAGATCACAGTGTGAGCATTGACTCACCCCCCCCCCGGGTCTTTCTCAAGGCGGGGATGGTGTTTTTGGCATGAACCGAATCGTTACGGAACTTTTGGCCCAAATAGCGCAATCAGAGAGCCGGCTTCGTCTGTCAAATCCGAATCTGTCGGGGGAGATTGCCGGAATCTGGGACTGCTGGCGGCTGCTACAACGGCTGAGGCCAACCGAAGGGCCTCCCCGGGTGCTAATCCAAGTGCCTGGAATATTTCACGCAGCAATGGTTCGAGAATGGCCGCAGGCGTCCCACCGGCGGGAGCCGGACCTGCCGAAGTACCCTCTCCCCACGCCAGCCAAGATCGGCTGACCCGGTAGGCGGCGGCGTACTCCGAGCATTGCTCGACGCTGAACTGGTTCTGGCCGTTCTCGTGGGCGGAATAGGTCGAAGGCCTCCACCCGAAACGTTTGGCCGCGTCCGCGGCTGTCTTGATGCCAGCCGCATCTCGCGCCTGCCTTAATCGGTCGCCCATCTCCATGGGTGCGGCCATATGTCCGACCTCACCATAAATCATGTTGACCTGACGTGTTCGATGTCGTATGCGTCGAACATGAACAATGTCGGATCAATCTTTGACGAACTCGGCGGCCCAGCAGCGGTCGCACGGATTCTCAACGTCGGCACATCGACCGCGAGCGAGATGAAGAGGCGCGGGTCGATCCCGGTACGTTGGTGGCCGCAGTTGATCTCCGCCGCGCCTGACAAGCTCTCTCCGAAGGTTTTGATGCAGGCCAACGCCGCATCGCGCGAGCCCGTCGCGGCCGCACGATGAACGCGCTCGCTATTCCTAACCAGTTTGCCGCAATCCGAATGGCGGACATCTCGAAACTTCGACCATCGGGATTTAAAAAGATCAAGGCAGTCTATTTGATCGGTTGCGGCGAAAGCGTTAAGATTGGGGTCAGTAACGACCCTGCCAGACGCATCGGTGTCGTCATGCGGACCGCCGGAAAGAAGACCGCGCAAATTGCTGTAACGCCTTTCTTGTCGAATGCGCATGAGATAGAAGCTAGTTTTAAGCGTGATTTCAGGCCCTACCGTGCAAACGGCGAGTGGTTCTCTGTTTATTTCGACGATGCGCGATCCGACATTCTCACGCGCGGTTGGGATACTAATCCGAATCCATTCGACCTCGTAAACAGCATCGACGTCGGGAAACTATCCTAGGCGATCAACAAGACATTCGGGGTCTCGATATGAACACGCGCGCGCGCTCTTTTTCGCAATCGGCCGCGCGCGGCTTCGGCGGACGGCTCGTTCCGGCCGCCGTTTTTGAACACCCGCATGTCTCACTCCACCCTGCGTCCGCCGGCGGACAGGGCAAAGACGCTCCGATCCCGGAGGCATGCGGGCCGCGAAAGCGGGTCTTCGACTCGGGAAATCGGAGAAGCCGGCAACTTCACAACCGGAGGACCGCGCCATGCTCACGACTGACACGTACCGATTCGGCGTTCTCGGCGCGGTCCTGTTCTCGCTCGGTTCCATGGCGCTCGGCGTGGCGATCGCGGCGCTGATCGGCTTCGCATTCCCGTGACGCCGTAGCGGGCTCTGCAAAGCCCGCCTCGGCCAAGACGCGGGCGGCGATCCGCCCAAGTGTTTCAAATGTCATCCCCCGTCTCCGTGGTGCGGAAAACTTAACCCCGGAGCTTTTGCAAGTGTGCAAAAAGATTTTGCGGAGTTTGAAACCGATGTCATCCGCGTTCGTCACAGAAGCGAGGGAGTGGGCGACGGCGCTAGTCCAAGCCGAAACTCGCTCTCCCGGAGATCATGGACCCGCCATGCGGCGAGTCGCTGCGGTGACGAAAGTTCCGTGGACGCTGATTTTCAATCTCCATTATCGCCTTCCCAAGACGCTTTGCGTCGATCACTACGCGACACTCGGGGCGCACTACGTTGCTTTGCAAAACAAATACCGCGCTGATCGCGCTGCCGCGCAGCCGAAGACGGCGCTGGGGCGCGCTCTTCTTGAAATCGCTGATCGTCTGGATCGCGAGGAGGATGTGACATGATCCGGCTTACCCTCCCGATCCCTCCGAGCACGAACGCCCTCTTCCTCAACAACGGACGCGGCCACGGGCGCCGCGTCTCCCCCGCCTACAGCGCGTGGCACTGGGCCGCGCTCCAAGCGCTCCGGGGCCACGTCTACGAGGCGATCGTCGAGGGGAAGTGGCGGATGACGGTGCGCGTCCCGCGGGCCATGCGCGGCGACGTCGATAATCGCATCAAGGCCGTCTCGGACTTCCTCGTCGATCACCACGTCACGCTCGACGACAAGCATTGCGACCATGCAGAGGCGCTCCGCGATGACGCGGTTCCGGCCGGGCGCTGCGTCGTCGAGATCGAATCCCTAGACCCCGTCCAGGCGGTCGCGGGGGCGCGCGGGGCGGGAGCTTCGGCTTCCGCCCCATCAATTCAGAACACCGAGGGGACCGGCGCCGGCGCGTGATTGCGCCAACGGCCGCCTCCGTCCTCAGCGCCGGTCCTCCCGGACCATCTTGAGGCGAGCGGTCAAAACGAGGGTGAAATGGCGATATCTCTGGCAAATCTCGAACGGCGTACGGCCTCCAAGCCGCCTCGCCTCGGCATCTACGGGCCTCCCGGCCTCGGCAAGACGACGCTGGCCTCCGAGTTCCCGGCGCCCGTGTTCCTCCAGATCGAGGACGGCACGCCCGGCGGGCTCGAGATCGTCTCGTTCGGCGAGCTGACCTCGTTCGTGGACGTGATGGAGGCGCTGTCTTCCCTACTCGACACCGCGAGCCACGACTTTCAAACGGTCGTGATCGACAGCCTCGACAAGTTCGAGCCGCTGGTCTGGGCGCAGGTCTGCGCCGACAACAAGTGGGGCAGCATCGAGTCCGCCGGCTACGGCAAGGGCTACGTCGCGGCGGATGGCATCTGGCGCGAGTATTTCGACCTCTGCAAGCAGCTCCGCAACGCCGGCCTGACGACGGTCCACATCGCGCACAGCGCCGTCGATCGCTTCGACGACCCCCAGACGGCGAGCTACAGCCGGTACGACATCCGCCTGCACAAGCGGGCGCTGGCGCTCTTCCAGGACGAGATGGACGCGATTCTGTTCCTCAACCAGGACGTCACGATCAAGAAGCAGGACGGCGGCTTCACCGACTCCAAGAAGGAGCGGGCCGGCATCATCACCGGCATCGTCAAGGGCGTCGGCGGCGGGACGCGCTGGATTTACGCCGAGGGGCGGCCGAGCTTCGTCGCCAAGAACCGCTACGGCATGCCCGACCGGCTGCAGTACCGGCTCGGGGCCGGCTACGCGGCGCTCGCGCCCTACCTCCCGGGCGAGGCCCCGGCGCAACAGCAAGCGGCGGAGTAACGGCGATGGCTGATCTTGGCGAAACCTTCGACCCCGCCGATGTCCCGGAGGGTGATCACAACTTCGAGCCGATCCCCGCCGGGACCTACGAAGTGCAGATCACGGAGAGCGACGTCGTCGACATCAAGTCCGGCAACGGACGCTCGCTCGTGCTGACGTTCGACGTGCTCGGGCCGACGCACGCGGGCCGGAAATTGTGGGACAGGCTGAACATCCAGCACAATTCGCAGGAGGCGCAGGCGATCGCGCAGAGAGCTCTGGCGGACCTCTTCCTCGCGACCGGGACCGCGCCCTCGCGCGACTCCGAGGATCTCCACTTCAAGCCGATGCTGGCTCGCGTGGCGATCGACGCGAAGGACCCGAACTACGCGCCGAAGAACGTCATCAAGGCCTACAAGCCGAAGGGTGGCGCGCTTCCGGCGGCGAAGGCTCCGGCGCGCGCCGCGGCCCCGGCACAACAGCGCCAGGCCGCGCCGCGGGCGCAAGCCCAAGCTCGACCTTCAGCGTCAGGTAATCGCCCATGGTCTCGTCAGCCGGCGCCGGCAACAGCCGACGACGACATACCGTTCTAGTCCCGCAAGACGGCCTGACCTCTCGCACGGCGCGCGCGCCGTCCTCCTCCCCAAAAGCACGTCAGATCACGACAGGTGAATTATGTCCGAAGAACAGAACAAGGTCAGCTTTACGCGCATCGGCGACCTGCCGATCATCGTCTGCGTCATCGAGTCGGATGACGAGAACTTCGGCGTCGGGTTTTCGGTCACGACGCGAGCGCGGTTCCGGGAGAACTTGTCGACGGCGCTGGCGCAAATGAACGCCGAGAAGTCGCTCGAGCGACGCCTCCAGACGATGGGGGAGCGCCGGTGAGCGAGATCCCCGACCCCGTCAATCACACCGTCGACCGCATCTACGATGCGCTCGCGCAGCGCGCCAAGGGCGGCGACAGCGCGGGCGTGCCGATGAGCGACGCCATCAACCCGTGCGACCGGGCGATCTGGTACGCGTTCCGGTGGGCCTCCCCGCCGGAGACGCCGAACGGGCCGCGCGAGTCTCGCTTCGCGACCGGCGAGGCGTGGGAGACGCGACTCCTCGACGACCTGCAGGCGATCGGCTGCGACGTCGAGCGCGTCGACCCGGCGACCGGGAAGCAGCGCTCGGCAGTGCTGGCCGACGGCTACCTCCGCGGCAAGCTGGACGGCCTGGTGCGCGGTGTGCCGGAGGCGCCCGCGGCGCTCCACGTCGTCGAGGCGAGGTCGCTCAAAGCCGAGAAGTGGCGCGGGGTCGTCAAGCACGGCGTCCAGAAGCATATCCCGGAGCACTTCGCACAATGCCAGC
The DNA here is from genome assembly GCA_903932535.1 of uncultured Hyphomicrobiales bacterium. Taxonomy (GTDB): domain Bacteria; phylum Pseudomonadota; class Alphaproteobacteria; order Rhizobiales; family Beijerinckiaceae; genus Roseiarcus. Next base: position 5,256 of record CAIZGR010000029.1, on the reverse strand, counting down.
TCTACATGAGCGCCCTCGGCGTCGACCGCTGCCTGTACCTCTGCGTCAACAAGGACACCGACGAGCGGCACGCCGAGCGGCTTTACGCCGATCCGGCCTTCGCCTCGGCGATCGAGGCGAGGATCGTCCGCATCGTCAACTGCGCCGAGCCGCCCTCGCGACTGCACGACGACCCGGCCGCGAAGGCCGCGTGGCAATGCGGCCTCTGCCGGCACCGGGCGATCTGCCACGAGAAGGCGTTCGCTCGGGTGAACTGCCGGACGTGCCTGCACTCGACGGTCTGGACCCCGTGGAAGTGCGACAAGCTCAACCTGCTGATGACCTGGGATTCGCAACAGGCCGGCTGCGAGCACCATCGCTACATCCCGGCGCTCGTTCCCGGCGAGCAGATCGACGTCATCTACGGCGATTGCATCGTCTACCAGATGGAGGACGGAGATCACTGGATCGACGGCGAGAGGCAGGCGGCATGAGCGACCCTCTCGCCGAAGCCGTCCGGGAGGGTGCCCTCGCCGCGATACGAAAGCGCATCGTCACGCTCGGGCAGCGCGTCGCGCGCGGCCATCTGACGGAAGAGAAAGACGGCGTCGTGACCGAATATCTCACGAGCGAGGCGGCTCACGCCGCGGTTGTCCGGGCCGAGATCGAGGCGATCATCCGGGACATCGAGACGATGGAGCTGCCGGAGTCATGAGCGACCTCGCCGCCTATCGCGACCTGATCGCCCGGAAGCGCGTCGCGGCCGTCCCGACCGGACTGCCGCACCGCGTCGAGCTGAACGGCGATCTGTTCGACCATCAGCGCGTTGCGACGGAGTTCGCGTTGCGCGCCGGCCGGGCGGCGCTGTTCCTCGACACCGGCCTTGGCAAGACGGCGTGTGCGCTCGAATGGGGTCGCGTGGTCGTCGAGGCGACGAACAAGCCCGTGCTGATGCTCGCGCCCCTCGGCGTCGTGCAGCAGCACGTCCGCGAGGCCGAGCGGATCGGCGTCGAGGCGCGCGCAAGCCGGACCGGGGAGCCCCCGGCGCGGCCCATGGTCGCGATCACGAACTACGACCGGCTGGAGCGCTTCAACGCCGACGATTACGCGGGCGTGATCCTGGACGAATCCTCGATCCTCAAGAGCTTCTCCGGCGTCACGACGCGTCGGCTGATCGATACCTTCGCCAAGACGCCGTTCCGGCTGTGCTGTTCCGCGACGCCGGCACCGAACGACCACACGGAGCTCGGCCAGCATTCGCAGTTCCTCGGCGTCATGCCGTCGAGCGAGATGCTGTCCCGGTGGTTCATCGCCGACCAGAACAACGCCGGCAAGTACCGGCTCAAAAAGCCGGCCGTGCGCTCGTTCTGGGATTGGGTGGCGAGTTGGGCGCGCTGCATCTCGAAGCCGTCCGACATCGGCTTTGACGATTCCGGCTTCGTCATGCCCGAGCTGCGCGTCACGCGCCATGTCGTCGAGGCTGACCGATCGCAAGACGCAGGCGAAGAGAAGGACGGGCAACAGCGGCTCTTCCGCATGCCGTCGACCTCGGCGACGTCGATCCACCAGGAGAAGCGCCTCACGAAGGACGCGCGGGCGGAGAAGGCCGCGGCGCTGATCGCCGCCGAGCCCGGCGAGGCATGGGTCGTCTGGTGCGACACGGACTACGACGCCGACGCGCTCAAGGCGCTCATGCCGACCATCAACGAAGTGCGCGGCTCCATGTCGATCGACGTCAAGGAAGACCGGCTGACTGCATTCTCATCCGGAGAAAGCAAGACGATCCTGACCAAGCCGACGATCGCGGGATACGGCCTGAACTGGCAACACTGCGCTCGCGTCATCTTCCTCGGCCTCTCGTTCAGCTACGAGAATTACTATCAGGCCATCCGTCGATGCTGGCGCTTCCGGCAACAGCGGCCCGTCGAGGTGCACGTCATCTGCTCCGACACGGAAGCGGCGATCTGGGACGTCGTCTCGCGCAAGTCCGCCGATCACGAGCGGATGAAGGTCGAGATGGCCGCCGCGATGGCGCGCGCGTTCCAGTCGTCGGAAGTCCTGTCAAATTACAATCCTGAATTGGAGGCGCGGTTGCCCGCGTGGCTGTCATGAACGTGTTTGAGCAACAGATCGGCGAGCGCTTCGCGGCCTATAACGTCGATACCGTCGAGTGGACGGCCGGCATGCCGGCCAATTCCGTCGATTTCAGCGTCTACTCGCCGCCGTTCTCTTCGCTCTACATCTATTCCGACAGCGAGCGCGACATGGGGAACGTCGGCAGCGACGCCGAGTTTCAGGAGTTCTATCGGCCGCTCGTGCGCGACCTATTCCGTGTGACGAAGCCGGGGCGATTGACTGCGATCCACGTCAAGGACCTCGTCTACTACTCGACATCGAGCGAGCGAGGCGACCGTGGCTTGCGCGACTTCACCGGCGATTGCATCCGGACGCACGTCGAGGAGGGCTGGACCTATCACCGGCGGATCACGATTCAGCGCTGCCCCGTGCGCGAGATGCAGAAGACGAAGTCTGATCGACTTCTCTACAAGAATTTTCGCACCGACGCGGCGCGCACTGGCGGCGGAATGGCGGAATATCTCGTCGTCTTTCGAAAGTGGGCAGAAGGAATGGACGAAACGCCCCCCGTCCTCCACTCGCCCAACGAATATCCTCTGGAGGTTTGGCAGCACTACGCACAACCCGCCTATTTCGTGAACGACCTATGGAACGACGCCGACGAAACGAACGTCCTCAACTGCGGCGCAAAATCGGACGAAGAGCGCCACCTGTGCCCGATGCCGCTCGATCTGACCGAACGCATGGTCCGGCAATATTCCAACCCGGATGAGGTGGTCTATTCGCCGTTCATGGGCATCGGAAGCGAGGGCGTCGTCTCGCTGCGTCACGGGCGCCGGTTCATCGGGACCGAGCTGAAACCGGCCTATTACCGCCAGTCCGTCAAGAACCTCGTCGAGGCCGAGCTGCGCGGGCCGACGTCCGATCTGCTGGCGGCAGTGTCGTGAACCTACGCCCCTATCAGTCGGACGCGATCGGCGCAGTCCTGTCCTACTGGCAGTCCGGCGGCGAGAACCCGCTCGTCGAGATGGCGACCGGGACCGGCAAGAGCCTCGTGCAGGCCGCGCTCCTGCGGCGGCTGATCGGCGACTATCCGGACATGCGTGTCGTCTGCCTCGTGCACGTCCGCGAACTCGTCGAGCAGAACGCCATGGCGATCCTGCGAGCGTGGCCCGGCGCGCCGATCGGCATCAACTCCGCCGGCCTCGGGCGCCGGGACAAGCGGTCGCAAATCCTCTTCGCCTCCATCCAGTCCATTCACCGGGAAGACGCTTACAGCCTCGGCGAGCGCGACCTAGTGCTCATCGACGAGGCGCACCTCGTCCCGCACGACGGCGAGGGGATGTACCGAACCTTCATCGGCCGGCTTCGCGAGCGCGTGCCGGACCTTCGGATCGCCGGATTCACCGCGACGCCCTATCGGACGAACGGCGGCCGGATCGACCTCGGCGACGGCGCGATCTTCAACGAGATCGTCTACAAATACGGCATCGCGGCCGGGATCAAGGATGGGTTCCTGTCGCCGCTGATCTCCAAGGCCACGGCCGCACAAATCGACGTCTCCGTCGTCAAGCGTACCAAGGGGGAGTTCGTCCAGGCCGCACTCGAGCGCGCCGTGGACACCGACGAGACGACGGCCGCAGCCGTGCGCGAGATCGTCGCCTACGGCGCCGAGCGGCGCTCGTGGGTCGTCTTCTGCGCTGGCGTCGATCACGCGCTCCACGTCCGGGACGCGCTCAAGGCCTCGGGCGTGAGCGCCGAGACGGTGTCGGCAAAAACGGAGAAGGGCGAGCGGACGCGCATCCTCCGCGCATTCAAGGCCGGTCAGATCCGCTGCCTGACGAACTGCTCCGTTCTGACCACAGGCTTCGACGCGCCGCAGATCGACCTTATCGCGATGCTGCGCCCCACGCTCTCGCCGGGCCTCTTCGTCCAGATGGTCGGACGCGGGACGAGGATTGCGCCCGGCAAGGCCGACTGCCTCGTCCTCGACTTCGCCGGCAACGTGAAGCGGCACGGCCCCGTCGACACGATCGGCGTCGGCTACGGGAACGTCGCCGCCGGCAAGGACGCCGAGAAGGAAGTCCGGGCGAAGGAGTGCCCGAACTGCATGGCGCTGATCGCCCTCGGCTACCGGACCTGTCCGCACTGCGATCACGAGTTCCCGCCGCCCGAGGATGACGGGCCGAAACACGACGCGCACGCGGACAGCGAGCGGTCGATCCTTTCGAACGCGCCGCCGGCATGGGTCGCGGTCTCCGGCATGCGCTTCTACCGACACGAGAAGATCTGCCGGACCCCGACGCTCAGGGTCGAATATTCCTGCGGCCTCGCCGTGCATCGCGAGTGGGTCGGCTTCGAGAGTCTTACGGGCCCGGGGCGAGAGCGCGCGCGGCAGTGGTGGATGAAGCACGGCGGCAAGACGCCGGCGCCGGAGACGGTCGACGAGGCGAGGCAGCGCTCGCGCGAGCTGACGTGGCCGGCAGAGATCCTCGTGAAGCCGAGCGGAAAGTATTTCGAGGTTGTAGGCGCGCGTGGGCGCGCCCGGGAGGCGGCATGAGCTTTTGGACAGACGAACGGATCGACGAGCTGCACAGGCTCGCGGCCGAGGGGATGAGCGGGCAGCAGATCATGCTGGCGATGGGCGCCCCGACCCGGAACACCATCCTCGGCAAGGCCTCGCGGCTGGGCATCAAGCTCGGCGGCATAGCATTCGGCCGCGATCCCCCGCCGCCGGGCGCACCATCACCCTCGATGGCGAAGCGCAGAGACGCCTGGTCGGACGCAGAGAAGGCGTGCGTGCAGACCTACGGCCCGACGAACGGGGCGAAGGGCGTCGCCGAGGCGATCGGGCGGTCGGAGAAGTCGGTCATAGCGCAGGCGTTTCGGATGAGAGTGGCGCTCCACACCGATCTGGATGCGCCGCCGATCCCGAAGATCGAGAGGCCGACAATCGCCGTCCCCGCGCTCCGGCAGGTCGAGCGGCGCGTGTCGCGTCATCCGAAGGGGGTCAAGGAATCCCCGACCCGCGTCGCGTTCGAGGCGCCGACGAACGACAACGTGCCGCTGCCGCAGATCCGCGCGCACCAGTGCCGCTGGCCGCTCGGCGATCCGCGCGACGTGGACGAGTTCCGATTTTGCGGCGCGACGGCCGCCCTGACCTACTGCCCGTACCATTACCAGCTCGTCTACCGCGTCGGG
>CAIZGR010000028.1 GCA_903932535.1 uncultured Hyphomicrobiales bacterium | reverse complement strand
TCGCGGAAAATGAGGGGATTCCTGAGGGTTGCCCGTCTCCGGTCAGCTTGTCTTTATCCCGTTAATTCTATTGTTTTTTCTGATCGGGGTTAGTATATTTCGTACGGAAGTCCCCATGCTGGTCGACTATCCGAATCATCTCGCTCGATACTGGCTCCTGCTGGGCGGCGCCAGTCATCCGTCGCTTGCATCTGACTACGCCGTGGACTGGGGGCGCTCGTCCCTCGTCGGCGGCGACATGCTTGCCCTCCTGCTTGGTCAGTTCGTCCCTTATGCAATCGCGGGAAAGATGATCGTCTTCCTCGTCCTGGCCGGACCGCCGGTGGGCGCGGCTTGCCTCAGTCGACTTGTCTTTGGTCGATGGCATTGGTGGCAGCTGAGTTTCCCGCTTTTGACATGGTCGACGACGGGGCTATTCGGTTTCCTGGCCTTTCAGATCTCGTTGGCGCTCGCATTGGTTTTTGTATGCGTAGATATTCTTCTGCCCGCCGGAACTGCTATTAAAATTGTTCTTCGTATATTTTTCGGATGCATCATCCTGTTCGTCCATCCGTTTGGACTTGGATTTTACGCTTTGACTCTCTTTGCGATGATCGTCGGTCCGGAGTGGCAGACGCTCCGCGACCGAAGCCGTCAGGTGTCCATCGTCCGAAATACGTCTATTTCTGTGCTCCCAGCCCTAATCCTTCCGGTGATTGGTCTCTTGTATTTTTCTTTCACCCTTCCAGTCAATAATCTCAAAAGGTCCAGCCTTTTTTCGTGGGAATTCCAACCCATTCTGATCTTCAACAGAGTGTTCGCGCCGTTCCTCGCGTATCAGCGAGATGTCGACCTGCTTTTTCTCGCGCCGCTGGTCGCGCTGATTGGTTATTCTCTCTACAGGCGGCGGATCCAGACCCACGCAGGCCTCGTCGTCGTCGGATTGTTTCTCTTCGTCGTGTCCGTGATCGCTCCGACTCGCGTCGGCGACGAACCGAGCGCCGGAGTGCGTTTCTCGATCATGGCGGCTCTGCTGCTGTTCTCAGGCATCCTCCCAAACCCGTTCGGCGGCTACGCGGCCCGGATCGCCGCCGCCGCGGCGATGTTTTGCCTCTCCTTCGCAAGGCTGACCTACATCGACCATATCTGGCAGGCGAGACAGAGCGACGTCCTGTCGCTCGAGAGCGCGCTTTCGCACGTTCCGCCGGGTGCGAAGGTGTTTGCGCTGGAATACGAGTGGTCGAATCCCAAGGCGGCGCCAGCCGGACGGTTCCTGGTCTACGACCGCGCCCCCTGGGGGACCGTTTTCCGGCACGCGCCGGCTCTTGTGATCCCGCAAAGGCAGGGCTTTATTCCTTCCCTTTTCGCCATACCGGGCGAACAACCGGTGCGATTCCTGCCGCCTTGGGACCGCTTGGCGCCCTTCGTTTTCTACCAGGTTCCGGACGCGCATGTGCTTGACAAGCCGCCGTCGCCCCAGGTCGTCCGCAACGACCCGTACCTGCTCGATTGGGACGAGCGGTTCGACTATGTCGTCCTGATCGAGGCGGACCACGATAACGCCTACGGCCCCTTCAATCCTCCGCCTCAGCTTCAATTGGTGTCCGACAACGGCTACGCTCGGCTCTACAGGGTCCGAAAATGACCCGATCGAAGGAACCGGCGCCGGGGCGCCGAGGCCGGCGAGTCAACCGCCAAGCCGGGAAGGCGGAGAAACGGGGCGCGACATGACCAATCCCTTCGCCACAGTCCGCTCGGAGGTCGTCGCTCAGACGCCTCTGCGCGCTGCGATTGCCGCGGCCACGCGCCGGCCCGAGCCGGAATGCGTTCCGCCGCTGCTCTCGCGCGCTGCGCTGAACCCGAGCGAGGCGGAGCGGGTCGAAACCGTCGCCCGAAGCCTCGCCACAAAGCTGAGGGCGAAGACGCGTTCGGGCGGCGTCGAAGCGCTCGTCTACGAATATTCGCTGTCGACCCAGGAGGGCGTGGCGCTGATGTGCCTCGCCGAGGCGCTGCTGCGCATTCCCGACGCCGCGACCCGCGACGCGCTGATCCGCGACAAGCTCGCCCCCGGCGACTGGCGGGCGCATCTGGGCGCCAGCCCGTCCGTGTTCGTCAACGCCGCGACCTGGGGCCTCGTGCTCACCGGCAAGCTCGTCGGCACGAGCAGCGAGCAGACCCTCGGCGCGGCGCTGACGCGGCTCATCTCCCGCGGCGGCGAGCCGATCATAAGGGCCGGCGTCGACGTCGCAATGCGGCTCATGGGCGAGCAGTTCGTCACCGGCCGCACCATCGAGGAGGCGATCAACGCAGCCCGTGAGCGCGAGGCGCGCGGGTTCACCTTCTCCTACGACATGCTCGGCGAGGCCGCGACCACCGCCAAGGACGCCGAGCGCTACCTCGGCGAATACGAGCGCGCGGTGCACGCCATCGGCCGCGCCGCGCGCCGGCGCGGCATCTACGAGGGGCCGGGCGTGTCGATCAAGCTGTCGGCGCTGCATCCGCGCTATCAGCGCAGCAAGCGGGCCCGCGTCATGGCCGAGCTTCTGCCGCGCATCAAGGGCCTCGCCGCCCTCGCCCGCAGCTACGACATCGGCCTCAGCATCGACGCCGAGGAGGCCGACCGGCTCGACCTGTCGCTCGACCTTCTCGAGGCGCTCGGCCTCGACCCCGATCTCGCCGACTGGAACGGGCTCGGCTTTGTCATCCAGGCCTACGGCAAACGCTGCGTCCCCACGGTCGACTGGTTGATCGACCTCGCGCGGCGGGCGCGCCGCCGCCTGATGATTCGCCTCGTCAAAGGCGCCTACTGGGATTCCGAGATCAAGCGCGCCCAGGCCGAGGGGCAGGAGGGGTTCCCGGTCTTCACCCGCAAGGTCCACACCGACGTGAGCTACCTCGCGGCCGCCCGCGGACTGCTTCAGGCGCCCGATGCGGTCTATCCGCAGTTCGCCACCCACAACGCGCAGACGCTCGCGTCCGTCCTCGTCATGGCCGGGCCGAACTTCTATCGCGGGCAGTACGAGTTCCAATGCCTGCACGGCATGGGCGAACCGCTCTACGAGGAGGTGGTCGGACGCGGCAAGCTCGATCGCCCCTGCCGGGTCTATGCCCCCGTCGGCTCGCACGAGACCTTGCTCGCCTATCTCGTACGCCGGCTGCTCGAGAACGGGGCCAACACCTCGTTCGTCAACCGCGTCGCCGACATGAGCGTCCCCATCGACGACCTCGTCGCCGATCCGGTCGCGCGCGCGCGGCGCATACAGCCGATCGGCGCGCAGCATGAGCAGATCCGGTCGCCCCGCGATCTCTACGGCGCCGAACGCCTGAATGCGCGCGGGCTCGACCTCTCCGACGAACGGAGGCTCGCAGCCCTCGCCGACGGGCTGGAGGCGAGCGGCGCCGCGGTCCGCCGCGCCTTCCCGCCCAAAACGTCGCCCGGCGAGCCCGGCGAGCCGGTTTACAACCCCGCCGACCGCTCGGACGTCGTCGGCCACGCGCGCTGGGCGCGGCCGGACGAGGTCGAGGCGGCGATCGCCGCCGCCGCCGAGGCCGCGCCCGCCTGGGCGGCGACGCCTCCGAACGCGCGCGCGGCGATCCTGCGGCGCGCGGCCGACGCGTTCGAGGCGCAATCGGACGATCTCATCGGGCTCTTGATGCGCGAAGCCGGAAAGACCTGCGCCAACGCGGTGGCGGAGCTGCGCGAGGCTGCGGACTTCCTGCGCTACTATGCCGCCGAAGCCGTTCGCGTTCTCGAGGCGGGCGCGCCGCCGCTCGGCGTCGTCGCCTGCATCAGCCCGTGGAACTTTCCGCTGGCGATCTTCACCGGGCAGGTCGCGGCGGCGCTCGCGGCCGGCAACGCGGTCGTCGCCAAGCCCGCCGAGGAGACGCCGCTGATCGCGGCCGAGGCGGTTCGGCTTCTGCACCGAGCGGGCGTCCCGGCCGACGCGCTGGCGCTTGTTCCGGGCGCAGGCGAGGTCGGCGCGGCGGTCGTGGCCGACCCGCGCATCCAGGGGGTGATCTTCACCGGCTCGACCCCGGTCGCCAAGACGATCGAGCGCCGGCTCGCCGGCCGACTGACCCGAACCGGCGCGCCCTCGCCGCTGATCGCCGAGACCGGCGGGATCAACGCCATGGTCGCCGACTCGTCCGCCCTGCCGGAGCAGGTTGCGGCCGACGTGATCGCTTCGGCGTTCGATTCGGCCGGACAGCGCTGCTCGGCGCTGCGCCTCCTCTGCCTCCAGGAAGACGTCGCCGACACGATGCTCGCGATGCTGAAGGGCGCGATGGCGGAGCTGGAAGTCGGCGATCCGCGGCGGCTGTCGACGGACGTCGGGCCGATCATCACGGCGCAAGCGCGCGACGCGATTCAGGGCTATGTCGAGACGATGCGCGGGCGGGGGTTCGCGGTGACGCAAGGCTCCGCGCCCGGCGGGTCCGGCAGCTTCGTCGCCCCTGCGATCGTCGAGGTGAACGCGGTCGCCGACGTGGAGCGGGAAGTGTTCGGACCTGTCCTCCATGTCGTGCGCTACCGGCGCGAGGGGCTCGACGCGCTGATCGACGCCGTCAACGCGGCCGGCTACGGCCTGACCTTCGGCCTGCACACGCGCATCGACGAGACGATCCTGCGCGTCGCCGGGCGGATCGAGGCCGGCAACGTCTACGTCAACCGCAACATGATCGGCGCGACGGTCGGGGTGCAGCCGTTCGGCGGCGCGCGTCTTTCCGGCACGGGCCCCAAGGCCGGCGGCCCGCTCTATCTCGCGCGCCTCGTCGCCGAGCCGCCCGCCGCAGCGCTGCAGGGCCTCGAAGGCGACGGCGCGGCGCTGCGCGAACTCGGCGCTTTCTTCGACTGGCTCAAAGCCTTTGGCCGCGCGGCGGAAGCCGAGCGTTGCGTCGGGCTGGCGGCGCGCTCGCCGCTCGGCGCGCGCGTCGAGCTTCCGGGGCCGGTCGGCGAGCGCAACGTCTACACGCTCGGCCGGCGCGGCCGGATCGCCGCCGTCGCGGACAGGCTCGGCGCGGCGCTGGTCCAGATCGTGACGATTTTCGCGGCCGGCAACGACGCGGTCGTCAGTCCGGAGGTCGCGGCGGCGCTGACCGGCCTGCCGCCCGAGTTCGCCCGCCGCATCGAAACGGCGCCGTCTCCGTTCGAGGCGCCGGCCCTCGCCGGCGCGCTCCTCGCCGGCGATGCGGAGGCGACTTCGGCGGCGCTTCGCCGCCTCGCGGAACGGCCGGGCCCGATCGTCCGGCTCCAGACCCTGACGTCCGCCCGTCTCGCCGCGGGAGAGGACTACGACCTCGCCGCCCTCGTG
>CAIZGR010000027.1 GCA_903932535.1 uncultured Hyphomicrobiales bacterium | reverse complement strand
TCGTGCGCGAGCGCGCGCGCCTCGCCCGCCGGAGGGCCGAGCGGGCGGAGGCGCTTTTCCGGGTCGCGACGCGGCTCGAGCGCGCCTTTCTCGAAGGCGTGAAGGCGCGCCGGTCGCGGCTCGCGGCGCTCTGGCAGCTCTTCGGCGCGGTCAGCTATCGCGGCGTGCTGGCGCGCGGCTTCGCCCTGGTGCGGGACGAGTCCGGCCGCGCCTTGCGCCGCGCCGCCGAGACGCGCGAGGGCCAGCGGCTCACGATCGAGTTTGCGGATGGCAGAATCGCCGCGGTCGCCGGCGGCGGCGGCCCGCCCGCGGAGGCTGCGCTTGCGCCGCCCGCGCCTCCGCCGCGCCCGAAGCGCGGGCGCGGCGCCAAGGACGCCAAGGAGCAAGGCTCGCTGTTCTGACGCCGCGCGTCCCGCCGCACGCCGCGGAACACACGTCGCGAGCTGCCGGGCGCGCGTAAGGCGCAGGCGCCCTTGTTCAATCGGCCCGGGCTGGTCTATGGTCGCAGCGTCAACGCGTGGGAGAGGCGCAGGTGAGCGACGGGTCTGCGGTTCCGGTGACAGTGCATTCTATTGACTTCACCGACCCCAATGCCCCCCTCCATCCGTTCAGCGCAGCCACTTCGCTTCGAGCGCGGCGAAGGCGCCGGTTTCTTTCATCCTGCGCAGCCACTGGTCGACGAACGCCTCGAGCGCCGGATCGGGCGGCATCCAGTAGGCTTTTTCCGCAGAATCGAACGGCTTGTCGGGGTGGACGGCGCAGAGCGCGTTCGGGTGCAGCTTCTGCTGGAGCCGGGCCTCGGAGGCGTCGGTGATGATCAGGTCGGCGCCGCCGCCGGCCAGCGTATCGAAGATCGCCGTGTTGTCCGGCTGGACGACGATCGTGGCCTCGTGGAGATGGGCGCGGTCGAACCGCTCGTTGGTTCCGCCGGGATTGACGATCACCCGCACTCCGGGCCGATCGATTTCGTCGAGGGTCTGGAACTTCGCCTGATCGGCGCAGCGCGCGATCGGCGTCTTGCCGTCGCGCAGGTAGGGATCGGAGAAGTAGCCGATCTTCCGCCGGTCCAGGCTGATCGAGACGCCGCCCATGGCGATGTCGAAGGCGCCGCTCTGAAGATCGTGGGCGAGGGTGGGCCAAGTGGTGGGCGCGAACGCCACCTCGACCCCGAGGGCGTCGCCGAGGGCTTTCGCCATGTCGATGTCGAAGCCCGAATAGCCGCCGTTCGCCTTGTCGCGCGCGGTGAACGGCCGGTAGTCGCCGGTCGTGCCGACCCGCAGGACCCGAGCCGAAAGGATGGCGTCGAGGCGAGAAGGCTCCGCTCGAGCCGCCTGAAGCGACGCGGCGGCGCAGATCGCGAGACTCAAATGCCGGAGACGTCCGCTCGCAAGCATGCCGTTCCTTGGATGAGATTGCGCTTTACGCCGCCCTCAGGAGCCGCTCGACCTCGGAGACGAGCTCGCGCAGGTGGAACGGCTTCGACAGGATGCGTGCGTCCTTGGGGGCGTTGCTGTCCGGGTTCAGCGCGACGGCGGCGAACCCGGTGATGAACATGACCTTGATCTCCGGGTCGAGCTCCGTCGCCCGGCGGGCGAGCTCTATTCCGTCCATCTCCGGCATGACGATGTCGGTCAGCAGCAACTCGAACGGCTCCTCGCGCAGCCGATTGTAGGCCGACATGCCGTTGTCGAACGAGGCGACAGCGTAGCCGGCGTTCTGCAGCGCCTTGACGAGAAAACGACGCATGTCGTTGTCGTCCTCGGCCAGCAGAATCTTGGTGGAAATCTCGACCGGCGTGCGCATACTCGTCCCCTGATCCGGTTGGCGACTTTGCGGCGCCCCGGTAAAAATTTGTTGAAGCCGCCGCTGGTCCTGTCGCCTCCGACGGCTGCGATCCCATATGATAAAACTCATGCGCGCGTTTCGAGCAAGCGCGCAATGCGGCCCGGAGCGACGATGAACGAATTCGAGAGCGCGGAACGGGCGCAATTCGATCCGCCTGCGGAGACGGTCGAGCCGGCTCGCCTCGCCTCGCCGCTCATTTTCAGCTCTCCGCATTCCGGCTGTCGCTATCCGGACCGCTTTCTCCAGGCCTCCCGGCTCGACCCGCTGACCCTGCGCCGTTCCGAAGACGCCTTCGTCGACGAGCTGTTCCTGCCCTGCGTCGCGCTGGGCGCGCCTCTGGTGCGCGCGCTGTTCCCCCGAGCCTATCTAGACGTCAACCGCGAGCCCTGGGAGCTCGACCCGAAAGTCTTCGACGGGCCGTTGCCGGACTTCGCCAACACTCGCTCCCTGCGGGTCGCGGTCGGGCTCGGCACGATCCCGCGCGTGGTCGGCGACGCGCAGCCGATCTACAAGGAGCCGATGCCGGTCCGGGAGGGGCTGGCCCGGATCGAGGCGCTCTATCGGCCGTATCACGCGCGAATCGAGGCGCTGATCGCGCGCGCGCGCAAGCGATTCGGGCGGGCCCTGCTGATCGACTGCCATTCCATGCCGAGCAACGCGGCCGACGTCGGCGGGTTGGACATCGTGCTCGGCGACCGATTCGGGGCGAGCGCGGCGCCAGTCGTGATCGAAACGCTGGAGGCGAGCCTCAAGGCGTCGGGATATCGGGTGCGGCGCAACAAGCCGTTCGCCGGAGGCTACATCACCGAGCATTTCGGCGCGCCGGGGTCGGGAGTCCACGCGGTGCAGATCGAGATCGCCCGCGCCCTTTATCTCGACGAGCGCAAGATCGTGCGCAACGAACGCTGGACCGCGCTGCGCGACGACCTGTTCGTCGCAGCCAAAGCGCTGGCGAGCGAATTCGGCGCGGCGGGCGAGACCACGCGCCTCGCCGCAGAATGACTGCCGCAAGAGACAAAAACGGCCGCCACGTCGCCGCGGCGGCCGAAGTCTAGGGAGGAAACGCCCACGGAGGGCATATGCGGCAAATCATACCGCACCGCAGCAATATGATGTTGCGGCGCACAAAAAGCAAGCGGAAATCGGAGGGCAGGCGCAACCCTCCGCCGCCGGAAGGCCATAAAAAAGGAGGCAGCCGTGTCGCCAGGGCGGCCCTCAGTCTAGTGGCCCGAGCCACGGGAGCTGAGGGTATAGCCTTTCGAGCTTGACGCGGGCGTCGGCGGTTGTGAATTGCCAGTCGGCCTTGGCGTGATTGTTGTTGCGGTGGCGTTCCCAAGGCGGCGACTTCTGCGATCAGTTTCGGTTTGTCGGGTATGCGGCGGTCGAGGCGCCGGGTCGAGAGCACGGCGAGTTCGGACTCGGCCATGTCGAGCCAGCTGCCGTGTTTGGGCGTGTAATGCCATACGAACCGTTCGACGAGGCGGCGCGCTTCGGCGGCGAGGAAGCCGGGGCTTCGACAGTCTTGCAGCTTACCGCGCCTTCGTCGGCGGCCTCTCGCGAGCGTCACAAC
>CAIZGR010000026.1 GCA_903932535.1 uncultured Hyphomicrobiales bacterium | reverse complement strand
GTCGGCGGGGCGCTCGGCGGGGTGTCCCGGGCGGCCGAGGCGGCCGACCGGGCGATGCTCATGCCCGGGTGGGTGGAGAAGCGGCAGGCGACCGAGCGCACGGCGCAGGCGCCGCGGGGCTGGGCGGACGCGGTCGGCGGGGCCATGACGGCGGCGAGCGCGCCGCCTCCGGGCGCCGGGAAGCCCCTGTGGGAGCGGTCCGAGGAGATCGACAGGGCGACCGGCAAGGTCAAGGAGCACAAGGCCGCGGTCGTCGAGGCCGGCGGCGCCTGGGCGGACATGGCCTCGGGCGTGATCGGCGTCGTCGGCGCGATCGGCGGCGCCGAGATCGTGAAGAAGACGCTCGGCGCGGGGGCGAGCGCGGCGCATGTCGACACCGCGATGCAGACGAGCGGCGCTACGCCGGCAGAGATCGCGGAGATGCACGCCGCGTCGCTGGGCCTGACGTCGGAGTTTCCGACGCAGTCGCGCCAGACGATCGAAGAGATGATGGCGAGCGGCCGGGGGATCGTCGGCAGCACGGAGCATCTCATCGACGCGATGCCGGACGTACTGAAGCTCAAGTCGCTCTGGAACCGGGAATCGCCGGGAGCCGCCGAGGGTGCGTTCGAGCAGCACATCCTGCGGTCGATGGAAATCGCCAACGCGATCGCGGACCCGAAGCGGCGCCATGACATGGCGGAACGCATGGCCGGGATGGTCGCGGTCTCCAAAGGGTCGATCCGGCCCGAGGACTACAGCGAATATTATCAATATCTGGGGTCGGCTTACGCTCAGGCTCTGGACCCGGAGTTCCAGAAGGGGCCGTTGATGATGGCGCTGAACGAGCTGCACGGCTCGACAGCGGCCGTGGACCAGCGCGCGTTCTATCGGGAGCTTCTGATCGGGCGCGCGGGCGGAAGGTTTCTGGAGCGCCTGAAGGAGTACGGTCTCGTCGGCGACGAGAGCAAGGTCCACTACAAGAAGGGCAAGGTGTCGACGGTCGACCCGGGCTGGATCGTCGATCCGCGCGGGCTGGTTTCGAACCCCTTCAAATGGTCGCAGGAGCACCTGGTGCCGATCCTGAAGGGGAAGGACCCTGTCGAACAGGCCGAGATCATCGGCTCGCTGTTCCCGGACCCGGGCGCGCAGGCGGTGGCGGGCCTCTGGACCGGCCAGGCCTTTCGGGCGAATCGCGACACCGGGTTTATCAACGAGTTCACCCAAAAATACGGCCTCGACGCCTACAAAGTCTGGCAGCAGAAGGACCCCGGCACGGCCGGGAGTGGCCTGTTCGCCCAGACCGAGAACCTGTTCCGGTCCGGCGGTCTGCCGGTGATGCCGGCGGCGACGCAGGCGATGAACGTCGCGGCGCAGCTCGTGAACCTCGAGACGAAGGCGACCGAGAAGGCGCCCGAGGTCAACACCGGCCTGCTCGCCGCCGCCGCCGGCGGGACGGCCTGGCTCGCCGGGACGCTGATGGAGAACCCGGCCCTGCTCATCGGCGGGCTCAAGACTCTCGGCCCGCTCGGCGCGTTGCTGACGGCGTGGGAAGCCGGCCAGGGCGTGGGCAAGATGATCGCGCCCTGGCTCGACGAGCACACGCGGCCGGCGGACGAGGCGATCAAGCGGCATGTCTCCATCGCCGAAGGGCCGCCGATTCTGGACGCCGAGGTCGAGCGCTCGCGCCGCTCGCGGCTGGTCTATGAGGGCGGCGGCTTCGTCGACGATCCCGAGGCGGCGCATGCCCGCGCACTCTCGGGGATGAAGGCGGACGAGACGATCGCGCCCAAGGTCGACACCGCGAGCCTCGACCAGGCGCAGGCGAAGGCGACCGAGACCGGGGCGCAGATGAAGGCCGCGATCGAGCAGCCGATCGCGCCGAAGGTCGAGACGGGCGCAATCGACGTGCTCGTCGCGCGGCTGCGGGAGGCGTCGGCCCTGATCGCCGCGATCAACGGCGGCATTTCCGGCATGCACGCGGTTCCGGCCGGACTGACGGCGCCCGGGCGCTTCGCGCCGCTCCACGACGGGCCGGAGGCGCATTGATGCTGCTGGCGTGGAACGGCTTCCTCTTCGAGATGGGCGGCGTGGCCTTCGACCGGCTGAGGCGCCTGAGCGAGGCGCGCTGGCGCGATCACGAGATCATCGGCCGGGCGCCGGCGGGGCAGTATCTCGGGCCGGGGCGCGAGCGGATCACGCTGACCGGCGTGATCTTCACCGCCGAGGACGGCGCCTCGGCGGAAGCGCAGGTGGCGGCGATGCGCGCCGCCTGCCGCGCCGGCC
>CAIZGR010000025.1 GCA_903932535.1 uncultured Hyphomicrobiales bacterium | reverse complement strand
GTCGAAGGGCGCCTCGGCTTTCAGCGGCTCGTCGCCGAGGTCGGGCTCGGCAACGTTGGCCTCGTGCTCGGCGTGGAGATGTCGCGCCTGGCGCGCTCCTGCCGGGACTGGCATCAGCTTCTGGAGATCTGCGCGTTGTTCGACACGCTGATCGCCGACGCCGACGGGGTGTATGATCCGGCCAACTACAATGACAGGTTGCTTTTGGGTTTGAAAGGCACAATGTCCGAAGCCGAGCTCCATATCCTCAAGGCGAGGATGCTGGCGGGCCGGAAAGCCAAGGCGCGCCGGGGCGAGCTCGGCAAGCCCGTGCCGATCGGCTACGCACGCCGTCCCTCGGGCGAAGTCGTCCTCGATCCCGACGAGCAGGCGCAGGCGACGGTCCGCCTGATCTTCGACCTGTTCGACCGCTTCCGGACGGTCGGCAAGGTGATGACCTATCTGGTCGAGCATGACATCCGCATGCCGGTGCGCCGGCGGGAGGGCGCGGGCAAGGGCGAGCTGGAATGGCGGCGCGTCAGTCGCCCCACCCTGCTCAATCTCTTCGCCAATCCGATCTACGCGGGCGTCTACGCTTACGGCGTGCGCGCGGTCGAGAAGCGAAAGCAGAAGCCCGGCCGCAGGAACGGGACGCCGGCCGCTGCACGCCGGCGAGGCCGAGGTCTTCCTGCACGACCGGCTGCCCGGCACCATCACCTTCGAGCGCTACGAGCGCAACCAGGCGCAGCTGAAGGCCAACAAGGCGGCGGGCGGCGGGACGGCGCGGGACGGAAGCGCACTTCTCTCGGGCGTGCTGATCTGCGGCCGCTGCGGCCTGCGCATGCTGGCGCAATACAACAACAACGGCCATGCCGCCCGCTACGTCTGCTCGCAGATGCAGAGCTGCTACGGCGAGCCGTTCTGCCAGTCGCTGAAGGCTGCGCCGCTCGACGCGCTGGTGTCGGGCCTCGTCCTGCAGGCGCTGGAGCCTGCGGCGATCGAGGCGAGCCTGGCGCTCGCCGGCAGCCTCGAGGCCGAGCGCGCGGCGCTCGATCGCCATTGGCGACAGCGGCTCGAGCGCGCCGCCTACGAGGTCGAGCGCGCCCGCCGGCAATATGCCGCCGTGGAGCCCGAGAACCGGCTGGCGCGACTGGGAGAAGGCCCTGACCGAACAGGCCCGTCTCGAGGCGGAGCACGAGCGCGCCAGGCGCGCGCGCAAGGAGGCTCCCTCAGCCGCCGAACTGGCCGCGATCCGCGATCTGTCGCAGGATCTGCCGGCGCTCTGGCGCGCCGAGACCACGACGCAAGCCGAGCGCCAGACCATCGTGCGCCTGCTCGTGGAACGGGTGCTGGTCGAGGTCGTCGGCGCCACGGAAAAGGTCCGGGTCGAGTGTCACTGGCACGGCGGCGTCCGCACAGCGCACGCGCTGACGCGCCCGGTCGCCCGGCTCGCGTCGCTGAGCACATATGGGGCGTTGACGGGGCGCGCCGCGGAGCTGCGCCGCGAGGGCCTCGAATACGCGCAGATCGCCGAGATCCTCAACGCCGAAGGATGGCGCCCGGCCAAGCGCCGCGACACCTTCAATGCGCCGATGGTTCATCATCTCCTGCTCAGATCGGGCGCGGAGACGGTCAGGTATCGCCGACGGCCGCC
>CAIZGR010000024.1 GCA_903932535.1 uncultured Hyphomicrobiales bacterium | reverse complement strand
GCCGGCCTCGAGCCGCCGGCCGCCCCGCCGCCGCCCGCGCCGGGCGCCGCGAGCGGGCCATCCGGCGACGCGAAAGCCGCGCCCCCGGAGACGGCGCCGTCTCCGCCGCCTGCGTCACCAGTCGCCAAGGCGCCGGACAGCGGGGCGCTGGACGCCAAACTGGCGAGCGCGGAAGTCTCCCAAGGCGCCGCCTCCTCGGCCGCGAGCGTCGCGGCGCTCTCTCCCGACGAAATTTGCGAGCGCGACGCGCGCCGCCTCGAACGCCTGCGCGGGAGCCCCACGGACGAGGAGGCCCGACAATTCGCGGACGAATTCGGCTGCGAGCGGTTGCGGCCCCAGCTTGCGCGCCTCATGGAGAGCCTGGGCGTCGCGCCGCCTGCGCCGGACTCGGCGCCGCGCGGCCTCCCCGTCGACGAGCGTTCCGCGCCGCCCGCGGCCCAGGCCGCGACCGACTGCGACACGGCGCAGGACACGCTTTCCCGGCTGCGCGCCGAGCCTTCGGCCGAGGCGGCGGAGCGCTTCTGGCAGGACCTTCGCTGCGAGCGGCTGCGGCCTCAGGCTCGCCTGCTGCTCGAGAGCCTGGACGTCCTCGCCGATCCGCCGTCGGTCTGTCGCAGGGAGGCCGAGGAGCTCAGACGGATCCGAACGAACCCCGTCCGGTCCGAGGCGGAGCGCTTTCAGCGCGAAGCGACCTGCGACGCGCTCAAACCCCAGGCGGCGCGCCTGCTGGAAAGCCTTACGGAATAAGGGAAACCCTCGGGCGTCGGGGCTGTCGCTTCACGGCCCCGGCCCCTCAGGCCGCCTCCAGCGCGAGCCCCCGCTCCGCGCTCCCGACCCGCAGGCGCCCCGCGCGGATCATCGTGTTGATGTGCGCCAGCGCCTCGCCGAAGGCGAAGACGAGCTGGTGGGGATCGTCGATCGGGCGGCCGAAGATGACCGGCACGAGCTCGGCCGCGGTCTGGGGGGATGCGCGGCAGGCCTCCACGAGCGCCATGCAGCGCGCCTCGTGATGGGCGATCAGCTCGTCGGCCCTGGTATGCAGACCGACGAAGGGCAGGTTGTGTCCCGGCAGAACGAGCACGTCCTCGGGCAGGCGCGCCTTCATCTTTTCCAGCGACCGCAGGTAGACGCCGAGCGGATCGCCGTCCGGCTCCATCGCCTCGACGCTGACGTTGGGCGAGATTTTCGCCAGAATCTGGTCCCCGGCGAGGACGAGATTGTCCTGAGCCGAGTAGAGCATCACATGCTCGGGCGAATGGCCGCCCGACGTCAAAACCTCGAACCTGCGGCCGCCGATCGTCACACTGTCGTCCGCCGCCAGCCGCTGAAACGTCTTGGGCGGCGGGGCGACCATGCGCAGATATTGCAGGCCGTGGCCGAGCAGGATCTCGGTGCTCTCCTCGCTCAGCCCGTGCGAGCGGTAGAAGCCGCGATAGGGCTCGGACTTCAGCGCCGACGGGTCGAGGCGTATGTTGAGCGCGAGGAGATATTCAGTCTGGCTCATGGCGAGCGGCATGTCGAATCGCTCGCACAGCCAGCCGGCGAGGCCGATGTGGTCGGGGTGGAAGTGCGTCGCGATCAGCCGGGTCAGCCTGCGCCCCTTCAGCGGCCCGTCGAACAGCGCCTCCCAGGCGGCCCGCGACGGGGCGTTGTCGATGCCGGTGTCGACGAGCGCGAGGCCCGGCCCGTCCTCGATGAGGTACAGATTGATGTGGTCGAGCCGGAAGGGCAGGGCGAGCCGCGCCCAGAAGACGCCGGGCCGCACCTCGACGACAGCGCCGGGCTTCGGCGGCGCGGCGTAGGGAAAATCGAGCGTCTGCGGCATCGCGTGGGTGGACAAATGAGGCTCCGTGTTCTCGCCCTCCCCGTTTACGGAGCGTGGGCGAGGAACGCTACACGGATTTTTCCGGAAGGGGCGTGCGGACCCGCATCGGGCCACGACTCGCGCCGGACTTCAACCATGCGCGGTCTGTCTGGGCTTTATGGGCCTTCGCATAGCCGTCATGAGCCGCGGCTCGCCTGCCGTGGCGGGCGAGCGCTTCAGTGGAACTGGAACTGTGCGCTGGTCAGCGAGGCCAGGGAAACATTCAGCAGGGTCAGAACGTCGTGGTTGGCGCCGGAAATGACGACATTGGCGCCCGACTGGACCGACGCGGCGCTGAGGGTGGCGAAATTCGCGAACTCCGAGGCGGCGAGAGAGATCACGTCGTGATTGCTCGCCGAAAATCCGCCGATCTGCTGCGCGCCGAACTGGGCCTGATAAAGGAAGGTTTCATTGCTCCCCGAAACGTTGGCGCTGTCTCCCGCCCCGAGGAACGCCAAGAGGTCGTTGTTGCCGGTCAGGGTGAGACTGCCGCCGGAGGCGGCGGTGATCGTATTGTTGTCGCCGGTGACGGAGCCGCCCGAACTGTTGGCGCCGAATGCGACAGCGATTCCATATCCATTGACGGCGTTGTTGGCGCCGGCGAGCGTCACGGAATCGGTTGCGGCGCTGTCGGTGTAGATATTGTTTCCCGAACCGTTCACGACAGCCTGCGACGCATAGAGCACGACCGTCCCGTTCGATCCGTTGACCGTGTCGGCATGCCCTTGCGCATTGAAGAAATCGACGACGTTGCCGTTCGCAGCGCTGAAATTGGCGGTCGCGCCGCCATTGATCGCAACCATGAGGCGGGGCGTGACGCCGGTGACGCCCGCCGCGTCGGTCACGGCGGCCGTTACGACGGCGGGGGCTGCGCCGACGCCGCTGGACGGAATGGCGCCCGCGATGCTCCAGTTGCCCTTGGCGTCGGCCGTGGCCGCGCCGGCCGCCGCGCCG
>CAIZGR010000023.1 GCA_903932535.1 uncultured Hyphomicrobiales bacterium | reverse complement strand
GCGATGGGGCGCGGAGTCGCGTTTGGCTCTCGGCGGGGCGTCATTCCGGCCGATGCGAGATCGAGACGGCGACCTTGTGCGCGGGCGGTGTTTTCCCGCAGCGCGTTCAGCCTTTGCGTGGAGGTGGCGGCGGCCTGCGCGTTAACTAGGCCCTTGTGAGCCGCTTCCCGACGCGCGTGATAGGCGTCAAGCTCGGGCCTGGCGGCGGCGAATATCTCAAGAATCGCGGTCTTATGAAGGGACCATGACCGCAGATGCGCGCGGGCAAGCTGCGATTGTTGAAGGCCATCCGAGGGGAACCAGCGACAGCCGCCGCGCCAATAATTCTCTAGGAGGCTTAGGAGCATTCCGCGCCCAGCGGCGGGGAGGTTCACATATCCGGGGTGATTGAACACCGTTTGAACCGGGAGCGGATAGAGCGAACCGGGCTTTGCCATGGGATCGGGCGTATCTTTTTTTGAGAAAAAGGGAAAGAGGGCCGCGAAAGCCGTTGACACGTCTCTTATCGTTCGTTACAGATAACACATCGAAACCGCCCACGGTGGGCGCCCTAAGAGGGACAATGCAGATGACCAAAGACCCCAAAATCACAATGGACACGGTGAGGGTTGCCCTTACCCTCCAAGCGCAGCGCGCGCCCTGGCGTCCCGAGCCGCACTTGCTCGAGATCATCCGCGACTCCGCGACGCCCGGCCAGATCGCCAACCGGATTCGTCGTCTGAACGAGGACGATTGCAACATTCCGAGCGATGACGCCATGCAGGCGGCTCGGGACGCCAAGCGCGACCGCCTCAACGTCAAGGCCAACGCGATCGCGGCCAACTACAATTCGCGCTTTCAGAACTACGGCGAAGGCGGCGGCCTTTGGCCGACGATCATTCTCGGCGACGGCGGGACGGTGACGCCATGAGGTTCACCCTTTCCATCGACTGCGACAACGCGGCGTTTGAGGCCGACAACGAGACCTCAACCTTCATGCCTGGCGAACTGGCGCGCATCCTGCAAAAGCTGGCGGACGGCTTCAAGGATGATGCGGAGCGGACGGGGATTCCCTGCGCCGTGGGCGAAGGTGGAGACCTCCGCGACATCAACGGCAACCGCGTGGGAAAGTGGGGGGTGACGGAGTCCTAACCCGGCTGACTACCGGCGGCCCTGGAAACGGAGGAGGAAAATCGCGAGACGTTCGCCCGATGGCTCCGGCGCTTAGTGCGTGCGGAGCCGGAGGGCGTAGGGGATGGACCCCAAAGGAAACGGAAATGGACATTGACAACCTAACCCTTGGCCAAATGCGCGACATCGCGCGGATTGTGGCCGGTATCGACGGCGGGGCGACGACGGCCGAACCCAAGGCGGTGAACACCACGCATGACCCCATCCCTGTCGTCGTCTGCACCGACAAACGCGGCGTGGTGTTCGGCTACACCGACGACGTGAGCGCGCGGCCGATAACCCTGACAAAGGCGCGGATGTGCCTCTATTGGTCGGTGGACGTCGGCGGCGTGTTTGGCCTCGGCGAGCGCGGGCCGTCCAAAGACTCCAAGGTGTCGGCGGTTCTGCCGTCCGTTTCCCTGGAGGGTGTGACGGCCATTTTCAGCGTCGATCCAGCGGCTGAAAGGGCGTGGAACGGCGCCAAGGTCCAGGGGCGATAACCGTGGCTGCGCTTCTCTTTGGCGAGGCGTCGGAGGTAGACGGCTACGGCGACGGCGACGGCTACGGCTACGGCTACGGCGACGGCTACGGCGACGGCTACGG
>CAIZGR010000022.1 GCA_903932535.1 uncultured Hyphomicrobiales bacterium | reverse complement strand
GTCCCGATCGTCCCCGCGTTGGTCAGGCCCACGCCGCCCCAGCCGCCGGATTTGCCGGCGCCGCCGGCGCCGCCGGCGATCGTGGCGCCCGCCCGATTGGTCAGCGAATGGATCGTCGCGCCGGAGCCGTTATCGACGCCGGCGCTGCCTCCGCTGCCCGAATATTGCGCGGATCCGCCGGTTCCGCCCGTGATCGAGCCGCTGTTGTCCAGCGTCGCGACCGAGCCCGAGTTCGTGACCCCATCGCCGCCTCCGTTGGGAGTCCCCGATCCAAAGAAGGCGCCGCCGCCGGTTCCGCCGGCGATCGATCCGGTGTTGGTCAGCGTCCCGATCGTCCCCGGATTCGACACGCCCGCGCCGCCGGCGCCGGCCACCCCGAAACCGGCGGCGCCGCCGGTTCCGCCGACGATCGAATTCGCGTTGATCAGGTCCGTGATTGTCCCCGCGTTCGACACGGCTGCAGCGCCGCCGCTTCCGTATCTGTCGCTGCTGCCGCTGGCGCCGCCGCGGATCGTTCCGCTGTTGGTCAGCGTCCCGATCGCGCCGGTATTCGACACGCCC
Source organism: uncultured Hyphomicrobiales bacterium (assembly GCA_903932535.1). Classification (GTDB taxonomy): domain Bacteria; phylum Pseudomonadota; class Alphaproteobacteria; order Rhizobiales; family Beijerinckiaceae; genus Roseiarcus. The sequence goes on along the minus strand of CAIZGR010000022.1, from coordinate 17,600 downwards.
ACGTCGCCGAGGCCGCCGTAGTACATGTCGCCGGCGCCGCCGCTTCCGCCGGCGATCGACCCGGCGTTGGTCAGCGCTCCGATCGTCCCCGCGTTCGCAACGGCTGCGCCGCCCATGGAGCCCAAATTGATGCCGCCGGCGCCGTTTCCGCCGGAGATGACCGCACCGCCCTGGTTGAGCAGAGCGCCGATCGTCTGCCCCGCGCCCGCGTACACGCCGATCGCGCCGTTCGCGCCGACGATGGCGCCGCTGTTGGTGAGCGTACCGATCCCGCACGAGACCGCCGCGACGCCGGTCGGGCCGCCCGCGACGCCCGCGCCGGCGGCGACGGTGACGTCGCCGCCATTGCCCAGGACCGGACCGGAGAAGTTCAGGATCGAGATCGTCTGGAGCGTCCCGCTGCAATCGGCCAGCGCCGCGGGCGACCCGAGCGCCGCGAAGGCGAGCGCCGAGGCCCCGGCGAGCAGCGCCGCTCGCGAACGCCCGCCCCGTCCCGCCGGAAGATGAGCGGCGAACGCCTGCGCGCCCTTGCTCGCGCCGCCCGCCGCGCGGGTCCGTCCTTCAGCCATCCGCATGATGTCCTCCGTCTGCCTGGCCGTCGTCCGGCGACGCTGGCCGTTGGACTGCGCCGGCGTCATGCCGGAGCCTTGCCCGCGCGGGGCGCTCGAAACCTTCAGAAGGGCTCAGAACCAAAAATGCATTTTCTCCAAGTTGCAAAAGGGATCGCACGGCATGCTGACACAGTCAACATCGTCCTGTGCTTTCGGCCGGCGGGACCGGAGAGGGGTCCGGGTGAGCGGCCGCCGATCCGACGCGGCAGGGGTCTCTCCATGAGCTTTTGTGAGACGGCCGGCCCGAAAGGCCGTTCCGCTCACCAAAGCTCACGGAAGCCAAAACGCCTGATCCGCCCATAGGGCGTCCGGAAGGACGCCCGTCCTTCGACGGGCTATGGGGGTCGAGATGCGCGAAGCGCCCCGCCTCAGCGGGCTTGATCTTGACGCCGGGCACGGATCAGGCGCCCCCACGAGATATATGAATGTCTTAGGAGGAGAAGGCGGAGCGCAGACACGAAACTGTCGCCGGACCGTCTTATGGCGCGGCGGGCGTTGCGTTCGGGGGCCGAGGCGTGCGGATTTTCAAGATCGTCGTGTTCGCGCTGCTCGCGATCAACGTCGTCGTGTTCCTGCGCCACGCTTCGCTCCACGAGGCGCTCGATCAGCTCGGCTGGGTCATCCTGCTCTCGGCTTTCCTCTACGAGACGTCGGCGCTCGACAAGGACTACGCCTCGCCCCTGGAGCAATACGGGCTCTACGCCGCGCTCGCCGCCGGCTACGGCCTCGCGATCTACGCCTGCTATTCCTACTGGGCGGCCGGCGATGGGCTGGGCTGCGTCAATTCGCTCACCTGGCTCGCGGTCTGCGCGGTCCTCGCCTACGACGTCTACGCGCCCGGCGAATACGGCGGAGCCGAATGGCGCGCGCGCAACGGGATCAAGGCCGCGCTCTACGCGGCCCTCGTCGTCTACGCCGCGATCTGGGCCTGGAAGGGCTTCGCCAGCGAAGGGGGCGTCGCCGGCTTCCTCGACTTCTACGACGCCGCCCTCTGGATCGTCTGCTTTGCCGTGATCGAGCTCAACGTGTTCGATTTCGAAACGAAGGACACCGCGAAACCGGCAAGCGCCGAAGCCTCGTCATGAGCCGGCGCCGGCCAGAAAAGTTCCAAGGCGACATCATTAGTTAAAATCGACGTACCTATCAAGCTCTTCATTCGAGGCGCGATGCCTCTTCTTGGCATTGCTGTATGCATGCAGCAATTGTTTCGGTGTCAAGCCAATATAGCCGGCGATTTTTTCAAGCGTTTCCAGAGAGCAGTCTTCAAATAACGCGCGCACAAGATGCCCTTTGCCGTCGCCCGTTTTGAGGATTTCAAACAACTCGTTTTCTGTTACGGCCTCACGAGTGGAGTTTGAAAGGGCATTCAATCCTGTAACGATTGCGGGGAGGGTCATCGTTCATTTCCCGGGTTACCTTTCGTAGATTTTCCTGTGGAGACGTCACGCTTGCTTGTTATAAAGTGATTTACTTTCTCTATCATTTTGGCGGAGTGCCGTAGCTGGTCATCAAAAGGAACAATTCCTTCTGTGAGTTCTTTTTCATCGATTCGTGCGAGCTCATCAAGTCGTCGTATAAGCAGGTCGCTTTTTGTTTTCGATGCAAAGACCGCGATGTGAGCAGATAAAGCGTCTAAGTCGATCGCTGCAGACATGTCGTAAACATCGCGTGCTTTGAAATCGGAGGCGCGGTAGTACAATTTCTTGGCGAGAATCTCTGCCGTCGGATCCACTTGAATTTTCCGTCCGTGGATGGTTCTATATTGACGGCGTAAATCTGGAACGACGTCTGCGGAGACGATAAAGTCAATGTCGCCGTGGGGCATTACGATTTTTATGCTATTGGCCCGCTCGGTGTAGTCAGTCGCCATCGCGGCTGCAAATTCATTCAGGCGCGGACTCAACAGGGACAGCCACTGGGCATCGTAGCCAAAAAAATCTATGTCTTTACTGAGTCGATGTTGGAACTGCAACATCAAGACCGTTCCGCCTCCAAGTGAAAATGGAGGAGCGCCAAAGCCCTTGTCTTCCAGGTCGTCGAATAGCCTGAACGCGCCTTCGATGACCTTTTCCCACGTGTCTCTTTTGGGCGTTTCGCGGGAAGGCATGCCGGTTCATCCTCGAATTTCCGGTCCGTCCTATTATATCGATTATATCGATCGAGCGGCGGCGTCGCGATATCGGGAATGCCGAAAATCGGTTGCGAGACGAGCAACATATCGAATGATGACTCGCGCCGATCCGTTCCTCGCGTACGTCAAGGCACCGCGGCCAGCAGCAGGAACACGCCGAAAATGACGAGATGCACCGCCCCCTGAAGGATGGTGGCGCGGCCGGTGGCGAGCGTCAGCGAGCTGACGAACAGGCTGAGCAGCAGGAGCGCCGTGCCCTCGGCGTCGAGGCCGAGCGTCAGCTCCCGCCCCAGATAGAGCGACACGCCGGCGACGGCGGGAATGGTGAGCCCGATGCTGGCGATCGCGGAGCCGAGCGCGAGGTTGAGGCTGGTCTGAACGCGGTTGGCGTGCGCGGCCTTCACCGCCGCCACGCTCTCCGGCAGCAGAACGAGCGCGGCGATCACCACGCCGAGGAAGCTCGAGGGGAGATGAACGGCGTGAATGGCCTGCTCGAGCGATTCCGACAGCGTCTCGGCGAGCAGCACCACCGCGAGCAGCGAGACGAGCAGCATGACGGCGCTGAGCGCCGTCTCGATCGCGGTCGGCGGCGCCGGCTCCCCGCCGATGTCGCTCGCCTCCGTGGGCACGAAGTACTCGCGGTGGCGCACCGACTGGACGAACACGAACACGCAATAGAGGACGACCGACAGAACGCCGACGAACACGAGCTGGGTCGGCGAATATTGCGGCCCGAGCTTGGTCAGGGTGAAATTCGGCAGGATCAGGGTCAGCACCGCCAGGGTGGCGAGCACGCTGAGCGACGAGGCCGTGCCCTCGACCCGAAAACCCTGCTCCCGATAGCGCGCGCCGCCGACCAGCAGGCACATGCCGACCACGCCGTTGAGCACGATCGCGACCGCGGAAAACACCGTGTCGCGGGCGAGCGAATTTTCGACCGCGCCGCCCGACAGCATCGCCGTGACGATGAGCGAGGTTTCGATTACCGTGACCGCGAGCGCGAGCAGCACGGAGCCGAAGGGTTCGCCGACCTTCAGCGCCACCACTTCGGCGTGATGCACCGCCGCGAACACCGAGCCCAGCAGCAGAACGGTCGAGGCGGCGGCGACCCAAAGGGTCTCGGCGTGGAGGAAGCCGGCGTGCTCGAACCCGAACAGCGCGAGCGCGGCCAGCGGCGCGGCGTAAGTCCGCAGGATCGCGCCGAAGGCATGAGGAGGGTTCGTCGTCACGATCTGCGTCTCTCCGGCGCGAGGCCTGCGCCTCTTAGCCGAACCGCCGGCGGGCGGCCAGAGGGCGAGGGACGCCGCTCACAGCCTCGAGACGACGGCGAGCTTGCGGATCTGGCCGTTCTGATAGGCGCGCAGGAAGGCGTCGTAATCCTTGACCGAGACGCAACCGTTCGAATCGCCGTTGGGGCCGAGCATGTAGGGGTGCGCCAGCAGGCCCGCGCGGCCGTAGAGCCCGCCCTCGCCGACCGGATTGAGGCGAAGGGCCTGCACGCCGTGGAACAGGGACTCGCGCATCGTGAGCTCGTAGAGATGCGGCGGGGTCGGCCCGACGGCGCGCTCGCCCACGTAGCGCACGTCGTCGAGCGCGGCGCCGAGGCCGGAATGCGCTTCGAGCCGGGTGCCGTCCGGCAGATACACCACGCGCGCGGAAATGTCGTAGATCGCGGTCTGACGGTCGTAGCCGAGGCGGCCCCCGTACGCGGCGGCCGAGAGGGCGCGGACCAGTCCCGACATGCCGCTTCGGCCATCGCCGGAGGCGGCGGCCGGCGGAGGCGCGACGGCCGGGCGGGACGGCTCCGGCGCGATCGCCGCTGCCGGAGGCCGGGACGCGAGCAACGCCCCGGGCTGCTGGACGATGCCGAGCAGCTTCTGGAAGAGGCCGGGCTGGTCGGCGGGGGCGGACACAGGTCCCGGCTGCGCGACCCGGCGGTCCGGCGCCGCGGGGACCGGCGCGGGCTCGGCGAGTTCGGCCGGGCGGATCGGCGGCAAGGGAAAGGCGTCGTCGATGCGCGGCACGTCGCGGACGGGCGGCAGCGGCAGGACGTCCGCCGGCAGGTTCGCCGTCGCCGCCGGCGCCGCGACGGGCGGCGCGAGCGCGGCCGGCGGCGCCTCGGGCGCGGGCTTCGGGACGGACGCGCCGCCCGAGGCGGGCGATTCGGGGCCCAGGCTCGCCAGACTCGTGGGCGGCGGCGGGGCAGGGCGCCATTCGGGCTCGACGATGATCGCGCCGAACAGCGCAGCGGGGTCTTCGACGGCCGCCGGCGCGGCGCGCTCTTCCGTCGAGGCCTTGACGACGACCGGGGCGGCGAGACGCGCATGCAGCGCGTAGGCTGCGATGCAGCCGACCGTCGCCGCGGCGACCGCCCCGACGACCACACGGCGCGCCGCTCTGCCCGCGTCGCGCCCCCGCTCCACCCGAATATCGCCGATTGCCGCGTCGATCCCCTGCATTCCTGGCCTACGCTGAACGCCTCGCTTCGAAGGGAATGAGAGTTAATGCCTTTTCGTTGAGGGTCGATTAACGCAGTTTGCCGCGGAACGCCAGACGGCGCGTTGCCGAACGAGCAGGAAGAACCGCGGGCGCCGCCCTCGTCTCGGGATGCTATCCCGGCGCCTTGCCGAGCGGAATCCCGTTGACCCTGAGCGACCGGTCGTCCCCGACCTCGATCAGCCAGGTCAGCGCGCCGTCGCTCTCGGTCTTGGCGAGGCCCTTGGCCATCGCGACCGCCGGCATGGCCTTCATCGCGACTTCCGGCCCCAGCCCCTTGACGGCGTTCATCGTCTTGTCGAAGCCGCGCATCGTCACCGTGACCGCGCCCGAGGCCTTCCCGGCCGTGTAATGCATTTCGCCCTGAAAATCGGCGTCGATCGCCGGCGCGACGACATGCGACGGCGCGAGCAGGAGCCTCAGCGGCCCGGCCCCGATCAGCGCCGCCGAAACCTTGGCCGAATCGCCGGGCGAAATCGCCGGCCCGGGGCCGCCGAGATGAAGGCTGTCGATCGCCGTGTTGGCGGCGGCGGCGATGTCGACGCCCTTGAGGGTGAGCGCGAGGTCGAGCTTCGACGGGGTGAGGTCCGCCGCGCCCGGCGGGGCGAGGCCGAGCGGCAGGCTGAGGCCCTCGGCGCCGATGGCGGCGTCGATCGCGCTGTCGGGGCCGGCGTTCGACACGCCGACGGCGAACTTCACGCCGGCGAGCGCGATCGCGCCCATCGGCGTGGCGATCATGAACCTCGAGGCTTCGCCGCCTTCGACGAAGCGCAGCCCCGGCCGCGCGAGCGGCCTGAGAAGGTCCTTCACTTCCGATTCGTGCTGGGCGAGATCCGTGCGGTGGGCGGAAACGAGGCTCACGAGGTCGAACAGCTTTCGCGACATGAGCCCGTCGACGCCGACGTTGAAGGCCGCCTTGTCCATCCGGCCGCTCGAACCGGCCGCCTTGCCGTCCTTGTCGATCGCGGACATCTTGAAGGCGACGTCGCCGATCTCCTCCCGCACCGTGCTCGACACGGAGCCGTCCGCGTTGACGGTGGTGGCGAACGCCGCCGCGAGCGGGCCGAAATCGATGGTCTGGTCGATCTTCGGCGACCGGCTCGTGATGTTTCCCTTGTCCGCGCTCGCCGCGCCGCCGACCCACCAGGCGAGGGTCGGATCGATCACCAGCGTCTGGCGGTAATTGTCGATCCGGACGACGCTCGTCACGTCCTGGGCGCGGGAGGCGACGGTGGGAAAGGAGTCCTGGACGATCCGCCAGTCGCCGTCGTCCTGCTCGAAGAGCCGCACAACCAGCGTGGCGGAATCATAGGAGGCGTCGGCGCCGCCGGCCTTCAGGAGCCCGTTCAGCGCCGCGAGATCGGCGGACACGACGTAGCTTTGCCCGTCCGGCTTCACGCTGACCGGGGGCGCGGCGCCGGCCGGCGGCGCCGGCAGAAAACGGTCGAAGAACGCCTGAACGGCGCGAGCCCCCTCGGGCGTCGCGGGCCGGTCGCCGGCTAACGCCGGGCCCGCAAGCATCGCGGCGCCGGCGAGCAGCGCGGCGGTGGCCGCGCGGCGGCGATGGACAGTCGCGTTCATCATTGGACCCGCTGGGATGAGAAAGACGAGGCGCGCCAGTCTAGCGCATTTTTGCTGTGCGCGCCGCTTCCGTCGTCCGTCCTCCGGCGTCCGTCAGGGCGCAGGGAGCGCCACAGCCTCCCGCTTCGGCGCCTGCGCCTTGGCGACGCCCGCCTTCACCGCCGCCTGGACTTTTTCAAAGGCGCGGACCTCGATCTGGCGCACGCGTTCGCGCGAGACGCCGAATTCGGCGGACAGCTCCTCGAGCGTGATCGGATCCTCCGCAAGCCGGCGGGCCTCGAAAATCCGCCGCTCGCGCGGATTCAGAACCGACAGCGCGCCCCTCAGGGCGCCGAGCCGAACATCCGACTCCTCGCGCTCGGCGAGCTGCGACTCCTGGTCCGCGGAATCGTCGACGAGCCAGTCCTGCCACTCGCCCTCGCCGTCCTCGCGCAAGGGCGCGTTCAGCGAGGCGTCGCCGCCGAGGCGGCGGTTCATGTCGATCACGTCTTGCTTGGCGACCCCGAGGCGCTTTGAGATCGATTCGACCTGATCGTCGCGCAGATCGCCCTCGTCGAGGGCCGAGATGCGGCTCTTGGCCTTGCGCAGGTTGAAGAACAGCTTCTTCTGGCTGGCGGTGGTGCCCATCTTCACCAGCGACCACGAGCGCAGGATGTATTCCTGGATGGAGGCGCGAATCCACCACATCGCATAGGTCGCGAGCTTGAAGCCCTTCTCGGGCTCGAAACGCTTGACCGCCTGCATCAGGCCGACGTTGCCTTCGGAGATGACCTCGCCTATTGGGAGCCCGTAGCCGCGGTAGCCCATGGCGATCTTGGCCACGAGCCTGAGATGCGACGTGACGAGCTTGTGCGCCGCCTCGCGGTCGCCATGCTCGCGCCAGCGCTTGGCGAGCATGTATTCTTCCTGCGGCTCCAGCATCGGGAACCGCTTGATCTCCTGCAGGTAGCGGGAGAGGCCCGATTCGCTGGATATGACGGGAAGCGACGCGGCCATTCGATCCTCCTCTCGGAGCCCGGACAGATTCCGGCTCCGCCGGCGCTATGGCCGCGTGTTCATCTTGGTCTAGCAAGCGTGGCCGAAAAAAGGCCGGTTCACGACGTCAAAACGAAACCTGCGAAGGCTCGGATCACTTCCCGTTGACGATTACGACCTCGCGCCGGCGCGCAGCGCCTCGATCAGAGCCGCGAGATCGGGCGGCGGCGGGCTGTCGAAGCGCAGCGGCTCGCCGGTGATCGGGTGCTCGAAGCCGAGCGCCGCCGCATGCAGCGCCTGCCGGCCGAGCGCCGAAAGGGCTGCTTTCGCGTGCTCGGAAAGCTGCGCGCTCTTGGTCTTGAACCCCGCGCCGTAGACCGAATCGCCGAGCAGCGGATGGCCGATCGCGGCCATGTGGACCCGGATCTGATGGGTGCGGCCCGTCTCGAGCCGGCATAGGACCAGGCTCGCCGGTCCGAGCGCCTCCTCGACCTGCCAGTGGGTGACGGCGTGGCGCCCGCGCTCCGCGGGCGCGACCGCCATCTTGTCGCGCTGGCGGGGGTGCCGGGCGATGGCGGCCTCGACCTTGCCCGCCGACACGTCGAACCCGCCCCACGCGACCGCCAGATATTCGCGCTCGAGCGAGCCGGTGCGGCCGTGGTCGGCGAACAGATCCGAGAGCCCCTGATGGGCGGCGTCGGTCTTGGCGACGACGAGCAGGCCGGACGTGTCCTTGTCCAGCCGGTGGACGATGCCGGGGCGGCGGACCCCGCCGATTCCCGAGAGGCTCGCCCCGCAGTGGCTGATCAGGGCGTTGACCAGCGTTCCCTCGGCATGCCCCGGCGCCGGGTGGACGACGAGGCCGGCCGGCTTGTCGATCACGATCAGGTGGCCGTCCTCGAAGACGACGTCGAGCGGCAGGTCCTCGCCCCTGAGCGTCGTGTCTTCCGGCGGCGGCGCCTCGAAGCGGATTTGCTGGCCCTCGACGAGCCGGGTCGCCGGATCGTCAGCCGTCGCGCTGTCGATCGCGACCTCGCCCGCCTCGATCAACGCCTTGATCCGGGTGCGCGACAGGGCGAGGCGCCGGTCGGCCGCAGCCCTTCCGAGAAAGCGGTCGAGCCGCTCGCCCGCGCCGGCCGCGTCGACGTCGAACGCCTGCGGCCCCGAGGCCGCGGTCAGCGGCGCGCGCGCCGGCGGCGGAGCGGGCGGCGCGTCTTCGATCGGGTCGGCGCCGCCCCAGGCGCGGCGCTTGGCTTTCGCGTTCACGAGCGCTCCCGGCGGCGGCTGCGCGGCGCGGTCGCTTCGGCCGAGGGGGGTGCAACCAGCGCGCCCAGCGCCGCCACGATCGCTTCGAGGGTCGGGGGCGCTTCCCGGCGATGGCCGTCGAGGCCGCGCCGGATCGCGGCGACATGCGCGGGCGTGTTGCCGCAGCAGCCGCCGACGATGCGTGCGCCGCAGTCGACCGCGAGCCCCGCGTAGCGCTCCATCAGCTCCGGCGTGCCGGAATAGTGGATCTCCGCGCCGTGCCAGTGGGGCACGCCGGCGTTGGCCTTGGCGATCAGGATGGCGTCCGGGTCGGCCGCGCTCATGGCGAGAATCGAGACCAGCAGGTCGGAGGCGCCGACGCCGCAATTGGCGCCGTAGGCGAGCGGCTTCGGATCGAAGGCGCCGGCGAGCGCGCCGACCGCCGCCGGCGCGACCCCCATCATCGTGCGCCCGGCCGTGTCGAAGCTCGCGGTGACGGTGCAGGGCATGCCGGCCCGCGCCGCGGCCGAGGCGGCGGCGCGGATTTCCTCGGCCGCCGACATGGTCTCGATCCAGACGACGCCGGCGCCGCCCTCGCGCAGCCCCTCGATCTGCTCGGCGAACACGTCGACGGCTTCCTCTTCCGTCATCGGGCCGAGGGGCGCGAAAATATCGCCGGTCGGGCCGACGGAGCCTGCCACGACCACCGGGCGCCCGGCCTTGGCGGCGACGGCGCGGGCGTTTTCGGCCGCGAGCCGGTTCAGCTCGCGCACGCGCCCCTCCGCGCCGTGCAGCGCGAGCCGGCGCCGGTTGCCGCCGAAACTGTTGGTCAGGATGATGTCGGAGCCGGCGTCGACGAACGCCTGATGCAGCGCCTGGATGCGGTCGGGATGGTCCGCGTTCCAGAATTCCGGGCACTCGCCGGAGGTCAGCCCCACGGCGAACAGGTTCGTGCCCGTCGCGCCGTCGGCGAGCAGGGGCCGGCCTTGGGCCAAAAGCGTGTGCAGCAGCGAGGATTCCATGAGGACGCCCGGAAGAGGTCAGCCCCGACAGTTAAGCGGGCGCTTCGGCCGGCGCAAGGTTCGCCTGGGCGGCGCGCTCGCGATCCGGCCGCGGCAGGGGATCGCCGCGACATCGGCTTGCCCGGCGACACGCCGGAACGATGACCCGCGCGAGGCGGCGGCGTTCGTCGCGAACCCCGCGAAGATCGCAAAGATCCTGTCGTTCCTGCTCGGCGCGCTCTGCGATCCGAACGCGAAGGCCTACACGGACGAAGCGCTGCGAACGTCGCCCGGCGCCTCCTCGCGCTTCTTGTGCGTAACCCTTTCCGCGCGGTCGTTGAAAAAGACGAATCGCGATTCGGCTTCGCGCCCGGTAGCGATAAGCTCATGCGCAGGGCTCAGGAGGAATTCGCATGACCGGCTTCGTCGATCCGACCAAGGAAATCTTCGCCGCGTTCCGCGCCGACGACCGCCCGGGCCCGATCCATATGCTCAACCTCGTGAGGCTACGGGCGCGCGCGGCCTATCCGGACGGGCGCGAGGCGACCGGCGCGGAGGCCTACGCCGCCTACGGCCGCGAGAGCGCGCCGGTTTTCGCAGCGCTCGGCGGCGCGATCGTCTGGCGGGGCCGGTTCGAGCTGATGCTGATCGGCCCCGAGGCGGAGCGCTGGGATCTGTGCTTCATCGCCGCCTACCCGAGCGTCGCCGCCTTCGCCGCGATGATCCGCGATCCCGTCTACCGCGAGGCGGTGAAGCATCGGCAGGCGGCGGTCGAGGATTCGCGCCTCGTCCGCCTCGCGCCGGGCGGGGCGGGAGCCGGTTTCGGCTGAACGCGCCGGGGCGGCGAACTGTTACGGCCCTCATGCGCTCCCTGTGACGCCGATCACGGCGGCCGGTCCGCCGCGGCGTTACGACTGGGGCAAACCCGCCGGGGTAGAGGCCGGCGGCGGAAGGAAACCGAAGGGGAAGCGCGCCATGATTCGACTCGAGGACCACGCGGACGCCGTCGAGCGCGCCGGAGGGGAAAAGACCCGCAGGTTCGTCATGACGGTGATCGTCGCCACCCTGATGGCGGCGACGACGGCTTACGTGCTCGGCTACGCGGTGACGGCCCCCGAAAGGGTCGGGTCGACCCACGGCGCATCCGCCGCGGCGCAGCACGCGCGCTCGTGAGCGCGGTCGCTTGATCCGTCATTCGGCGATGCGGTCGCGATAGGGGCGCTCGACGCCGCCGGGGTCGGCGATGCGGTAGCCGCCGTCCCCGTCCGGCCGGATCGACTGCGGCCCGATCGGGATCTTGCCGTAGCCGCCGGGAATGTCGAGCACATAGGTCGGCAGGGCGAGCCCGGAGAGGCGGCCGCGCAGGGCCTGCATCAGCGCCTGCCCGTCGGCGATCGAGGTGCGCCAGTGCGCCGTGCCGGGCGCGAGGTCGCCGTGATGGAGGTAGTAGGGCTTGATCCGCGCTTCGACCAAGGCGCGCATCAGCGCCTCGAGAACCTCGACGTCGTCGTTGACCCCTTTGAGCAGCACCGACTGGCTGACGAGCAGGATGCCCCGATCGGCGAGGCGGCGGCAGGCGGCGCGCGCTTCGGGCGTCAGCTCGCGCGGATGGTTGGCGTGAACGGCGACGACCACCGTCCTGTCCGAGGACGCGAGCGCGCGCGCCATCGCGGCGTCGACGCGCTCGGGCGCCGCGACCGGCATGCGGGTGTGCCAGCGCAGCGTCCGGACGTGGTCGATTGATGCGATCGCTTCGGTCGCCTCGGCGATCCGGCGCGGCGACAGGGTCAGCGGATCGCCGCCTGTCAGGATCACCTCCCAGATTTTCGGGCGCTCCCGCACGTAGGCGAGGGCGGCGGCGAAGGCCGCGGCGCCGAGGCGCCCCGAACCCGGGCCGACGCGCTCGCGGCGGAAGCAGAAGCGGCAATAGACCGCGCAGACCGCGACGAGCTTGATCAGCACCCGGTCGGGATAGCGGTGGACGAGCCCCTCGACCGGGCTTTTGGCGTCGTCGCCGATCGGATCGTCGATCTCGGCCGGGTCGCGCCGAAGCTCTCGTCCGTCGGGAACGAACTGGCGCGCGATCGGGTCTCTCGGATCGCTCGGGTCGGCCGCCCGCGCGAGCGCCGGCGTCAGCCCGATGGCGTAGCGCTCGGCGACGGCCTCGATCTCGGCGAGCCGCTCGGGCGCGGCGAGACCCGCCGCGACGAGGGCGGCGGCGGTCGTCAGGCGGCCGGACTCCGCGCCGTCGCGCGCGCCGGCTTCGGCCCGGTCTACGCGGATGAGACCGCCGCGAGCGCGCGGCGCCGCGGGTCGGACTGAAGTCTGGGATGTCGAGCGAGTCGTCACGGCCGAGGCTCCTGGGCGCGCCGCCGCGCCCGTTCAAGCCGAGCCGGCCACGCGCGCCTGAGGAGGGCGGGTCTCGCCCGCCCTGGGCGGCGAGACGCCGCGCCTTCGATCCGGCTCAGTTCTTCGGCGCGTCTTTCTGCTGCTCCTCCGCCGGCTTCTCGGCGTTCGGCGCCTCGGCTGCGGCCGGAACGGCTTCTCCGGCGGCGGCGGCCGGCGCCGCGGCGGTCGTCATGATCCGGCCGTAGTCGCCTTCGAATTTCGTCTCCGCGACGGCGGCCTTGGAGGTATCCTCCGACGCCTTCCTGGCCAGATTGGACGCCAGCTCGCGCTTGCCGAGCTGCTGGGCTTCGTCGGCCGTGAGCGGTTTGTCCTCGACCGTCGTCACCTTGAAGAAGCTCGCGTTGTTTCTCGACCGGATGAAGAAGACGTCGTCGGGCTTTCTGCCTTGAAGCGCCTTGAGCATCTGCGGCGGAATCGTCGCGCTGTCGAGCGCGCCGGGGCCGCGGCTGTATTTGATCCCGAATTCCTTCAGCTTGTCTTCGACCTGGTCGATCGTCTTGAAGTCCTTGGTGGCCGCAGCGAGCGCATCCATGTTGTTGGACGGCGGGAACGAGACCTGCTCGATGTTGTAGATCTGACGCTTGTCGAACTGGTCCGGGTGGCTCTGAATGTAGGTGTCGATTTCGTTCTTCGAGATGGCGGAGACCTTGGCGCCGAGATCGCGCTGGACGTAAGCGCCGGCCAGGATCTGCTCACGGGACCGCAACAGGTCGAGATGGACGGTCGGCTCTCGGTCGAGCTTGCCGGCCATCGCCTGCTGGACGAGGTATTTCCGCTCGAGGATGCGGGTCAGGAGCGCCTTGGCCGCCTCGTCCGTCCGTTTGTCCGCAGGGACGCCGGCAAGGCGAAACTCGTTGTCCAGCTCCTGCTGCGTGACGTCGTCCGGCCCCACATGGGCGATGACCTGTCCCACGACCGCCGGCCCCTCCTGCTTCTTGCCGCATCCGGCGAGCGCGACAACCGCGGTCAAGGCCAGACCCGTCGCGGCGATTCGCCACCGCCTGTCCGCAAGTCCTGAAATACGCAGCAAAGTCCTTCTCCCGGATTGAACCCGCCGCTGCGCGTCGTCGGCAGAGGCTGGCGCGATTTCAAAATGACGGCGGAATTCGCCTCGAACTCCGCCGTGACGGCAATTTCCTCGCCGGTCCCGTGGGCGCGAACGCGCTGCGCGCGCTCCTCCGCGCATAGAGGACATTTCGGCGGAAACGCTATAAGGCGCTTTCAACAAATTTGCGAATCGCCGAACCGCCGTGCGTTGCGTCGATTGACGTTTGCATATCTTGCCGCCCGAACGTCTGGTCCCCCTGCAGGCGGTCATGGGCGGCAGGATCGGACGCCTTTGGCTTGACAGAATCCTTATGCGGACCTGATCCAATCGAAATCGAAACCTTACGCGGGCAGGCGCATCCTCGCCGCGGCCCGGGAGACGCTCATGCTCGATCTCGTTTTTGTCGCGCTCGGATTCGTCCTCATCGGGCTGATGGGGATTTACGCTGTGGGCCTGCGGCAACTTTAGGAGCGCGGACGATGAGCGAACCGATCATCGGGTTGACGGTGGCTGTGCTGCTCGGCCTCTATCTTCTCTACACGCTGATCCGGCCGGAAAAATTCTGACCCCCGAGGATTTCGCCATGACGCTTGCCGGCTGGTCGCAGATCGCGCTCGCGCTCGCCCTGGTTTTGGCGTGCGCCGCGCCGCTCAGCGGTTTCATCGCCCGGATATTCGCGGGCGAGCGGACCGTCCTCTCGACGGTCCTGGGACCTGTCGAGCGCGTCTTCTACCGTCTCGCGGGAGTTGATCCGGCGCGAGAGCAGGATTGGCTGGGATACACCCTCGCCATGGTGGCCTTCTCGATCGCCGGGTTTCTGTCGCTCTACGCGCTGCAACGGTTGCAGAACGTCCTTCCGCTGAACCCGAGAGGCTTCGACGCCGTCCCGCCCGACCTCGCCTTCAACACCTCGACCAGCTTCATCACCAACACCAACTGGCAAAATTACAGCGGCGAGACGACGATGAGTCCGCTCACCCAGATGCTCGGCCTCACGGTCCACAACTTCCTGTCCGCCGCCACGGGTCTCGCGATGGCCTTCGCGCTCACGCGCGGCTTCGTGCGGTCCTCGGCGCAGACGGTCGGCAATTTCTGGGTCGACGTCACCCGGATCACGCTCTACCTCCTGCTGCCGCTCGCCTTCGTCCTCGCTTTCGCGCTCGTCGCGCTCGGCGTCCCGCAGACGCTTGCCGGCGCGTTCGACGCGACGACGCTCGAGGGCGCGAAGCAGACGATCGCCATCGGGCCGGTCGCGAGCCAGGAGATCATCAAGGAGCTCGGCACCAACGGCGGCGGTTTCTTCAACGCCAATTCCGCCCATCCGTTCGAGAATCCCAACGCCTGGACGAACCTGATCGAAATCTGGGCGCTGCTTCTCGTCCCGACCGCCTCGGTGCTGGCCTTCGGCCGCGTCGTCGGGAACGTTCGGGAGGGGCGCGCGATCCTGGCCGCGATGGCGGTGTTTCTTCTGCTCGGCGTCCTGGTCGTCTACTGGGCCGAGGCCCACGGCAATCCCCTGCTGACGGCGCTCGGGGTCGATCCCTCCCTCGGCAACTTCGAGGGCAAGGACGTCCGTTTCGGCCAAGCGATGGCGGCCCTGTTCACGACCGGCACCAGCGGCACCAGCACCGGGGCCGTCAACGCGATGTTCGATTCGTTCACGCCGCTCGCCGGCCTCGTCCCGATGTTCAACCTGCTCGCCGGCTGCATCTGGCCTGGAGGGGTCGGTTCGGGGCTTTACGGCTTTCTCGTCGTGGCGATCGTCGCCGTGTTCGTCGCGGGCCTGATGGTCGGCCGCACCCCGGAATATCTCGGCAAGAAGATCGAGGCGCGCGAGATGAAGCTCGCGATGCTGGCCGTGCTCGTCTATCCGCTGGTCGTGCTCGGGTTCGTCAGCGCTTCGGTCCTGCTGCAGACGGCGCTCGACAGTCTCGGCAACAGCGGTCCGCACGGCCTTTC
This sequence comes from uncultured Hyphomicrobiales bacterium, assembly GCA_903932535.1. Lineage (GTDB taxonomy): Bacteria > Pseudomonadota > Alphaproteobacteria > Rhizobiales > Beijerinckiaceae > Roseiarcus. The sequence goes on along the minus strand of CAIZGR010000022.1, from coordinate 2,144 downwards.
CGAGATCCTCTACGCCTACGCCTCCACCAACGCCAACAACGGCTCGGCCTTCGCCGGCCTGAACGGCGACACGCTCTGGTTCAATACGACCCTCGGCCTCGCGATGCTGCTCGGCCGGTTCGCCTATGTCGTGCCCGTTCTGGCGCTCGCGGGCGCGCTTGCGGCCAAGAAGAAGATCCCCGCCTCGGCCGGCACGTTCCCGACCGACGGCCCGCTGTTCGTCGGGCTGCTCGTCGGCGTCATCGTCATTCTCTACCTGCTGCAATATTTTCCGGCCCTGTCGCTCGGGCCCGTCGTCGAGCATTTCCTGATGCTCGGCGGCAAGACGTTCTGATCGGAAAGGCGCGGGTTCCATGTCATCGCACAAACCGCAACCGCAGGGCCTGTTCGACACCCGGATTCTCGGCGCCGCGGCGTTCGACGCCCTGCGCAAGCTCGACCCGCGGGCGCTCGCCAAGAACCCCGTCATCTTCGTGACCGAGGCGGTGTCGGCCGTCGTCACCCTCTTTTTTGTCCGCGATCTCTTCGTTCCCAACGGGCAGGCGGCCTTCTCCGGGCAGATCGCCGCTTGGCTCTGGTTCACGGTCCTGTTCGCCAATTTCGCCGAGGCGATCGCCGAGGGGCGCGGCAAGGCGCAGGCCGACGCCTTGCGCAAGACGCGCACCGACACCCCGGCCCGGCGCTACGCCGATCCCGGCAACCTGAAGAGCCCCCTCGAGGTCGTGAACGCGCAGGACCTCAGGCTGCACGACGTCGTCCTCGTCGAGCCCGGCGAGATCATCCCCGGCGACGGCGAGATTCTCGAGGGCGTCGCCTCGGTCAACGAATCGGCGATCACCGGCGAATCGGCGCCCGTGATCCGCGAGGCCGGCGGCGACCGCTCGGCGGTGACGGGCGGCACGACGGTGCTTTCCGACTACGTCAAGGTCAGGATCACCGCGGCTCCGGGCTCGACCTTCATCGACCGGATGATCGCCCTCGTCGAAGGGGCGGAGCGGCAGAAGACGCCGAACGAGCTGGCGCTTTCGATCCTCCTGTCGGGCCTCACGCTGATCTTTCTGATCGTGTGCGTGACGCTCTGGCCGATCGCCAGATATTCGGGGACGGAGCTGTCGGCGACCGTGCTGATCGCGCTGCTCGTGTGCCTCATCCCGACGACCATCGGCGGGCTCCTGTCCGCCATCGGCATCGCCGGCATGGACCGGCTGATCCGCTTCAACGTCATCGCCACCTCGGGGCGCGCGGTCGAAGCGGCGGGCGACGTCGACACGCTGCTGCTCGACAAGACCGGCACGATCACCTTCGGCAATCGCAGGGCGACCGAGTTCCTCGCCGTCAACGGGGTGAGGACCGACGACCTCGCCGCCGCAGCGCTTGCCGCGAGCCTCGCGGACGAAACCCCGGAAGGGCGATCGATCGTCGCGCTGGCCAGGAGCGATCACGGTCTGTCCGAGCCCGATCTCGATCCGGCCGAGACCAAGGTCGTGCCCTTCGCCGCGCAGACGCGCATCTCCGGGGTCGACGCCGGAAGGCGTTCGATCCGCAAGGGCGCGATCGACTCGATCCTGCGCTATGCCAAGACGACGATCGACAAGGCCCCTCCCGAGTTCCGGCAGGCGGTCGAGCAGGTCGCGATGTCGGGCGGCACGCCGCTCGGGGTGGCCGAGGACGGCCGGCTGCTCGGCGTCATCCACTTGAAGGATATCGTGAAGCCCGGCATCAAGGAGCGCTTCGCCGCCTTGCGCGCCATGGGCATCCGAACGGTCATGGTGACCGGCGACAATCCCGTCACCGCCGCCGCGATCGCCTCGGAGGCCGGCGTCGACGACTTCCTCGCGGAGGCGACGCCCGAGGACAAGCTCGGCTACATCCGCAAGGAGCAGTTCGGTGGCCGGCTGATCGCGATGTGCGGCGACGGCACCAACGACGCGCCCGCCCTTGCGCAGGCCGACGTCGGCGTCGCGATGCAGACCGGCACGCAGGCCGCGCGCGAAGCGGGCAACATGGTCGACCTCGATTCCAATCCGACCAAGCTCATCGAGATCGTCGAGATCGGCAAGCAGCTCCTGATGACGCGCGGCTCGCTGACGACGTTCTCGATCGCCAACGACGTCGCCAAATATTTCGCCATCCTGCCGGCGCTG
>CAIZGR010000021.1 GCA_903932535.1 uncultured Hyphomicrobiales bacterium | reverse complement strand
CCTCTCCTTCTCCTTCTCCTTGTCCTTGTCTTTCTCCTTCTCCTTGTCCTTGTCCTTCGGCTTGACCTGGACATGGACGGTCGCCGTGGCGGAAATGGCCGCGTTGGCGTTGGATGTGGCGACGAGGTGATAATCGCCGGTGGCCGTCGGCGCCACATAGAGGCCGTTGGTGTTCACACCGCCGCCATTGGCCTCCTTCACCGACCAGACGACGCTGGCGTCGTCCGCGCCGGAGACGCTCGCCGCGAATTGCTGGGCATGGCCGGTCCAGATCGTGACTTCGGCCGGCGATAGGCTGACCGTCACCACCTGCACCCGCATCGTGGCGGTCTGGTCCGGCGCGCCGGGCGCGCTGGCCCGGATCTGATAATCCGAGGTGTTCTGGCCGGCCGCGACCTCAGGCGCGACAATGCTGAATTGCCCGACGGTCTGGCCGGCGGCCACGACCACGGTCTTGGGGACCTGGAGGAAAGTCGAGGCGCAGGTCAGGGTCACGGTCACGCCGGGCGCCGGCGCCGGATGGTCGAGCTCGACCGAGGCCGCCACCGTGTCTCCCGGATTCATCACGGCGTTCGCCACAGTCAGTTTCGCCAGCAGGGAAGGGGGAAGCTGGAGCTGGAGATAGAACCAGGAGTCGAAATCGGAAAAGCGCCGGCCTTCGCCGGAGGGAAACGCGAGATCGACGCGGGGCGTCCTGTCGGCGCGCAGACCCAGTTGGCCGGCGGCGCGGCCGTCGAGATAACGGGTCGGCGCGCTGGAGTCGTTCCACAACGCGGAGCCGTGCAGACGCACCCGCACGCGCGCCATGGACACCTGCTGGGCGACCAGGAAGGCGCCGATGTTGGAAATTTCGACGCCGTTGCCGACAGGTTTCCACAAGAGGCCGTCCGGCGCCGCCGAAAGATCGCCGGCGAGCGCAATCTTGAAGCGGGCGAAGGCGGCGGCGGGGCCGCCGGCGCCGACGCCGGGCAGCGGCCCGCGCGCTTCCAGCGTCACGTCGAGCGGCGCCCCGCCCCAGTCGTCGGGCGTTCCGGCGGGCGGGGCCAGGGGCGAGTTCGGCGGGCCATCGAGAAAAATCTTCAGGCCGTTGGCGCGCATCTGCTCCTGGGGGAGCACGTCGTCGTTGGCCCAGCTCGCTCCGGTGATGTGCAGCGCCGGCGGGACCTCGGCGAGCGGCGCGAAAAACCTGCGGCAGTCCAGCAGATTGACGAGCGCCGAATCGAGGTAGGCGGCGATGCCGAGGCGGAGGAAACGGCGCGGCTCCCCGCGCGGCGGCACGGGGGCGCCGTAGGGCCATTCGACGCCGCCGGTCGCCGTCCGCGCCGGGATCAGCCAAGTGTCGCCGGTGTTGTATGTTCCCGGGGCGAACTGCACCTCGACGCCGTTCTCCAGCGCGATCCAGCCGTCGCCGCCGGCCGGCGCCGTCACGGAAACGTCGCCGGCGCTGTCCCAGCGCCGCAATTTCGGATGCAGCGAGGGGTCGACGGCGTTCGGCGCGCTTTTCAGCGTGACGATGCGCGTCGCCGGATCGACGGCGTCGATCTGGAACAGCGGGCAGGGCTGACCGGACAGCTCGGTCGCGTCGTCGATCAGCTCGACCCACTGGCCATTGGCGAAGCCGAGACTATCGTCCGGGCCGATGTCGTGCACGGTGAGCTGAGCGCCGGAAAAGGTCTCGATCTTCGTCAAGACTGCGCCATTGTCGCGCGACCACTTGAAGGTGGCGCCGGCGAGGGGTCCCGGCTTGTGCGCCTCGACCCGGTAGAGCAGATTGTCGAGGCCGCGATAGCCGCCGCCGGGCGGGATCAGGCAGGGATTGTCGCTGGCCGCGGCGGGATTGGCGCGCGCGCTCAGCGCGCCGGACGCCGGCGCGACGAGGGCGTCCCATTCGGGAAAGACGTCATTGGGGGCGTAGGCGCCGCCGGGGCTCGCCGGCTTCACCGGCAGGGCCTTGACCTGCCAAACGGTCTTGGCGCGCAAGGCGGTGTCGGGGCCGCCCAGGGCGGATTCCCGGATCGAGGGATCGTCGATGGCGCCGACGTCGCGGCGGAAGGCGGCGAGGTAGAAGATCACCGCGGTGGCGCCGCCCGAGGCGCTCATCAGCAAAGCGATGCTCGGCGCGTTGGGATAGTCCGGCTGCGCGCCGTAGTCGACAGCGCTGTCGTTCTCCAGCAGCAGCCCGTCGGCGTAATAGCGGCCGGCGCCGATGGTGACGGACTTGCCGTCGGGGTTGACGCTCAACTGGAAACCCGCCGCGTGCAGCGGCGCGCCGCCGCCCGGGCCGACGATGTCGCGCGCCTGCATGCCGGCGCGATGGCGATGGATGTCCTGCTGCTCGTTCCAGTCGGCGTCGATTTGCGCACGCCCCTGCTGCATCACGACGCCGTCGTAGTGTTTCGTGGCGTCGAATGTGTCGCGGCTGATGTCACCCCTCATGGAGAACTCCATTCGTCAAGTCACGAAAACGAAACCGGCGTCGAGGCCGAGGCGCAGAAATTCATCGAGCCGCGCGCGCAGGTTGGCTTCGCGCAGCGGCTGTTGCAGGGAGCGCGCGACGCCGATTTCGGCGCCGTCCTCGGCCCCGGTCCGGATCGACAGGGCAGTGCGGCGATCGAGCTGTCCGTAGCCGGGATCGCCGTAGCGCGCCGAGGCGAAGATCGGCGCGTTCACGCCGGCGTCGTCGCCCGCCGCCGGAACGCAGCGCCGCGCGCGCGGCGTGCGCGAGCCTGGGGGCAGATAGCAGAAGCGCGCCTCGCCGATCTGGCGGCGGTCGATCCAGACCGGCGCCGGCCACGTGTCGCCGGCCGCGCATCTCGCGGCGAAGATCGTGTTGGCGGCCTCGACCAGCTCCAAAGCCCGCACCTTGCCGATGATGGTGCTGTCGGTCACGGTCAAGGGCGCGCCGGAGGACGCGCCGTCGGGGGCGGCATAGGCGACGCCGCTCGGACCGCCGGCGTCCACGATGCTGTTGACGATGGCGACCCGGGCGCCGGGCGCGGCCAGGATGGGTCCGACGATGCAGGAATCGATGGTGACGCTCATGCCGGCCTCGATCACCAGGCTCGGCGCGCCCGGCTGGGACCCAGCGCCATGCGCGTTGAGCGACAGGCCCGGCGTCAATGTGCAATGGCGCAAGGTGAGGCTGGCCATCTTGTTGTCGGCGGTCGCGGGCGCATGCAGCCGGGCGCCGTCGATCAGCAGGCCGTCGATCAGCAGGCTCGCCCCGTCGGCGCCGCTGACGACCATCTCGCCGCCCAGCGCCAGCAGCGGCCGCAGTTTGTCGCCGGCGCGCAATTGCACAGTGGCGCCGGATTTGGCGATCTTCAGCGACGGCGTTTCCGCGTAGCGGCCGTTGTCGCCGATTTCAACCGCGCCGCCCGCCGCCGCCGCGTTCAGGCCCGCCTGCATCGCCGGCTGCGCGGAGGGAACGGCGACCAGCGGCGTGACGCCGAGGAAATCGGTCAGCCGGTCATAGGAGCCGCCGCCGATGTCGAGGGCCGCGCCATAATGGAAGCTCACTTTGGGCGCCGCCGCCGGCGCCGCGGCGTAGGCGATGCGGCCGAGCACGGGATCGACCGCGATCTTGCCGGCGGGCGGAACATGCGCCCAGCCGCCGCCGCTGTCGGAGAGATCGGCGACCACGATGGAGTCGATGGCGACGCCGTCGAGCGCGAAGCTCTTGTCCGGACCGTAATAGTCGGCGAGATCGGCGTCGAGGCCGCGCCGTTGCAGCGGGCGCGCCACGGCGCGGGGATCGGCTTCGACCAGGGCCGGATCGTCGGGAATGGGGGAAGAGAACAAGGCGACGGGCGCGCCGCGCGGCTCGAAAGTGTAGCGCGTGGCGTCGACCTCGAAGGCGGGCGAGGAGGTCAGCGCCCGGGCGCGGAGCCGCCAGAAGAAAAGGCTGACGTTGGCGATGTTTGGCGCGGCGCCCCGCAGGGCCGGCGTACGCGCGTCCGGGCCGCGCGCCGCCTGTTCGAACGGCCCGCCGAACCGCTCCAGCGGCTCCGCCTTGCGCACCGACAGCGTGCCGCCGCGATCGGCGCGGGGATGGTTGAGATTGCGGGTCAGCGCCAGCCGGCGGTATTGCTCGATGACATGCGTATCCCAGCCGCTGACGTCGCGGGCGAGAATTTCCAGCGTCCCGGCGGTTCCCTTGCCGCGCCGCAGCCGCAACGTGTCGGCGACTTCCGCGCGCGGAGCGCTCAGCGCGCCCGAGCCGCGCAATTGCCGGTAGCCGATCAGGTCCCCGATATAAGGAGCGACCCAGTCGTCGCAGGTCTCGATGAAAAGATTGTCGTAGAGCTGGGCGAGGTCTTCCTCCAGCACGGCGATTTCGCGGGCGAGCACGCCGATCAGCGCCAGGAGCTTGCCGCCCTGTTCGGCGTCGCGGGCGCGGTGGATCGCCGGCAGAAGCCGATACAGGGTTTGCGCGTCGAAACTCATGCCGGCTCTCCCTTGATGTCGATCGGCCTCGGGTCGAGCGTCAGCAATTCCGCGCCTGTCGGCTGGCCGTCGACGTCGCGGCCGGGTCCATGCGCCGGAAGCCAGTCGGCGATTCCGGCGGCGGGGTCGTCGGAGCGGAACAGGGCGTCGACCCGCGCGGCCCGCACATGCTCCACCCGCTGTAGCACGGCCAGAACCTCGCCGAGCGAGACCGGCTGGCCGAACCCGCGCGCGGCGAAGGAGAAGGCGTCGCGCAGGGCGGCGCCTGCGGCTTCGACGACGTTCCCGGCCGTGGCGCCGGATTCGACGAACACGGTCGCCGCGACGCGGAAAAAGGCCGGGCTGAAGGACAGCGCCGTGGCCGCCTCGCCCGGCGGCGAGGCCTTGGCCATGGCGGCGACGAGGTTGGCGCCGGTCCGCGAGCCGGTGCGGACTTCGGCGCCGTCCGGACCCGCCACCGTGACCAGGACATGGCGGCGGTGTCCGCTCCAGATCCAGCGTGCTTCCGCCTTGGCCACGCCGGCGAAGGCGCGGGCGAAATCCTCGTAATCCTGCAAGGAGACGATGCGGTCGAGCGTGCGCACGGTCAGCGCCGCATTGGCGCGGATATCCTCGACGCCTTCCGCGCCGGTGGCCCCCGAGGCCGCCAGCGGGTTGGTGACCGAGCGCACGCCGAGCGGCCGATTGGGCAGCAGGGTGAGCTTGTCGGCGGCGACGTTGCCGGCGGCGCCGCCGCCCTTGCGATAGACCGCCTCGATGTTTTCCTGGCCGGTCGGCGGGCGGGCGCCCGCCACGCCGTCGCCGAACTCGACCGTCGTCCTGCCGTCGTCGCCCGTGCGCGCGACATAGACGCGGTCGGTCGGCGCGGCGCCGAGAAAGCTCCTCACCTCCGTCCATGCGAGATCGTTGACGCGAAGCTCCAGCGTCGAGGCGGCCCCGCTGGGGTCTTCGGAACCGACATGGGTGAGCGGCGGCTGGCCGAGCGGCAGCCTTTGGTAGGGCCGCGAGGAATCGCCCGAGCCGAGGATCTCTCGCACGGTCTCGCCATGGGTGGCCAAGGCGACATTGGCGTTGATGGTCACGCCGGCGCGGACATAGGAATGTTGCAGCGCCTGGACGAAGGACAGATGCGTGACGCCGCCGGAAAGCTCGATGTCGGCGATGGTCAGCGCCTCGCTGTCGTCGACGCCGTCGAGATCGGCGCGCGGGCCGGAGAGAATGACCGTGCGCCCGATTTCAAGACCGAAATAGGCCTCGTCGAGAATGACGCTCGATCCTTCGACCGGATCGTCGATCGGCAGATCGGCGAGCACGAGCGGCTCGCTCTGCAGCAGCACCGCGGTTTCGCGCAAGCTGAAATCGGCGAAATTGCCGTCGCTGTCGAGGCGCAGCCGCGTCGTCTTGCCCGCGAGGGCGTAATCGGCCCGTGAGAGCTCGCCGACCTCCTCGACGCGGCAGAGCTTGCGCAGATATTGCGTTTCCAGAACCACCCAGCTTCCGGGGACGATGTTGGGGTAGACGCGGTCGAGATAGATATCGCGGTCGCCGGGCTGGTCCGCCAAAGTGGCGACATTGTCGCCCCAAGGGGTGGGATAGGCCCCGCCAGCGGCGCGCTGCTCGCTCGGCAGCGCCAGATATTTCGGGGCGTTGTGGCCGAACAGGGCCGCGCGCTGGCGGAAGACGAAGACGCCTGTCTCGACCGGCACGGCGCGATGCGCGGCGACATGGCGACGCAGGCTCTTGCGCAGCCGGGGCAGGCTCCAGCGATTGATCCTGGCCATGGCCTCCACGTCGTGCTGGGCGAAGGTCCGGCCGTAGAGGCCTCTGTCGACCAGGACGTTGTCGAGCAGCGGCCAGCCGGCGAAGAAGAAACCGGGATCGTAAATGGGGGGGACGTACGGCGGCGGATCCGGCGGGTCCACGCTCAGATCGATGCGGGTGACGCCGTTCGCCGCGTCGCGCGCGACCGCGCCGACGCGCTTGACGTCGTTGCTTTCGGCGGCGATCAGCACGGCGTCGCCGGGCTTCACGTCGACCCCGACGCCGCTGAGCAGCACCGTCTCCATGTCCGCGGAAACCGTCTGCGGCCGCAGGCTCAGGGGCTTGATGGCGTTCCATTCCGGCCGCGCCTCGATCTCCTCGACGGTCTCGAAGGTCTGCGGCATCTGGCCGGGATCGGGCAGGCTCTGCACCTTGAGGCGGGCCGGCAGATCGAGCGGCGCGGCGGCCTGTTTCGGCGCGCCGGGCGCATCCTCCAGCGTGAAGGCCAGATAGGCGCTGGCGGCGACTCCGGGCCGGGGCGAATAATCGATCAGCCGCGCGAGTTCGAGCGTCGAACGCCGCTCCGTGGCCGTGCGCAGATAGGCCTCGTTTGCGATCCGCTCCTGATAGAAGGTCAAAGTGTCGGCCATGACGCTGAAGGCGTCCGCCAGCGCCACGGAAAAATCGCCGTCCTCGCCGACATGCAGTCCGGTTTGGGCCGCGAGATTGGCCAGCAGCGTCGCCTTGAACGCGCCGTGGACGCCGACGCGACAGGACAGCGACGACAGGCCGGGGCGATTGAAGATCGCGCCGGGCGTGCGCGGGACGCCGTCGTCGCCCGAGCGCAGCGGAACAGTCATTTGCCACCCCCCATGATGATGCGGAGCCTGCCGCGTTCGAGATGATCGGGATCGTTGTCGAGCCGGGCGATCTCCAACCGCGCCATGTCGAGCCTGCCGGCGGCGAGGCCCGAGGCCGCCGGCTGGCCCTGGCGCTGGAAGGTCGTGACGCGCGCCGCCGCGACGCCGTCGATCGCCAGGGCGGCGGCGTAGAGCGGGCTGAGATAGACCGGCTGGCCGAAGGTGAAGCGATCGGGATGGAACAGTCCCGGCGCGCCGGAGGCGGTGGTTCCGGCGGTGAAGACGCCGAGCACGGCGGCCTTCACGTCCTCCGCGAAATGATCGCGGCCGGCGGCGATCAACATGACGATCTCCAGCGGGACGTAGAGCGGCCCCTCGACCTCCACGTCGTGGCCGGCGAGGCGCAGGGGTTCGAGAAATCCGCGCAGGCCCTGGGAGAAGGCGTCGTCCACGGCCGCGCCGTTCTCGCGGTCCACGGTGACGAAGACCGTGGACCAGCTCCCGGTCCAGCGGAAGTGCGCGCGGGCGCGGCGCACGCCGGGATAAGCCTGCGCGGCGGCGGCGTAATCGTCGGCGGTGACCGCGCGTTTCTGCGCGCGAAAGGCGATGGGCGCCATGCGCCGCGCATGGTCGAGCGTCTCGGGCGCGACGCCGCCTCGCGCCGGCAGCGGATTGCGCGCCGAGACCACGCCGGCGTCGTCGCAGACGATATGCGCCAGAGCGTCGGCGCCGACGTTGCCGCGCGCGGCGACGCCGGCGCGATAGGTCGCCGAAAAACGCACGCCGGGCGGCGGCCTCTGGCCGTGGACGTCGTCGCCGAAGCGCAGAAAAGCGGCGCCGTCGGAATCGGTTTCGACGACGAAGGCCTGGTCGCCGGGGCCGCTGGAAATCAGGTCGGGACGCGGCGACCAGGGCGCCGGCGCCTGCCCCGGACGCTGCCCCGTCAGGCTCACACGCGGAACCGCGAGCGCCGGATCGGAGAGCAGCAGCGTGGAGGCCGGCCCGGGCGCGGGATCGAGCGGCTGGGCGTGAACCACCGGGAAGCGGCTCAGGCGCGGGCGGTAGCGCGCGGGAATGGGAACGGGCGCGGGCGCGGCGGGCGCGCCGGCCGCGCTCGGCGGCGCGGCGCGGAACAGGCTCGGCGCCGGAACCGTTCCGAGGTCCTCGCTGACCACGCCGGCGCCATGGTCGGCGAGCACGATATTGCCGCGGGCGACGCTGACGTCCGTGAGGGCCTGGACCACGCCGTTCTGCGTCGCCTGCGACGACAGGATGAAATCGAAAGGCGTGGCGTCGGCCGGCGCCCAGGCGATACGCGTGATCGCCTGCGTCCCCTGGCCCGGCGGCGTATTGAACGCGGCGCCGATCGGGTCCTGATCGGGGGTGACGGCGGTGAGCCGCACCGCCCAGCGCCGCGCCGGATCGGCGCTGCCCGGAAGGCCGTCGCCCGGCCCCAGAACCTCCTCGAACACCAGAAGGTCGCCGGCCGAGAGGGCGACGGCGCCCTTGATCGCGGCGGAGGTCGCGCCCGCGCTCAACCGGCAGCAGCGGTCGCCGAAAGTGTAGAAGGAGAAGCTGTTGCCGGCGGCGCGCAGGGGCGCGTCGGCCAGGGTCTCGAAAATTTCCGGCGCCCTGCCGAGCGCCAGCGCCAGCGCGTCGGAATCGGGCGCCAGCCGCGCCGCCGCGCCGGGGGTGGCGGTGAAAATCCGCGTGCCCGCGGGCAGGGTCAGATCGGCGCGGGTTTCGATATGGATAAGCGCGCGGGCGTTGACGCCCTCGTGCAGCCGGTAATCGACGAGACGCGCGTGGCGGCGCACGGAGACGCGGCTCCGCGCGGTGGCGAGATAGCTTTCGGCGCCGATGGCGTCCTGGCGGTAGCTGAGCATGTCGCCGGCATGGGCGAGCAATTCGACCAGCGTCACGCCGAGATCGGCGGCGTTGCGCTCCGTCCAGTCCGGGGCGACGGTCGCCAGCCGGTCGAGCATCGACTGGCGGAAGGAGAGATAATCCTTGGCGAGATAGTCGATATGCGGGGCGGCGGGCGGAGGCGGAAGCGGAGGCGCCGGCGGTTCGTCGTAGTCGGCGCGGCACTCAACTTTGAAGGAAAAATCGATCGCCGCGCATTGCGGGTCGATCGCCGTGATGTCGAAGCTCGATCCCCTGGCGGCGGCGAGGCTCAGTCGATAGGTCGAATAATCGCCGTAGGTGGAGAGATGGACGCGGACGGCGGCGGGCTCGTAGTCCACCCGGTCGGCGACGATGCCGGCGATGCGGTCGCCGCCGGAAATGACGATATTGGCCGGCGCGAGGTTCGCCGGCGGCGGAGTCTTCAGAAAGGTCAGCCGCAGGATGCGCTGGCGGTCGGCGGGGCTGGGCGCCTCGGAATCCAGCACTTCGAGCGTGTCGAGGCCGTTGAGCGCCGAGGCGAGGACGGCGGCCCGGCGGCGAGGATCGGCGCAGGCGAGACAGGCGGTCACGACGCGTCTCCGGTCGCAAAGGTCGTCGTCCGGGTCTGCTGCGTCCTGCGCGACAGGTAGCGCACCGCGACGGAGAGCGTGGCGTCGTCGGCCTGCACCGACACGTCCTGGACGACGATCAGGTCGCCGAGCCACTGCTGCAGCGAGCCCTGCACCAGGAACTGCGTGGCCGTGGCGACTTCGGGACTGTTGGGGGTGAAGGCCAGTTGCCGCAGCGGCGCCCCGAAAGCCGGCCGGTTGACCCGCTCGCCCGGCGAGGTGAACAGCACCTGCTGGATCAGGTCGCGCAGATGGTCGTCGTCGCTCGCGGCGAGGGCCGTGCGCCCGCCGCCGTCGATATCGAAGGGAAACGCGATGTCGCTCATTGTCCCTTCACCCTCTTCTGCGTCATCGTCACCTGGAGCGGCGTACCGGTCGGCGCGCATTGCGATTGGCTGTCCTGCAACAGCACGGGCTGGCCGCCGGCCTTCACCCGCGTCGCGCCCGCGATCCACATAGCGGTGGCGCAGGGCGGATTGGGCGTTCCGGTCAAGGCGCAGCCGGCGACGGCGTAAGTCGTCGTCTGCACGACGATGGGATTGCCGGAAAGCCGCACGCGCGGCTCGGGCGCCGTCGGCTGGGCCTGTCCGGCGTGGGCGCACACGAGGGTCGCCCCGAGATCGAGCAGATAGCCCGGCATCAGGTCACCTCCAGCGCGTCGGAATTGATGCTGACGGTCTTCGCCGAGAGCTTGATGTCCGCGCCCATGCCGTTGGCGATCTCCACCGCCGTGGCGGTGATGGAAATCTTCTGCCCCGCGGCGGTTTCGATGGTGACGCCGCCGGCGCCCGGAAGATCGTCGATGGTGATGGTTGCCGTGTCGGTCTTGAGCACTTTGGTCGTCGGCAGCCGCGCCGTGGGCGGCAGTTCGCCGAGCCCCCAGAAGCAGCCGCTCCAGATCGGCGACTCCGGGTTGCCGGCCTCGAACTCCACCCAGACGTTGGCGCCGACCGGCGGCAAGGCGAAAAGCCCGACGCCGGCGCCCGCGTAGGGCACGCAGGGCAAGGCCCAGACCTGGGCGACGCCGAGCGCCGCGGGCGCGGTGACCTGGAGCTT
>CAIZGR010000020.1 GCA_903932535.1 uncultured Hyphomicrobiales bacterium | reverse complement strand
CTTCGCCGGCTGGTCCAACTCCGGGTAATGGCGGAAGATGCCCTGCTCGTTGAACGGAAGCCGCCGTTCCGAGGCGAGATAGCGGGCGGCGTCGGGGCGGCGCGCCACCGCCGCGGCCAGCGCAGCGAGATGCGGCCAGCGCTTCTCCGCGTCGGCGAAGGCGCGCGGGAAGGCGTAGCCTATGCCGGCCCAGAAGTCGAAGCGGGGCGGATTTGCCGTCGTCGGGGCGTCGCCGACATCGGCATAACGGCGGGATGGGTCTCCTAACGAAAGATTGCAGGCCGACGCGGCGGCAGTCCGGGGCCGATGTCCGACAGTGCGGTGTCCACTCCGTGACGGACCGCCAGCAGGGTGGGCCGCAGTTCGAGTCCGCGTGCGACAAAACGTCTCATTGAATTATCTGTCAACATAAGTATCATTTCATTATATAACGAATTATCTCTGTCTTTATTGACCGAGAGCCTCTATCTTATTTTTATTTCTATGAGAAAACGCCATCTATCTTAAGAAGAAGGATGCCGAGATGTCAATATACACGTTCGCGATTCCCCAGTTTCACATCACGCAACCCCGAGCGAGCCGGGCCGACACGCTTTTCGCAGCGACAGGTCTGAAAGTGATGAACGCAAACGGTGGGCTTCATAATGATTTGGGGTCGCAAAGCGTGGCGCTGGGGGACGGAAACGCCGGAATGAACGTAAGCTGTCAGCTATCTTGGCGCGATGTGGACGTTCCCGATCCAACGCCGGAAAATCCCGACGGCGGCGCGGTCTATTGGACCTTTCTGGCGGTGAATAACGGGCATTCGGATTCCGGGTGGATAGATGTTCTCAACAAGGGGGCTGACGCTTTCGCCGGCGCCATGGCGGGGGGCGTAACCACGGCTGGAAGTTGGCAACAGGCTCTGGCCTATGGTGGTTCATTGGTGGCGACATTGGGTCTCCAAGAGTTGATGAATTGCCTGACCGCGAATTGCGACGGGAATGTAGCTGTAGAAGGTTTGGTCTTTACCGCAAAACAGTTGTCCCAAATGGCGTCTGGCCTCCAATTCTGGAGCCTCGAGCGTGATTACCCAGGAACAAACAGCCCAGTCGGATGTGGGGCGAATTCTGATTACCAAGTCGCATATTACATCTTGCCGCCCGGTGTCGATATTCCAGGACGCCGGATGTGCTATGGCGATACTGCTCTGCCCGGCAATTTGACGACGCTGACACCAGGCTTGGCCGTTTTCAACAACAAACTTTACGCATTATATAGGTCGGGGGGTGATGATTCGATGTGGTTTGCGTGGTACGATGGCGCAACATGGCAGGGGGATATCAGGCTTCCGGGGAATCTCACGAGTGCATCCCCAGCCTTGGCCGCCTACAGAAACCAACTTTATGCTCTGTACAAATCCTCTGGTAATGACGGCTCATTGTGGTTTGCTTGGTTCGACGGCGCCAACTGGCAAGGCGATATCAAGGTTTCGTCCGGGCTTACGAGCGCTTCTCCAGCTCTGGCCGTCTACAATAATCTTTTGTATGCAGTATACAAATCACATAGCGATAACTCGATGTGGTATGCGTGGTTCGATGGCGCTAGATGGCATGGAGATATAAAAATCCCTTTAGGTTTAACAAGCGCCGCGCCGACCCTGGCTGTGTATAACGGCAAATTGTATCTGCTTTATAGATCACAGAGCGATGATACGATGTGGTTTGCGTGGTTTGACGGTTATCACTGGAACGGAGATATACGACTTCCAGGCAATTTGACGAGTGCGGCGCCGGCGCTGGCAGCTTATGACAACCAGCTTTACGCAGTGTATAGATCTTCGGGCGACGATTCAATTTGGATCGCGTGGTTCGACGGATCAGACTGGCGCGGAGACGTCAGGTTGATGAGCGGACGACCGCAGGGGCCGCAGACCGGAACCGCTCCGGCTGCGGTTGCCTATGACAACAAGCTTTACATGGTATACAGATCACCTAAAGATACTTCCATGTGGTACTGCTGGACGGATCGGTAAACGTAACGCGCCGAGCGTCGGGGTGGAGGGGCGGCCGTTCGCTTCCACAGGAAAATGTGGTCCGCTTTGCTTCTGACCAAGCAGAATTTACGAGGGTGTAAAATCAGCCCGTTCGAGCTCGGGCAGCGATCGACGGCGCCGCATTTTCAGGCGCCGTCTCATTGAGTGCACACGTCGTCGATGATCAACAAGCGGCGACGAGAGGTTTCAGAACCCGTGCTTCGCCGGCTGGTCCAACTCCGGGTAATGGCGGAAGATGCCCTGCTCGTTGAACGGAAGCCGCCGTTCCGAGGCGAGATAGCGGGCGACGTTGGGGCGCCGCGCCACCGCGGCGGCCAGCGCCGCCAGATGCGGCCAGCGGTCGCGAGCGTCGGCGAAGGCGCGTGGGAACGCGTATCCCATGCCGGCCCAAAGCTGGAAGAGCGACAGGTCGACCGTCGTCAGCCCGTCGCCGACGGCGTACGCCGGCCCGGCGGAATTGGCCTCGAGCGCGCGCTCGAAATAGCCGAAATATTTCGGGACGCGATGGTCCAGGAAGGCTTTCGCCCGCAACTTCGCCTCCGCCGTCTGGTCCTCGTAATAGAGTTCGGCCGCAATCGGATGATGGGTGTCGTGGACCTCGGCGACGAAGTCGGCGATCGTGAGCTGGAGGCCGTGGGCGTGGAGACGCAGCGCCTCGTCCTGCGGCGCGAGCCCGAGCTTCGGTCCGAGAAAGGCGAGGATGTTGGCGACATGCGAGACGACCACGTCGCCGTCGCGCAGGAAAGGCGGCGCGAAGGGGGCGAGCGGCCGCACGCCCATCAGCGCCGTCATCGCCTCGACGCCGCGCCCGGGGCCATGTCCGCGCGCGACGTCGATGTAGCCGGCGCCCGCCTCCTCGAGCGCGAGCCGGACGAATTCGCCGCGGCCCTGGATGCCGGGCCAGTAGAAGAGTTCGTAGGGCATGGAAGGTCTCCGTTTCCGACCCTCGCCCGCCGCGCGGGAGAGGGATTACGTCTGCGGCCGCATGCGGTCGGCGGCTTCGACGAATCGGCGGGCATGGTCGAGAAGCTCGCCGTCGGTGGGGTGGCCGGCGCTCTCGACCCCCTCGACATGCGTCCAGATCGCGGGATGCTTCTGCGCGAGGAACTTGGCGAGCTCGTCTTTCTCCTGAGCCGGACCCTCGATCAGGATTGCGCCCGCGCCGGAGATCGCCTCGGCGACCCGTTCGAGAAACTCCCGGTCCTCCGGAACGCGATGGCCGGTCCGTTTCTCGCCGTGACTGACGTCGCGCACCGAATGGTCCGGGCGAATCGTTTTCCTGTCCGCTTCGTCCACGGTGAAATGGAAGACCCGCGCCCTACTCTGATCGATCCAAACCACCGCGTGATAATGCCCGGGCATGCGCGTCTCCTTATTCGAGTTTCCGCTCCGGTAGTTTGCGCTCTGCTGCGCCTGTGTCCAGCCTCTCGGCGCCCATTTCGTATCCCGATCGGGAGAAGAGGCGTTTGCGCGCGCAATCCGGCGCCGGCCTGCCCCTATCCGCTCCCCGGCGGCTGCGCTAAGACGCGCGCATGCCCAAAGCCAGCAAAGCCGACGCCGCTGCGGCCGCCGCGCCCGAAAAAGTCGCCCTCTACGACATCGGCGAGGACGAGGCCGGGATGCGGCTCGACCGCTGGTTCCGCCGGCGGTTTCCGGACCTGCCGCAGTCCCATCTCAACAAGATCGTCCGCAAGGGCGAGGTCCGGGTTTCGGGCAAGCGCGCCGATATTTCGATGCGGCTCGAGCTCGGCCAGACGGTGCGGGTCCCCCCGCTGCGCCTGCCGGCGGCGCCGGCGCCCGGCGAGAAGCAAGTCAACCCCGAGGACGCCGAGGCGATCCGGGCGATGACCCTCTACGAGGACAAAGACGTCATCGTGCTCGACAAGCCCTGGGGGCTCGCGGTGCAGGGCGGCTCCGGGACGACGCATCACATCGACGGCATGCTGGAGGCGCTGGCCGGGAAGGACGGGACGCGGCCGGTGCTCGTCCATCGGCTCGACCGCGACACCTCGGGCGTGCTGCTGCTCGCCAAGTCGCGGCGCATGGCGTCCGATCTCGGCGAGATCTTCCGCTCGCGCAAGGCCAAAAAAATCTACTGGGCGCTGGTCGAGGGCGTGCCGAAGCCGGCGCAGGGGCGCATCTCGATGTTCCTCGCCAAGGGCGCGGGGATGGGCGACGAACGCGGGGCGAAAGGGACGGGGAGGGCCGACATCGAGCGCATGCGGGTCGCCAAGCACGGCGATCCGGACGCCCAGCATTCGCTGACCCTGTACG
>CAIZGR010000019.1 GCA_903932535.1 uncultured Hyphomicrobiales bacterium | reverse complement strand
GGGGCCGGTCTCCGACACCGCGTTGACGGTGGCGCCGCCGGACGAGTCGAGCTGGTTCGGGGTCGGAAGGCCCGCCGCGTCGTAGGCCGTCCGAGCGGTCGAGGAATAGGCCGGGTTGGAGTAATCGAGGACGGCGTTCCCGGTCGCCGTCACGCCGGCGTTCGGACCGGGATAGAAGGCTCCATAGAGCGAAAAGTCCATGTAATTTCCGGTGACGGATATGTTGCTGAACGCGTCGGCCGCCCCCATATTGCCGGCGTCGATGCTGTAAGTTCCGCCGAACAGGTCATTGCCGCTCACATCGACGTTGCTGACGGCGCCCTTGTCGGCGGTGATGCGGACGCAGTTGTTGGTTTGATCGGCGCCGGGGTTCGAGGTCCAGTCGATGAAATTGCCGGTGATGGACATCGGCGCGGTGCTGTTGGTGATCCAGATCGCGTCCGGATGGCCGCCGTCGGAGGTATAGCCGCCGCCGGCGAAAGAATTGCCGGATATGACGCCCCCGCCGGTGACGTCGATCCCGTCCGAAGGCGTGTCGACGAAGCTGTTCCCGGAAACGTCGACCGCGCCGGCCGAGGCCACCCAGGCTGCGAGCTTCGAGGGGGCGCCCCCGCTGTCGAAGGTGTCGTGGCTGACGGTCGTGTCGGCGTAGCCCCGGTCGACCTGGATGGCTGCGTATCCGCTCGTGGCGGTGAAAGTGCTGTTCTCGATGGTGACGTCGTCGGCGTTTACGATGACCGAGGCGTCGCCGAAGTCATATCCGTTCAGGTCCGCGCCGTCCTGCTGGACGACGACCGCGTTGACCGAGGGCCGGTAATAGACCGGCGCAGACGGATCGGTCGTAAGCGCGCTGGCAGGCGTGAGGGACTCCGCCGGAGACGAATTGCCGGTAGAGGTGTCGACGCCGGGAATGGTGACGCCGGGATCGGCGTTGCGAAGCAACTGAATTTCTGTGCCGGTGTACATTGGCTTGGCCTCCACACAATTGTTGACATCCGAACAAGTAATGAATAAGCGCGCTCAGCATTTGGTCGCCGTCCCTTGCGGCGGTTTTGAGGGCGGAGTGGGTTGAAGCTCTGCCCTTTTTGCGGCGGACCGGGTTGGTCGCCAGGCGGGCCGGGCGGGACCGCGACGAAAGGCTTTCGGCCGGGCCGATCGTCAGCGAAGGGCTGCGCAACGTCCGGCGCGGCGCAGGCGGCCGCGCGATCGGGACGACTGGCCGGCCATGGACTTTGGAACAGGCCCCATCTGTCGGGCGCGCGGATTCGGGCGGCGAAAATCCGGCCTGCGCGCGCTCCGGGGGCGGCGGAGCGGTTCGAGCGCCGCATGGACGGGCCGTCGCCGATCGTCTCGGACAAAAGGGTTTCAGCGGGCGCGTCTTTCGCAGCCCACCCCTTCAAGTATGCGCAGTTCCGCAAGCCGGGCGACGCAGGCCCATTTCTTCGGCGCGGCGGCGCCGGGCTTCAACGACGGGTTCCGGGCTCGGACGGGCGACGTGCTCCTGACCGAGCCGGACGTGTTCGGCCTGCCGCTGCGCCACCGCCTCGGGCGCGCAAAGGCGTCGAAGCCGAGGGTCGAGACGCTCTGAGCGCTCGCGGCCCTCCGGCGGATTTCTTTCGGTCGCCCGACGTGCTGTCGCGGGGCCGCCGAACGGGGCCGGCCCGCGCGCCGGCGCCGGCGCTCAGACGAATCTCACCGCGCTCGGGTTGGCGGTGAGCGTCGCGGCGGTGAGGCCCGCAAGCGTCAGGCTGTCGCCATGGCTGTCGGCGATGGTCGTGGCGCTCGCGCTGCACGTGGCGTTGGCGAGCACCGCGGCGAGGTCCTGAGCCTGGGTCATGCCCGGGGTCAGGGTGGAGAACGCGGCGGCCGACAGTTGCAGCGTGTCGGCGTTCGCTCCCGACGTGGCGAAGCCGTCGATCGTCTCGGCGCCGAATCCGGCGCCGAAGGCGAAGGTGTTCGCCGCGCCGCCGCCGGTCTGGATGGTTTCCTTGGCGTGACAGGCCATGCTCAGGGTCTTGCCCTGCGCCGAGATCGATTCCTGGCCATTTCCGCGGGTGACGGTGACGGCGCCGTTGGCATTCCCGCTCGTGTCGAAGAGGTCGAGCTCGCCCGTCGAGGCGCTCAGGTTGAGCGCGTCGGCGACGAGCATGTTCCTTGCGTAGAACGCGGCATAGGACGAATAGTTGCGCCCTGTGACGTTGGTGTACAGATATTCGGTCAGCGGGTAACCGGACCCGCTGGCGCTGGAGACCGCGAGCGCAGCGCCATTGGTCAGGTCCGTCTGAGACTGCGCGGCGGTGAGCGCAAAATTGGCTGCGGTCAGCGTCACGAGGCCGCGGATGGAGATCTTCATCGTGGGCGTCGAGTCGCCCGCGAGCGAGACCAGGACGTCCGTGGCGTCGTAGGCCGCATTCTCCTGACA
Source organism: uncultured Hyphomicrobiales bacterium (assembly GCA_903932535.1). GTDB lineage: Bacteria > Pseudomonadota > Alphaproteobacteria > Rhizobiales > Beijerinckiaceae > Roseiarcus. Next base: position 2,463 of record CAIZGR010000019.1, on the reverse strand, counting down.
GCGGACCTGCGCGCCGGCGGCGGTGAAGGCGTTCGCGCCGATGAACGTGACGTTCTGCGCGACGCCCGGCGACAGGTTCGCGTCGACATGGCCGAGGTCGATGACGTCCTTGGCCGGATCGAAGTTGGCGATTTGGTCTGGATTTGCGACGGTCGCGTCGCCGGGCGACAGATAGGTGAAGATGTTCGCGCCCACGCCGCCCCACGAGGACTGGGCGCCGAAGCCGCCGACGAAATTGTTTTCATGCGAGCCGCCCCACAACGTTGCGTTCGGGCTGCCGTACAGCGTCGTCGGGCCGGGCGAAGAGGCGGCGGTGACGGCGGCGCCGCTGGCCGAATACAGGATGTAGGGGGTCGGCACGCCGGCCGTCGTATAGGCCGCCCGGGCGTTGGCCGAGTAGGCGGGATCGGTCCAGTCGAAGACGACGTTGCCTTTGACCGTGGTCCCCGCCGCCGGGCCGTTGAAAAAGGCGCCGTATTGGGCGAAACCCATCCAGTTGTTGGTGATCGTGATGTTGCTGAACCCGGTCGCAGGGCCTGTATTACCCGCATCTACGCTGTAGGAGCCGCCGATCATGTCATTGCCGCTCACCGTGACGTTGCTGACGCTTCCCTTTTCGGCTGTGATGCGGATGCAATTGTTGGCGCCCTGGTTCGAGTCGGCATTCGTGGTCCAGTCGATGAAGTTGCCGGTGATCGCCAGCGGCGCGGTGCTGTCGGTGACCCAGATCGCGTCCGGATGCCCGCCGTTGGACGTGTAGCCGGCGCCGGAAAAATAGTTGCCGGAGATGACGCCGCCGCCGGTGACGTCGATCCCGTCGGAAGGGGTGTCGATAAAGCGATTGTCCGTGATGGTGACGGTGTTGTGCGACTGGATCCAGGCGCCGAGTTCGGTGTCGACGCCGGCGCCGTTGAAGGTATTGCCGGTTATGGTCGTGTTTGCGTAGCCGGTCTGGACGCCTATCGCGGAGTAGCCGGCTGACGCGGTGAAGTTGCAGTCCTTGATCGTGACGTTCGCCGCCCGGACGTAGACATCTGCGCTGCCGAAGTCATATCCGCTCAGCGTCGCGCCAGCTTGGTTGACGACGACGAGACTGGATGACGGAATATAATAAATCGGCGCGGACGTGCTGGTGGGCAGGGCGCTGAGCGGCTCGAGCGGCGCCGCGGCGAGGGGATTGCCGGCGGGGGCGCCGATTCCGGGAATGCTCGCGCCCGGATTGGCGTTCTCGAGCATCTGAAGTTCCGAAGGCGTATACATGGCGTACTCTTCCTTTGGCGGCTGGCAAGCGCGCGGCGCGCGCCTGTCCCTGCCGGGAAAAGCCTTCCCGGCGTCGACTGCGGCGTACGGGCGGTGAAGTCGGACGGGCGGTTACGGCGCCCTTGATGTCCTGCTTATGGGGCGGGCGGCGCTCCCGTATCGATTCCTTACGCGCCGAGGCGCATGTTCGTTTGCGGGAGCAGGTCGCAGCGACCTCGCGGCCGAGACGCATTCGGGGTGCGCGATGAGCGTGCTTTCGCTTCTGTTCTGGGGTCTGGCGCTCGCCGCCGCGGCGATCAGCGCGCGGTGGGGCGCGATGATCGGCCTGATCGCTTTCGTCTTTGCGCTTCTGCTCGGCGCCGTCGCGGTGTCCCGTTGGGCGCCGCCGAGACACGGCGTTTCCGGGGACCGCCAAGCAGTTTTCGACAGGTCTGGGACCGAGACGCGCATTTCTGACATCAACTCCAAGACTTCCAGCGCGGCCCGACAATTTTCCATCGTGGCGTCGCGTCAGGCCGACGCGCTCGCCCGTTTCCAAGCCGCTTTTCCGAGAGACGGTCAGTAAACAGATCGCCGACTTACCGTCGTCGTCATCTATACGGTGACCAGTGCAGCTGTGATCGCGCTATTCGACGCTACAGAGTTGCGAACTCTTCCGGGATGTTTGATTGAACGTGTGTAAACGAGCCCTGCCGTATCGGCAAGTCGCTGATATTGCGTCGTAACGACGCAGCCGTATCGACACGATAAATACTTTCGTACACGTATGATAACGCTGTTGTTACGTTGCGCTGTCATCGTCGCTGAGCGCGCCACCGTGCGGGCGTGGCGCCGCCCGACCACGCCTTGAAAGCGCGCGTGAAGGCGCTCTGGTCGGCGAAGCCGAGGCGGGCGGCGGTCTCGGCGATCGTCGCGCCCTTCAGGAGCAGGCCTTGCGCCGCCTCGTATTTCGCCTCTTCGGCAAGGCCGGTGTAGGTGACGCCGCGCTCCTTCAGCCGATGGACGAAGGTGCGCGCGCTCGACGACAACGCGCGGGCGACGGCGTCGCGCGAAAGCGTGCCCGCGGCGAGCTGGGTCCGGATCGTCGCGCGCGCCGTGGCGAGGAAATCGCCTTGCGCGTTGGCCGCGGCCTCGCGCAGGAGCGGGGCGAGGATGTCGGCGGCATGCGGGTCGCGGTCGCGCACGGGCTGATCGAGGACCCTC
>CAIZGR010000018.1 GCA_903932535.1 uncultured Hyphomicrobiales bacterium | reverse complement strand
TGTCGCCACGATACCCTCTTGCCAAACGACACTAATACGAGTAGCGTTCCAATCGCTACTCGATGGCCGCTCAATTTGGCCAGTTTAATTGTCGCTAAGCGGCCATCATAATTGTCGCGCTGCAAGGGCTGGAGGGTCGCCAACCGCATCGCCATCGAAGAGCTCGAAGCTTGGTATTTCGGCGACTGGGAAGCCGTAGCGAGAGCATTCCCAAAAGCGTCGCTTTCGAAAAGGGAGATCAGCCGAAATCCAGATTCCATATCGGGAGGGACGTGGGAGCAGCTCGAGCGCGTGCTACAAAGGGCGGGATATTTCCGAGGCGGCCTCCGGAAGCTCGAGTTGGCGAGAAAGGTCGCTTCTCACTTCGATCCGACGCGCTGTTCGTCTCCAAGCTTCCGCATTTTCTTCGATGCCGTGATCGAGGCGCAAATGGCCTGAACGGCGCGCTCCGCCGGAATCCGGTTCCGATTTCGGTCTCTTTCCGGCGTATTGGGAGGTTGCTTGCGAGGGGGCCTGAATATGCGCGATCGACGACGGATCACCAGCCTCACGGCGGCGCTGAGCCTCATGGCCGCCTTTGCGGCCCTCCCCGCCCGCGCCGCGGAGCGGCTCGCCCCGCTGCCGGTGGACCCGGCTCAGGTGTCGGTCGCCGGCTTCTCGTCGGGCGCTTTCATGGCGAACCAGATTCACATCGCCCATTCGGCCGGCGTGATGGGCGCGGCGCTGATCGCCGGCGGCCTCTATGGCGCGGCGGTCGAGGGGGTGACTGCGGACGGCGTGGCCGCGAACCCGGTTCTGGCGATCGCCCGGTGCGCGAACCTCCCTTTCCTGGTGGACGAGGTCCCGGCCCACCAGAAATTGGTCGAGGCGCTCGCGGCGAGGGGCGCGATCGACCCGCCGTCTCACCTGACCCGAGCCAGAGTTTATCTTTTTACCGGCGGCTCGGACGCCTTCGTCGGCGCCGGGACGGTCGAGAAGGCGAGAGACCTCTATCTCGCCCTCGGCGTGCCGAAGGCGCACGTCACGTTCGAGGATCGCGCCGGGCCGGCCGCGATGGCGGGGCACGCCTGGGTCACGACGGCCTTCGGCGAGGCCTGTTCGTCGAATGCGTCGCCCTATGTCAACGCCTGCGGCTATGACCAGTCCGGGGCGGAGCTGAAGGCGATCTACGGGCCGCGCCTCGAGCCGGCCGCGGCCAGGGCGACGGGGCGCATCGTCGACTTCGATCAGACAGAGTTCGCCCCGGGCGACGCCGCGGCTGCAAACGGCCTCGCCAGCACGGGCTATCTCTACATTCCGAAGGTCTGCGAGGCCGGCGCGCGGCATAAATGCCGGCTCCAGGTCGCGCTGCACGGCTGCACGCAGTCCGCCGAGAAGCTCGGCGACGTCTTCTACGACAGGATCGGCCTCAACGAATGGGCGGACTCGAACCGGCTCGTCGTCCTCTATCCGCAGGCGCACGCGACAACCCTGCCGGAACTGCCCTCGAGCCTCCTGCGATCCGGCCCGTTGGGGCTGAACCCGGGGGGCTGCTGGAACTGGTGGGGCTACGGCGGCGATTCCCGGTATCTGACCCGGAAAGGGGTCCAGGTCGAAGCGATCTGGAAGATGGTCGAGCGGCTCGAGGGGAAGTGAGCGCCGATGCTTCCCCTCGAGGCGCGCGCTCGAAAGCCCGGCGTCGCCGCCGGGAAGCGCCGCCTCCGCCCGCGCCCTTTCGCCTTCGAGCGACACGCGCTGTTGGCTTTCCGCCCAAACCTGTCGAAAAAGCGCCACACGCCTGTCGCTGGACGGCCTGCGCGCCTCCAAGATGCTGTTCTGACAAAGCATTTTTCATGGCCCGCGAATTGCGGGCAGGGCCGGCATCACGGTCGATCTGGAGAGTCGGCCTGGAGGAGCATGAATGGCCAATATAACTTTCTCGTCCCCGTCGATGGCGCGGGACGTCACCGTTTATGCGGTCGCGGGCGACCGGGGCACGATCCTCGCGATCGCCAAGGCGAACAAGATTCCGATCCCGTTCGACTGCCAGGACGGCGAATGCGGCTCGTGCCTGATCGAGGTGAAGCACCTCGATCCGCTGGCCCGGCACGCGATCGCGCTCACGGAAAAAGAAAAGGAGATGCTCAAGCAGCTCGGCAAGATCACCAAGAAGGAAATCGTCGACGCCGAGGTCAACGACATGCCGCCGCGCCACCGGCTGGCGTGCCAGTGCTTCGTGCGCCACGAGGACGTCCTGGTCACCTTCGAAGGCGACAAGACGCTCCCCACCGTCGCCCCGCACACGACGCCGGCCGCGCGCCGCTACAAGGGCGGGATGGTGATCGCCACGGTCGCCGACTTCCTGGGCTATGTGACGAAGGTGGAGTCGGACGCCGCCGCGCATTTCGACGATCTCGCCAAGGCGATGAGCGCGGCCAAGGCCGACGATCTGGAGAAGCTGTTCGCCCAGCTCGCCGGCCAGTGCCGCAAGCAGGCCGAGGAGGCCAAGGCGCAGGCGGCCGGCGCGGACGCCGACAAGGATGTGCCGGACGACTACGTCTGGCCACACTACATCACGCCTTCCAGCGACGCGCTCTGGGCGGCCGACGTCATGCTCTCGCGCCTCGACGCGCTCAAAGCGGCGCTTCAGGGCGAGCGGCGGTGCTACGAGTTCTACGTCGCCGCCGAGGCGACGGCCAAGTCGCCGGAGGTCGCCAAGGCCGCCCGGCCGTTCATCAAGGCCGAGGGCGAGCGGGTGAAGGTGCTGGAGGCCTGGATCACCCGCGAGGAATGGGCGGCGACGCACTGACTGCCAGCCGCAGGTTGCCCGCGCCCCGGCGGCTCGCCGCCGGGGCGCGGGCTCGTCTGTTGGAGGAGAGATGATGGAATCGGTCGAGGAATTTCTCGCTTACGCGATCAAGCTCGAAAGCGAGGCCGCCGATCGCTTCGGCCAACTCGCCAACGCGATGCAGGCCAGCGGCAACGGCGCCGTCGCCAAGCTGTTCCGGCAATTGTCCGACTACTCCCGCATGCACCAGGCCGAGGCGCAGGCGCGGTCCGGCTTCCGCGACATCCCCAAGATGAACCCGACCGACTTCGTCTGGCCGGACCTCGAGAGTCCGGAAGCGGCGGCGATCTGGGCGGCCGATCCGATGCTCGGCCGGGGCGAGGCGCTCGAGGTCGCGATGCAGGCCGAACTGGCCGGCCTGCGCTACTACCAAGCCGTGCTGGACACGACCGACGACCCGGAGATCAAGGCGCTGGCGAAGGAATTCGTCGCCGAGGAATCCGAGCACGTCGCGGCGCTCGAGCGCTGGATCGCCGCCCACAAGGCCGGCCGTCCGCTGCCGATCGACGCCTGATCCGGCGCTCCCACGGCGAAAATCCGCCGCGGGCCGCTCTGGAAGCGGTGGCGTTGCGCGTTGCCGGTGGTGAGCCGCTGACGCGCCCCCACCTGATCGAGGCGCCGAAGGCGACGGGCGTCGCCGATGCCCGATCGTCATGATCCACGCCACCGGTCACCCGGCCGTCGCCAACAGCTTGGCGCTGGAAGCGGTTCGCTGCACCGAGGACGCGCCCGCCCCGAATGGCGGCGTGATCCGCAGGCGGCCCGGCGGCGAACCGAACGTCACGGTCGAGGAACGACGCGGCCTGCCGCACCTGAAGCCGATCAAGCCGCATCCGGACGACGAGGGCTGAGGAACGTTCGCGAGATCCTGGCCGATCGTGCGAGGGCCCTATCGAGGCCGGCAGGCATGCAGACCGCTCGATCCTCGGCCGCGCTCCTTCGAGGGTCGATCTGTCTGCGATCCGGGACATCGAACTCGCCCAACCTTCAAGGATGGGCGAGCCGTGTTCACGGCGTCGAACACTCTGGCGCGGCGCCGGCGCGTTCGGCGCCCCTTGCCGCCGGCTGTCGGACTTCCGGCGATGGGCAGGTTTTCCGCGCCCAGACGATCGTCTCGAAGCCGTAGAGGGCCCACGTTCCCGGCATCTTGCGTCCCCGCCACCAGCTGAGCGGTTCGAAGGCGAGGCCTTGCAGCACCTTGAGCACGGGCCGGTATTTTGGGAATTCGACAATCGGCGTAATGTTCTCGCTGCGCAATATGGACATGACCTCCTTGTATCGAGGCAGCCAGCTATGCGTAGGATCATCGTAAAAAGTAAGTATCCCCCGGCAAAGCCGGGGGCTTTAGGTTGAAGGCCGCTATAAGCGGCCGTTTGCGGACGCTGACGCGGCCGCTGGGCATGAGCCGCGTGAAGCGGCGTGGCGGGGACGCTGACGCGGCCCCGAATTTCTGGCCGCCTGTCGGCGGCGATTCAGCGAAATAGCCCGATTTGGTCCGTGCGCGCGTCTTCTTTTTCCTGGTTCTGGATATATTCACGTATTACTTTTTCATCCCGACCAACCGTCGATACAAAATATCCACGCGCCCAAAAATTAAGTCCCGTGAAGTTACGCTGACGCTCGCCATACGTCCGTGCTATATAGATGGCGCTTTTCCCTTTGATGTACCCGACCACTTGCGATACCGCGTACTTCGGTGGGATCGCTATCAGCATGTGTACATGATCGGGCATCATGTGGCCTTCCAAGATCCGGCATTCTTTCTGCTCCGCCAAGCGACGAAAGACGCCTCCCAAATCTCGCCGTACGGGACCAAAAAGTGCTTTCTTTCGGCCCTTCGGAATGAAGACAATGTGAAATTTGCAGTCCCACTTCGTATGGTTTAAGCTCTCAAACTCGTCCATCGCGATTCGACCTTTCGTGGCTTGCCTGCTCACGATTGGAAAAAGTCGCGGTGGACC
>CAIZGR010000017.1 GCA_903932535.1 uncultured Hyphomicrobiales bacterium | reverse complement strand
TAGAATCAGAAAATCGATTCCCGCACCAGAAAAAAATCCACGTCAGCTGGCCAATTTAGAATTGCTGGCGACGAGCAGGAGTCCTTGCTCGACCTGTATCTCCGAGCCATGGAGAACGCCGAGTCGCCCCAAGCCAAGGCGGCGTAGCGCCGAGGGCGGGCGCGCCCGCCCGAAGCTTTCGTCGCGCCTCGATCCGCGCCGCCGGCCTTCTTCTGTCCAGCTGTCGGGGGCGCGGCTGCGCGCCCGAGCTCAGGTCCCGCAGAAGGTCCGCAAGACGCGCTCTTCCGTTCGCGGCGGGTCGGCGTATGCGGCGAAGGCCGGCTGATCCTCGTAAGGGCGCGACAGAACCGTCATCAGGTCGGCGAAGGGCGAGAAGTCTCCACGGTCGATCGCGGCGTCGAGCGCCTGCTCGACGCGATGATTGCGCGGGATGAAGGCGGGATTCACGGCGCGCATCGCCTCGGCGCGCGCGCCGGGATCGCGTCCGCCGACGGCGAGACGCGCGCGCCACCGGACGGCCCACCCGTCGTAGGCGCCGGGGTTTGCGAACCCGCCGCGCGCCTCGGCGTCCGCCGTGTCGTCCGCTGCGGCGGCGCAGAGCCGGCGGAAGGTCAGGGTGAAGTCCGCGGCGCTTTCGTGCAACGCCTGGAGCAGGTCGCGGACGAGGTCGAGATCGCCGTCTTCCTCGCCGGAAAGGCCGAGCTTCTCCCGCATGCCGGCGAGCCAATGCGCCTGATAGCGCGCCATGAACGCGGAGATCGCCTCGTTCGCGAGTTCGACCGCCCGCTTCGGATCGGGGTCCAGGAGCGGCAGCAGGGTCTCGGCGAACCGGGCGAGATTCCATTGCGCGACGATCGGCTGGTTGCCGTAGGCGTAGCGCCCATATTCGTCGATCGCGCTGAAGGCCGTCGCCGGATCGTACGAATCCATGAAGGCGCACGGTCCGAAATCGATGGTCTCGCCCGAAAGCGCGGTGTTGTCAGTGTTCATCACGCCATGGATGAAACCGACCTGCATCCAGCGCGCGATCAACCGGGCCTGCCGGTCTGCGACGGCCTGAAGCAGCGCGAGGCGCGGCCTCTCGGCGTCGCGGGCCTCGGGGAAATGGCGATCGACGACGTAGCCGGCAAGGCGCTCGACCGCTTCGAGGTCGCCGCGCGCGGCGAAATACTGGAAGGTTCCGACACGGATATGACTGGAGGCGACGCGCGTCAGCACGGCTCCCGGCAGTTGGCGGTCGCGATAGACGGGCTCCCCGGTCGAGACGGCCGCCAGCGCCCGTGTGGTCGGGATTCCGAGCGCGTGCATCGCCTCGCTGACGCAATATTCGCGCAAGACCGGCCCCAGCGCGGCGCGGCCGTCTCCGCGCCGCGAGAACGGCGTTTTGCCCGCGCCCTTCAACTGGACGTCGCGCCGCGCGCCGTTGCGGTCCAGAACCTCGCCCAGCAGGATCGCGCGGCCGTCCCCGAGTTGAGGAACAAAATTGCCGAATTGATGCCCGGCGTAGGCCATAGCGATCGGCTCGGCCCCCGGCGGGACGACGTTGCCGGCGAACATCGCCGCCAGCGCGTCCGGCTCGAGGCCGCGCGCGTCGACCCCCAGTTCCGAGGCGAGCGATTCGTTGAACGCGATCAGGCGGGGCTTCGGCGCCGGCGTCGGGTCGAGGCGAGCGAAGAAATGCCCCGGCAGGCGGGCGTAGCTGTTGGCGAAGACGGCGATCGGGCGGCTCGCGCCTTCGACGGCCGGCGGTTCGTCCATGAAGTCGGAGGGCGGCATGCGTCGCAAGTTCCTTTTCGGATGCGCGCTGGCGACAGCGCCGCGCCGACCGCTCGATCGAAGCGGGGTTGCGCGCCCGACCTGCCTGATTGCTTTAGATAGGCGCGACCGGGCGCCGGTCAAGAAAACATGCGAAAAGTTCCCGAAAAGGGACCGTCGCGCGCAAAGATCAGGCGGGCCGGCCAGGACGGCGCCGACGTCGCGCAAAAGGACCTTTTCCGCAATGCGACGACCGTGGCGGCGTTCCCGCCCGCTTCCCTTTCCCGGCGATTTCGCGCATACCGCGCGCGGTCGCGCATTTCCGCCGCGATCGAGTTTTGCTTTCCTTGAACCCATTTACATCGAATCCCTCCCTCACCCTCGCTCTGGAGGAGCGCGGCTATCTGGAGCCGACGCCGGTTCAGGCCGCCGTCACCGCCCCGGAGACCTGGGGCCGGGATCTCCTGGTTTCGGCCCAGACCGGCTCGGGCAAGACCGTCGCCTACGGCATCGCGATGGCGCAGACGCTGCTCGGCGACGTTCCCGCCTTGCCGCCGCCGGGCGCGCCGCTCGCGCTTGTCGTCGCCCCGACGCGTGAATTGGCGTTGCAGGTCGAGCGCGAGTTGAGCTGGCTCTACCGCCACGCCGGCGCTCGTATTTGCGCGTGCGTCGGCGGCATGGACGCGCAGCGCGAGCGCCGCGCCTTGCAGTCGGGCGTCCATCTCGTCGTGGGCACGCCGGGCCGCCTGCGCGACCATATCGAGCGCCGGGCGCTCGACGTTTCCGCGCTGGCGATCGTGGTGCTCGACGAGGCCGACGAGATGCTCGATCTCGGCTTCCGCGAGGATCTCGAGTTCATGCTCGCCGCCATGCCGGCGGAAAAGCGCAGCCTCTTGTTTTCCGCGACGGTGCCCAAGGCCATCGCGACGCTCGCGCGCAGCTATCAGCGCGACGCCATGCGGATCGAGGTCGAGCGCGGCAAGCAGGGCCATGTCGACATCGAATACCGCGCCATCCGCATCTACCCGCAGGAGAGCGAGGCGGCGGTCGTCAATCTGCTGCGCCTCGTCGAATCCCCGACCGCCATCGTGTTCTGCAACACCCGCGAGGCGGTGCGGCATCTCAGCGCCACCCTCGCCGAGCGCGGCTTTTCCGTCGTGACGCTGTCGGGCGAACTGAGCCAGCATGAGCGCAATCAGGCGATGCAGGCGTTGCGCAACGGGCGCTCGCGCGTATTGGTGGCGACCGACGTCGCGGCGCGCGGCATCGACCTGCCCCGCGTCGGCATCGTCATTCACGCCGATCTGCCCCACGACGTCGAGACGCTTCAGCATCGCAGCGGGCGCACCGGCCGCGCCGGCAATAAGGGCGTCAGCGCCGTTCTGACGCCGTTCGGGCGCCGGCGCAGCGCCGAGCGGCTGTTTACGGAGGCGGGCGTCCAGCCCGTCTGGGTCGGACCGCCGACCGCGGCCGAGGTGCGCGCGCTCGACGCCGAGCGCTTCATCGCCGATCCGGCGCTGGCCGAGCCCGCTTCCGAGGACGACCTGGAGATGGCGCGCCGTCTCATCGCCGAGCGCGGCGCCGAAGACGTCGCTGCGGCTCTGGTGCGGCTCTGGCGCGCGCGCCTGCCCGCGATAGAGGACGTCACCGACCCCGGCGAACGCCCGCCCGCGGGCCGCCCGCGGCCGGTCTACAGCGAGCGCCCCGCCCCGCGCGGACGCGTCGCGCCGGAGGATCGCGACTATTCGAGGCCTGCCCGTCCCGGCGGCGGCAAGCATGCGCTCGGCGGCGGCGGCGCTTGGTTCCGCATCGACGTCGGGCGCGCCAAGGGCGCCGATCCGAAATGGCTGCTGCCGATGATCTGCCGTGCGGGCGGCCTCACCAAGGCCGACATCGGCACGATCCGGGTGTTCGACCACGAGACCAAGTTCGAGGTCTCCGCGGAAGCGGCGGGCAAGTTCACCGCCGACATCAAGAAGCGGATCGGCGAAACGCCGCTGATCGAGCCGCTCGGCCCCTCGCGCGAGGGCGGGACCGCGCCGAGAGCCGGCGGCAAGCCGGACAAGCGCACCCGGCAGGCGCGCAAGGCGCAGCGCGACGGCTGAGCGTTTCCCGCGCGCCTGCTACGGCGCGACCCAGCCTCCACGCCAATCGCAGCCGTCGCGCCGAAGCACCGCGCGCCGGTGCAAGGGGCTGGAGATATCGAGCCAATCGACGCGGACGACCGAGACGACGACCAGGGCGAAATGGTTTTCGCCATCGCCGGCGGGCGCTGCTTCGGCGGGCGCGGAGATCGGGCTCCCGGAAGGCGACGGATGCCGGAAGAGCGCGCGGGTGTGAGAGCGACAGGCGGCCCAGGCCGCAGCCTTTTCCGGCCCCTCGGCGACGATGGCCGCCTCGCCCTCCAGACGCATTTGAAATCCGGCGTCCGCATCGTAACCGAGCAGGGAGACCCGCGGCTCGCGCCGCATCTCTTCGACCTTCGCGGAACGACGATCGGTGAAGAACGAGAGGGCGGCTTGTTCGGCGTCGACGCTCCGGAGGATGACGCTGCGAATCTTGGGCGCGCCGTCGAGGCCCGAGGTGGCGAGCTGAAGAACCGTGAACGGCGTGCGGCCTGGCCTCACGCCGTTCGAGAGGGCCGCCCAGACCCGATCGAGGTTCGGTTCGATCACATTCAGGCCCTCGGTATTTCGGTCGTGCGGTCGCGGCGCGGCTCCAGACGTCAGAACCGGAGCCCGGAGCGCAGGATCAGCATCGCGTAGAAATACAGCTCCGCGTCGAGGGCGCGCTTGATGTTCTCGGCCTTGCGGAAACCGTGCTGCTCGCCCTCGAACAGGAAATAGCCGACCGGAACGCCGCGTGTCTTCAGCGCCGCGACCATGCGCTCGGTCTGGTTCGGCGGGACGACGCGATCCTCCGATCCCTGGAAGAAGATCACCGGCGCCGAGAGGCGATCGACATGGTCGAGGGGGGAGCGCTCGGCGTAAGTCGCCCTGTCCTCGGGATAGGGGCCGATCAGCCAGTCGAGATAGCGGGACTCGAACTTGTGCGTGTCGCGGGCGAGGGCCTCGAGGTTGCTGACGCCGTAGTAGCTCGCGCCCCCGCTGAACACTTTGTCGCCTTCGCGCGTGAGCGCCGAGAGCGTCGTGTAGCCGCCGGCGCTGCCGCCGCTGATCATGAGCCGCCGGGGGTCGGCGTTGCGGTTGTCGATCAACCAGCGCGCGCCGGCGACGCAATCCTCGACGTCGACGAGGCCCCATTGTCGTTCGAGCCGCAGCCGGTAGGGACGGCCGTAGCCGGTGCTGCCGCGATAGTTGACGTCGAGCACCCCGATGCCGCGGCTCGTCCAGTATTGCGTCGAGAGCGAGAGGACGCCCGACGCGGCCGACGTCGGCCCGCCGTGGCTTTTCACCAGCACCGGCGCCTTCTCGTCCGCGGGCGCCGCGAAGCCGGGCGAAAACGGCGGATAGTAAAGCGCATGGGCCGTCTCCCCGCCGCCCGTCTGGAAGGCGATCGGCTCGGGGATCGAGACGGTCCGGCGGACCTCCTCGCCGACGGCGAACGCGCGGCGCAGGACCCGATGCGTTCCCGTGTTCAGGTCGAAATCGACGAGGGCAGGGGCTTCCGTAGGCGACCCGCCGATGAACACGGCCCGCCCCGGCGCGGCGCGGAGCTGGGCGATGTCGGTGAACGGGGTCGGGATCACGTCGAGGCGTCCGGACCGCGTGTCGATCGCAGCCAGCATCCAGACGCCGCCGCGGACGAAGCCCGCGATCAGCCGGTCGGCCGATTCGAAGGCGTAGGTCGACATCCCGAACTGCCATTGCGGCCGCCCGAATTCGGCGTCCATCGCAACGAGCGGCTCGATGGCGCCGGCCCGCTCGCGCCAGAGGTTCCACCAGCCCGAACCCCGGTCCGATACGAAATAGAACGCCCCGTCGGGCGACCATTCCGGCTGGAACACCGACTCGTCCGGCCCGCCCGCGACCCGGCGCGCGTTTCCGATCGTCCCGTCCGGGAGGATGTCCCCGACCCAGGCCTCGGTCGCGACCCAGGGCATGTCGGGATGGCGCCAGGTGAGCCACGACATGCGGTTTCCGTCGGGGCTGAGCCGCGGCGTCGCATAGAAGTCGTTCCCCGAGACGAGAACCTTGGGAACGCTCGCGCCTGCGAGGTCGACGCCGGCCAGCGTATTGATCGCCTCGCCTGCCGCGGTGTGATCCTCCCGGACGCAGATCATGCGCCCCCGGTGGCGGTCGACGACGCC
>CAIZGR010000016.1 GCA_903932535.1 uncultured Hyphomicrobiales bacterium | reverse complement strand
GAAGGACGGGTAGTCGGTCGGCAGGATGCCGATCGCCGCGCAGGCGCCGTTGGTGTAGCCGTTCTTCGAGTAGTTCGCCTTCGCGAGGTGCGGCAGGGTCTTGATCTGCTGGGGACCGAACGCCGCCTGGGACGGCGGGATCGGGGCCTTGGCGCCCGTCAGCCGGCCGATGTCGAACGCCTCGGTCAGGTCGCCGACCCCGTTGTTCGGGCCGTCGGACGGGCCGAGATTGTCCTGGCCGAGATTCGTCTTGCCCAGATTGCGGCCCTTCGCCTCGTCGGGAAGCTGGGCGAGCGGCACGAGGCCCTTCAGCTCGTTGATGAACTTGATGACCGAGCCGTGCTCGCTGTACTGGTGCGAGATCATGCCGGACGCCGCGTAGGGCGAGATCACGATCGTGGGGATGCGCGGGCCGGCGGCCAGGATCGAGCCGTCGGCGAACGTGCTGCGCTTGGTCGGCGAGACGTGGTCGTAGAAGCCGTCGGTCTCGTCGTAGGTTATGATGATGGCGCTCTGCGACCAGTAGGGGCTGTGCGCGATTTCGCTGATCGCCCGGGCCGCGAAGGCCTCGGAGATCTGCTGATCCGAATAGGCCGGGTGATCGTCGTTGCCGATGAAGGCGTGCTGGATCGCGGGCGTCGGATCGACAGGGACGAGGCCGTCGTTGTTGTCGTAGCCGCCGCGCAGATAGAACACGCCGCCGCCCTTGGGCAGCGTCCGTCCTTCGACCGCGTCGAAGAAATCCTTGGCGCCGTGGAGATTGGCGTTGAGGACCGCCGGATTGTCGGCCAGATAGCCGAAATATTGCGGCCCGTTGTGATGAAGAATGTAGCCGCTGTTGGCCGACGGCGTAGGGGTCGGATTCGCCGCCGATCCCGGCGGCTCGTAGGGGTCCGCCGCGTCGTTGGCGTTGAACCCCTGCTGATACCAACCCCAGTTCACCGGGCGGTCGAAGGCGGCGATCTTCGCGATGTCGTCCTGCACGTCGCGCAGATCGGCCGCCGGGTTCGGGTCGGTCTTGATGATCTGAGTGATGTCATAGCCCATGAACGACAGCGGCTGGGTGGCGAAGGTCAGATTGAGCGCCGGAGTGGCCGGGTTCTCGTCGAAATTGAACGGCGGCTTGACCTTGTTCGTGTCGAGGTTCGAGCCCGGGAACGGGCCGGGGTCGGCGACGACGGGAACGTAGGCGCTGCTGTTGGCGGGAGTCGTCTTCGAGCCGAAGCTCGCGCCCAGCGGATTGGGAAAGCTCGGGTTGGCGTAGGCGACCGACGCCCCCTGGTCCGGGTGCAGAGCCCACTGCGTCTCGCCCGCCTGCCCGGAGATGATCGCAATCGCGTTCGGCGTCGATGGTCCGACGATCGTCTGGTGGAAGTTGTCGAACAGCACGAAGTTCTTCGCCCAGCTCCACATGAACGGGATCGTGTCGCAGTCGATGTGGCCGATGTCGACCTCGGCCTTCTGCGCCTGCGCAAGCGTGATCGCGGTCGGCGTCGCGCCGGTCTTGGTCACGATGGCGCCGGAGGCGTTGGTCGTCAGGCCCTCCTGATTCATGGCGTAGCGGTCGTTGGCCGAGATGCCGGTGGTTGCGTTGACGTCCAGGTCGTTCGCCATGCCCTGATGGCTGTGGTCGACCGAAATCTCGTCCGCGGGGTAGATCGGAACGACCTTGCCGGCGCCGGCGACCGCCTGAGGCATCAGGAACGGCGAGATGGTTTTCACCGCCAGAGTCGGATCGAGGTAGGTCTGCGTGAAGCTCGGCGTCTGGTTGGCGGGGGTGAAGCCCGCCGGCGCCTCGAAGAGGCCGTTCGCGCCCGGGTAGGTGCCGAAATAGTGGTCGAAGGACTCGTTCTCGTGAAAGATCACGAAGACGTACTTCACCTTCTCACTGAGAAGCGCGACCTTCTGTGCGAGAGAGGCCTGAGCCTCCGCGTTGGCCGCCATCGGAGCGGACGCCATGGCGACGCCGAGCGTCGCAGCCGCGACGGTTTGGAGATATTTTTTATAGCGCATTGCGGTTGATCCTCCTCACGACCATTCCCGTGTCGTGGCGGCCGGCGCGTGGCGCGGAACTCGCGGACAACGTCACTATGGCGTTCGAATTGCAGGTTGATGACAGGGTCAATGATTCGAGACGTCGCGCCGGCCCGTCGAGACGAGGCGTCCGCGGCGAGCCTCGGCCCTCAGGATCGACGCGCGAAGCCTCGGATCACGAAGCCCGGTCCAGCGGGCGGCGGCGTTCGTGCTGGCTGGAACGCCCTTCGACCAGCGCGAGGCGCGAGGTCGACGAGTTCGGAATGATCCCCAGAAGAGCGGCTTGGGCGCTGGGAGCGCGCCCCCATGCACGGCTGACCGCTTTCTTCAGTCGGGCGACCGACAGGCAAGGCGTCTGCGTGAGGCGGGCGCTCGTCGCGCCGGGCGCCGCGAATCTTCGGCGCGCAGGCGGCGCGGTCGGGCCGCGCGGGCACGCGGCGATTCGCCGCGTCTGGACGCGACCGCGGACCGCGCGCCCATGACCGTCCGGCCGCAATCGGCTCGATGTCGCGCAGGAACGGACGGCGTCCGCCCGCTCCGACTGGCCGAAGGCGATCCGCGGCCGCTCCTCAGATCCGCAGCGATTCGCCGTGCAGCGCGATATCCAGCCCCTCGCGCTCCTGTTCGGGCAGGACGCGAAGGCCGACCAGCGCGTCGACGATCTCGAGGACGACCGTCGTGCCGACGACGCACCAGACGACCGTGACGGCGACCCCGGCCGCCTGCGCGCCGAGTTGGGCGAAATTGCCTTCGAGAAGCCCGGAGACGCCCGGGTCGCTCGCGGTCGCGCTGACCGAGGCGGCGGCGAACACGCCGGTCAGCAAGGTGCCCAGCGCCCCGCCGACGCCGTGGACGCCGAACACGTCGAGCGAATCGTCGTACTTGAGCTTCAGCTTGAGGACGGTGCTCGCCCAGAAGCAGACGCCGCCGGCGATCGCGCCGATGACGACGCCCTGCCAGGGCAGGACATAGCCGGACGCCGGCGTGATGGTTCCCAGGCCCGCCACCGCGCCGGAAATGAGGCCCAGCACGGAGGGCTTGCCGCGCTCCCACCATTCCAGGCCGCTCCAGACCAGCGCCCCGGCGCAGGCCGAAAAATGTGTCGCCACGATCGCGAAAACCGCGCGCGAGCCGGCCGTCAGCGCCGAGCCGCCGTTGAAGCCGAACCAGCCGACCCAGAGGAGACCCGTGCCGATCACCGCCAGCGTCAGATCGTACGGCGCCATGTTCTCGCGCCCGTAGCCCTTGCGCGCGCCCATCATCAGGGCGGCGACGAGGCCCGCGACGCCGGCGTTGATGTGGACGACCGTGCCCCCGGCGAAATCGACGAGGCCGAGCCGGGCGAGGAACCCGCCGCCCCAGACCCAATGGGCGGTCGGCGCGTAGACGACGAACAGCCAGAGCGCGCAAAACAGCATGAAGGCGGAAAATTTGAGCCGGTCGGCGACCGCTCCGCCGACGAGGGCGCAGGTTATGACCGCGAAGGTCATCTGATAGGCCATGAACAGGGCCTCGGGGATCGTCGGGGCGAAGGGACTGACGGAGTTGACGCCCATGCCGGCGAGGAAGGCGCGATCGACGCCGCCGATCAGGGCGCCGTCGCCGCGAAAGCTGAGGCTGTAGGCGAGCCCGAACCACAGGAGCGACACGAGCGCCGTCGCCCCGAAGCTCTGCGCCATCGTGGCGAGCACGTTCCTTTGCCGGACCATGCCGGAATAGAAGAGCGCGAGGCCTGGGATCGTCATCATCAGCACCAGCGCGGTCGCGGCGATCATGAAGCCGGTGTCGGCCGGGTCGATCCGGGCGTCCGCGGCTAAGGCGGGCGTGACGATCGCGCCAGCCCAAAGGGCCGCGATCAGGCGAAGGACATGTCGCATGGAAAACTCGATGGGCGTTCGAGGAGGTCGGCGATCAGAGCGCGTCGTCGTCGGCTTCGCCCGTGCGGATGCGCACCGCGCGCTCGAGCGACGTCACGAAGATTTTGCCGTCGCCGATCTGGCCGGTGCGGGCCACGCGCTCGACGGTCTCCACGACATCGCCGGCGCGATTGTCGGGAACGGCGATCTCGATCCGCACCTTCGGCAGAAAGCGAACCTCGTATTCGGCCCCGCGATAGATTTCGGTGTGTCCCTTCTGGCGGCCGTAGCCCTTGACCTCGTTTACGGTCATGCCGTGGACGCCGATCCGGTCGAGCGCCTCTCGCAGGTCCTCGAGTTTGAACGGCTTGATGACCGCCGTGATCAGTTTCATGGATCGCCCTGCCATAAACTCGAGCTACCCGCTCCGCTATCGCGAATCTGGCGGGCGAGTCGCACGTGATCTGCCTTATTCCTGATCGTCATGCACGGAAAATCGGCAAATGCAAGCCTTCGCCAGCACCTTATGCACTCGTGCGACAATTGGTCCGTCCGTCCGGCGGAGGTCCTATTTCTCCGGAAAGTCGATCACCTCGAGGTCGAGCGGCAGCTCCGCCTTGTGCGGCCCCGAACGCCACTCGGCCTCGACGTTCGCCGGGCCGCCGCTGTCGAGGAGTCGCTCGTTGTCCGGCGTCAAACGCCCGGCGCCGGCGAAGTCCGTGAAGGCGTAGGGGATTCCATTCGAGGCCAGCGGCGACGGGCCGTCCATGACATGGAAGTGCAGGTGCGGCGCGTCGGAATTGCCGGTGTCGCCCGCATGGCCGATGACGTCGCCGGCTTTCACGCGGTCGCCCGGCTTGACCGCGACCGTTCCGGTCTTCAGATGCGCGAAAAGCGCGTAATTTCCGCCGCCGATGTCGACCACGACGTAGTTGCCTGCCGCGTTCGCGATCGTGATCGGCTCGCGGGGCTTGGTGGGAATGCGCTCGGGAGCGCCGTCGCTCGCCTCGACGACCGTTCCGCCGGCGACCGCGTAGACCGGGACGCCATAAGTCGGATAGCTCTCGTTGCGGTCGGCCGGACCCACGAAGATACGCCGGTCGGCGTCCAGCTTCATGAAGTCGATGGCGAAGCGCTCGGCGATTTTCGCCACGCCGTCGAACGCCATGACGCCGCCGCGATGCTGGAGGTCGGCGCAGCAGCCGTTGAAGGCGACCCAGCCTTTCCCGCGAAGCGGCGGCTCGACGACGACGGCCTTGCGGAGATCGACCGCCGTCTCGGCGCCTTCGAACGAGGCCGTGGCGGCGACGCCCGATTTGGGGTCGACCGGAACCAGCTTCTCCTTGTCGTCCGGCGAAGGCATGAAGCGGCTGACGGCGATGCGATGCCTGACGGCCTTCGGGACCGGCGCGCCCGCCGGCGCGCTCGCATCGAGGAAGGCGTAGGCGGAGCCGCCCGGCCTCACGGTGAGGCCGGGCAACCGGCCGTTGAGGCGGAGAATCGCGGCGAGCGCGTCGCCCTTCCATTCGCCCAGCGGCGCGCCCGTCGCCGGATCGAATGCGGCGATCGAATCGATCCGGGTGTAGAGGGATGTTTCGTTGACGACGGAGAGCTCGTAGACGAGATGCGTGCGGCCGTCCGCGGCGTCGACCGGACGCGGCGACACGGTCGGCTGAACGACGAGGGTCGTGAAGGCGGCGGCGTCTTCGGGCGCCGACTCGGGGCCTGCGGCAGCGGCGACGCCTGCGAGAAGCGCGAGCACCGCGGCCGCCGCCGAAAGATTCCGGAATTTCGCCATCGATTGGCCTCCGCTTTCCCGATTCGCCGGGACATTTTTGTCCAGGCTCGTGCCGAGCCTTCTTCCAGAAATACAAAACGGCGCCAAGGTGTTCGCCGTAAACCCCCGGCCCTTGCGCCGAAGTCGCGCGGCCCCCGTCAGGCTGGCGGGCGCCTCTGCGTCGGCGATGGCGCGGTGTCGTCGCGCCCCTACCCGCCCGGCGGAATCGGCTCCGGCGCAAGGAGATGCGCGGGCGGGGGCACGCGGGTCAGCCGCAGCGCGACGGCGCAGGCGAGCAGCGTGAGCGCCCCGACGAAGGCCGCCACGCCCGGCCAGCCGGCCGCCGCCAGCGCCCAGCCGCCGCTCCAGCCGGCGAGGCTCGAGCCGGCATAGTAGAAGAAGAGATAGAGCGCGCTCGCCTGCGCCCGCGCGGTCTCCGCCCGCAGGCCGATCCAGCTCGAGGCGATCGAGTGGCCGGCGAAGAACCCGACCGTCACCAGCGCCACGCCGAGCAGGGTCGCCCACAGCTCGGGAGAGAGCGTCGCCGCGACGCCGAGCGGCATCAGCGCGACCGAGGGCAGGATGACGCGCCTCCGTCCGAAGCGGCCGGAGAGGTCGCCCGCGACCGCCGAGGCGACGGTGCCGAGAAGGTAGATGACGAAGACGAAGCCGATCGCCGTCTGGCTCAGCGAGAACGGCGGCGCGGCGAGGCGGAAGCCGATGTAATTGTAGGTGGCGACGAAGGCGCCCATCACCAGGAAGCCGAGCGCGAACAGGAGCCTCAGGCCCGGGTCGGCGAGGTGCATGCGGAGCGCCGGCCCGATCGCCACCAGCTCCGCCCTCGGCGCCGACCGGCGCTCGCGCGGCAGGGCGAAGGCGAAGGCGACCGCCGAGACGACGGCGAACGCCCCGATGGCGCCGACCGCCCAGCGCCAGCCGGCGAATTCCGCGATCGCCGCCGTCAGGAGCCGTCCGCCCATGCCGCCGATCGTGTTGCCGGCGATGTAGAGGCCCATCGCCACGCCGACCGCCGAGCGGTCCATCTCCTCGGCGAGATAGGCCATGGCGACGGCGGGCACGCCCGAAAGCGCGAGGCCGGCGAGCGCGCGGGCGACGATCAGCGCCGGCCAGTTCGGGGCGAGCGCGGCCGCCAGCGTCGCGACGGCCGCGGCCAGGAGCGAGACCGCCATCACCCGCTTGCGGCCGTAGGCGTCGGAAAGCGCCCCCGCCGCGAACATCGCAAAGGCCAGCACGCCGGTCGAGACCGAGAGCGAAAGGCTCGCCGCGGCGGGCGTTAGGGAAAAATTGCGGGCGAAATCCGGCATCAGCGGTTGCACGCAATACAGCACGGCGAAGGTGGCGAGGCCGCCGATGAACAGCGCGGAGCTCACCCGCCAGAACCGCGCCTCGCCGCGCCGGGTCAGAGGCGGCGGGCGATCGATGTGTGCGGAAGAGGCGGCGGCCGGGGTCGTCATGGCCGCGCGACCCTTCCCGGCGCGGCGGCGAAAGGCAAGACAAATCCCGGGAAGACCGCGAGGCGACGCCCTATTCCTTGCCCATCACCGCCAGCACCTGTTCGAGCGGCGCGGACGAGGTTCGAAACACGCCCGCGTAAGGACTGGAGAGCTCCAGGATCATGAGAAAGGCCGAGGCGACGGCGAGCGAGCCGACGAGCACGCCGAGCACCGCGGTCGCGCTGCCCTTCGACATGAGGCCGTAGCCCAGGAACAGGAAAACGACCCAGGCGACCACCGTCAGCAGCAGCGGATAGCAGACCGGCGCCGAGAGGGCGAAGGACATCTGCAGACGCGACTGCCCGAGCGCCTCCAGCGTCGCCTTGGCCGAGGCCAGCGCCTGGGTCTGCTTGCCGGTGGCCGGTTGAAGCGTCGCCAGCATCGCCTCCCGCTCGCGCAGGTTCCGCAACGCCGCCGAGAAGTTGTTGGCTGCGAAATTGGCGTCGCTCTGGTCGGCGGCCCATACCTCGTCGAGCGTCTTTCCGAGACCGTCGCGGAGCTGCTTGCGGATGGGGTCGGCGTCCGGGCCGTAGTCGGAGAGCGCGAGGTCGAACTGCAGAACCTTGGCGGCGAGGTTCTGCACCGCCGCGTTCTGACCGGCGTAGACGCCATAGGCGGTCCAGATGAGCAGGCCGAGCACGAGCGCCGACAGAAGCGTCAGCAGGCCGACGACCGCGCCGATCATGTCGCGCGAGGGGCCGGTGGTGTGCTTTTCGGGCAGCATGCGCTGAAGGATCAGCCCGACCGATCCGCCGGCGAAGACCATGACAGCGATGGCGAACGCCAGCTTTTCCGGGGCCATGCGAAGTCCTCATGCGAGACGCGAAACAGGCGCGGCCCTTACCGCCGGCGGCGGGCGAACGCAACGGCGCAGCGCGCCCGCGCCGAGGGGGGCCCAGCGCTCTTGACAGCATTTTGATTTTCGTGCGCTTTCCCTTTCATGAAGGCGCTTCGCGCCGCGGCGCAGCGTATTGTCGGCGACGCCGACACCGAGGGAGGGGGCGAAATGAGCCGCAACAACGACCGGAGCGCCCGGCGCCGGCGGACGATGCTCGCCTTCGCCGCGATCGCCG
>CAIZGR010000015.1 GCA_903932535.1 uncultured Hyphomicrobiales bacterium | reverse complement strand
CCTTGTTCAAGCCGCTGTTCGAGGACGCCGCCGCAAAGCACGGCGTCTCGCCCGGCCGGCTCACCCTCCACGCAGACCGCGGACCCTCCATGAAAGCCAGTTGAGCCGCGTCCGTTTCCGCACCCTGCCGCCGTCCCGATAGCTCTCGCGAAGCAGGATGGCGGGCGGGGAGCGCACTCGGGGAGGCGTTTCTTCCCCGACTTCGCCGTGGGAGTCCGAGGCCGATCGACACCGGACGTGGTGGCGCTCGTGGAAATCAAGGACGACGGGAAAACCGGGCGGCTACAGTCCGATTCCAACGCGGTAAAGATCCGCGTACGCCATCGCGACTACGGTCAGGTCTTCTGGAGCTTCAGGGAGGGGGATCAATGGGTGCGGGCTCGCTACAGCGAGGGCCTGCATCGGATCGCGCCGGAGGACACATTCAGGATCGCGGAAATGGCTTATGTCGGGTGACAGGGCGCGATCTCGACGCTAAGTCTTTGAAAATACGGCAATCCTCTTCGAGGTTTGACAGGAAACCGCATTCAAGCCTCTGAACGCAAAGGACTCCTGACCAAGACCCGCGCTCACGACGCCGCCGCCCGGAAAAACGCGCCTGAAGCCTCACCGCTTCCCCCGTCCGCATGCTCTCGTCGGCCGCGAGCACGATGCGCAGCGAGGCGATCGCGTCGGCCCAGTGGTCGGTCAGATCGACCTCGCCGCGGATCGCCTTCAGGAACAGCCGCTGCTCGCGCTCGCAGAGCCCCCGGTGGCCGGGCTCGTCCTCGGCCGTCTCGATCGTGCCGGGCGCGAGGAAGCGGCCTTCGGCGTCGAGCGCGGCGTGGTGGATGCGCAGGGCGTTGGCGCGCGTGTGGGCGTCGTGGTCGGACGAGTTCACGCCGGAGCCCGCCGCCTCCGCCGCGACGATCGACACAGAACCCTTCGGCCCGATCATGTCCTTCACGAAGAAGGCGGTCTCGCTCATCATCGGGCCCCAGCCGGCCTCGCACCAGCCGGCCGAGCCGTCGTCGAAGACGATGTGGAGATGGCCGTAATCGACCATGTGCGGGGCGACCTCGCCGGTGAGCCGCGCCCCGGCCGCGTGCACGGCGACGGGCTTGGCCCGCGTCGCTTGGCGCATGACGTCGACATAATGGACGCCGCAGTCGACGATCGGCGAGGTCGACTTCATCAGGTTCTCGTGGACCTCCCAGAACGCGCCGGACGACTGCTGGTTCAGGTTCATCCGCATGACCAGCGGCTTGCCGAGCGTGCGGCCGATCGCGACGAAGCGGGTCCAGGACGGATGGACGCGCAGGATGTCGCCGACGAGCAGCGCCTTCCCCGCCGCCTTCGCCGCGGCCACGACCGCCTCGGCCGCAGGCAGCGCGTCGGCGAGCGGCTTCTCGCAGAACGCATGCGCCCCGGCCGCGAGCGCCTCCAGGGCCATCGGCGCATGATGCTCGGTACAGGCGCGATCGCGACGGCGCCGGGCTTCAGCGCGGCCAGCGCCGCGCCGAAGTCGTCGAAGCGCGGCAGTCCGCCGAACGCCTCGTCGAGGTCGCGGCGCCCGGCGGCGTTGCGGGTGCACAGGCTCACGAGCTCCAAACCGTCGATCGCCTGATATGCTCGGGCGTGGCGCGTTCCCATCGTGCCGAACCCGGCGACGAGAACGCGCCGCCTCACCGCGGCCTCCCCTTCCGGATTGCGCCCGATCGTAGCGGCTCGCCGCGCGCAAGGCCATGGCGCGAAACCCTCGCCGATTAGGCGGGAAACCCCTGTGGTCGCGCGCTTGCGCCGAGCCGGCGCAGGCCCTATAGGCGGCCCCGGCTCCAAAGGAAGAAGGCATGGCTCAGGTGCAGCAACGACGCCCGGCCTCGAACTGGGCGCCTGGCAGCGCGCCGCCTCCCCGGGAACCGCACAGCCTTTTCGACCGGCTCCTCGTCGTCGTCCGGCGCCGCCGCAAGACGCTGCGGCGGGTGGGTCTCGTCGCGAGCGCCCTGATCATCACCGTCTCGCTGACGATTTTCGTGCGCACCCTGATGCGTATCGACCTCGTCAAGCTCGGGGGGGCGTTCGCGGCGACCGGCGGCGATCAGATCCTGATGTCTTTCGGCTTCACTGCGCTGAGCTATCTGGCTCTGACCGGGTACGACGGGCTGGCGCTCCGCCATCTCGAGGTCAGGGTTCCCTACTGGCTGACCGCGCTGGCGTCGTTCGCCAGTTACGCGGTCTCGTTCACGCTCGGCTTTCCGCTCGTGACCGGCGGGGCGGTCCGCTACTGGCTCTATGCGCCGGCCGGGCTCACGGCCGGCAACATCGCCAGCCTCACCATCGTCGCCGGCATCACGTTCTGGCTCGGCATGGGGCTGATCGTCGGCGTCGGGTTCATGTTCGCCTCCGACGCCGTCGCCGACATCAACCATTTCAATTCCCTGGCGAACGTGCTGATCGGATTCTGCGCGATCGTCCTGCTCGTGGTCTACCTCGCCTGGGTCGGCGATCTGCGCTGGCGGGGCGCGGCGGTGCTGGGAACCTTCAGGCTGCCCGGGCCGCTCCTGACGCTGGCGCAGATGGCGCTCGGCGTGATCGACGTCTGCTCCGCCTCGGCCGCGCTTTATGTGCTGCTGCCGAAAGACTCGGCGATCGGTTTTCCGACCTTCGCCACCCTCTATTCGCTGGCTGCGATGCTCGGGATCGCCAGCCACTCGCCGGGGGGGCTCGGCGTGTTCGAGGCGACCATTCTCCAGGCGGTCGGGGGCGACGTCGACGCCATCCTGGCCGCGCTCCTCCTGTTCCGCGGCATCTATTACATCGTTCCCTTCGTCGCCGCGATGGCGCTGCTGGGCGCCGTGGAGGCGACGCGGCGATGGCGCTCGATCCGCGAGGCGGTGTCGGCTGCGGCGCCCGAGGATTGAGCGGAGCCGGAGATGACAGAAGCGGGCGCCAGCCGAATAGCCGACTTGATCCATTCGCCGTTCGCGGCGCAACTGGTCGCGGCGATGCCGGAGGCGGCGCTGATCGTCGGCTCCGACGGCCGCGTCGCCGCCGCCAACACGCCGGCGACGAACCTCCTCACCGTGCTCAAGCTCGGCGATCCGCTGGTGCTCGCCTTGCGCGCGCCCGACGTGATCGACGCCTATCGCCGCGTGATGGCGAGCGGGGAGGCCGAGACCGTGCAGTGGAGCGAGCGGGTTCCCGTCGAGCGCCTGTTCGACGTCTGCGTCGCCCCGCTCGCCGCGCCGGACGGCGCGGTCGGCGCGGCGCTGGTCACGCTGCGCGACCTGACCGAGATCCGTCGCGTCGAGCGCCTGCGGGTCGACTTCATCGCCAACGCCAGCCACGAGCTGCGCACGCCGCTCGCCTCGCTCCTGGGGTTCATCGAGACCCTGCAGGGGTCGGCGCGCGACGATCCCAAGGCGCGCGACCGCTTCCTCGCCATCATGCGCGATCAGGGCCGGCGGATGGCCAGGCTCATCGAGGACCTGCTGTCGCTGTCGCGGATCGAGCAGAAGCAGCATGTTCGGCCGGAGACGGTGGTCGATCTCGCCCAGACGGTTCACAGCGTCGTGGATTCGCTCTCCCCGATGGCTGCGGAGCTGGGCGCGGAAATCCGGTTCGCCGCGCCCGACCGGGTTCTGGTGAAGGGGGACCGCGACGAGCTCCTGCGCGTCGCCGAGAACCTGATCGAGAACGCGATCAAGTACGGGGCGCCGCCGGACGCGGGGACCGGGCTCGTCGAGGTGATCGTCGCGACGACCCATAAGGAGGCCACGCTCACCGTGCGCGACCACGGCCACGGGATCGCGCCCGAACACCTGCCTCGACTGACCGAGCGGTTCTACCGCGTCGACGTCACGCAGAGCCGGGCGCGCAACGGCACCGGGCTCGGCCTCGCCATCGTCAAGCACATCCTCACCCGCCACCGCGGCAAGCTGAGCATCACGAGCCGCATCCATCACGGCTCGACCTTCGTCGCGAGCCTGCCGCTGCACGCGAAGAAGAAGGAATAGAAATAACCAATGCGATCCGATATGGCGGCGCGAGTCTTGGGATTTTGAACGGAGGCCGGGATGTGCCCACGCCAGGGTATCGCGCCTGGAGACCCGTCGCGAGCCTCGACAGGGCCGGATACCAAAGCGAAGACGACTCCGGTCATAGCGGCAACGGTTCTCGCGCACGCACACGCCAAATCGCCCCCCAAGTTCACGATCGGGCGAAAAATAGCCGTCAATTCAATCGTTTCGAGAGCCGGACACTAACCGATTCAAAAGACTCGATTTGTTCACGGGCAGACACTGAGGCAAGAAATCCTCGGCGAGCGTCTCCTCGATCGTCCACGGACAGACCTCGGGCAGGCTCAGAAGCCCGGTCTCGGCGAGGGCCTTTCGCCGCCCGACAGGGTATGCTTCCGGAAGATATTCGCCGGGATAGCCGCCGAGCGACGGATTCTTCTTGATCAGTCTCTCAATGCGATGCCTCGCCTCGAAAATCGATCCGCGCCAGCTCCCGCACCGCAATTCAGGGTGATATTTCCATTTCAGGAGATGAAGGATCAGATTTTCCAACCGGGATTCGATCTGGTCCAGGTTGCTCGTTCCCAAAGACTCGATTTCCGCCGCCAGATTGTCCCAGTCGAGCGCGTTCGACGCGCGCCGCCTGAGTGAGCCGGCCTGTTCCTTCGTCCACACGTAGAGGTCGGTTTCGTAGCTCATCGCGTCGAGTTTAGCGCGCCGCGCAGGCGTGACAAGTTCTCTCCCGCGCCTTCAAGATCGGTCGTTCCGCCGCCGCGCCGAATGTCGCGTCCGGGTCGCGGTGGATATGGGCGGCGCAATCAGGCACACTGCGGCGCAACGGACCTTCGAGAAGGCGGAGCGTTCCTCATCCGGCGCTTCGCGTCGACGTCCCGAAGCGGGAAGCCACGCCAACCCAGGAGCCGCCGCATGGATCAGGATATCGGAGGCGCGATCGTCGCGCTCAGGAAGCACGGATTCGACAGCCTGCCGCCGCTCGGCATCGTGCTCGGCTCCGGCCTCGGGCCGCTCGCCGACGAGGCGGCCGGCGCGGTCGCCGTCGCTTATGTGGAACTGCCCGGCTTTCCGGTCCCGAGCGTCGAGGGCCATGCCGGGCGGCTGGTGGTCGGCGCGATCGAGGGCCGGCGCGTCGCGCTCTTCCAGGGCCGCGGCCATTACTACGAGCGCGGCGACCCCAATGCGATGCGGGTCGCGATCGACACGTTCCAGAGCCTGGGCGGCAAGAGCCTGCTGCTCACCAACGCCGCGGGCGGCCTCAGGACGGAATGGCGGCCGCCGTCGCTGGTGGCGATCACCGACCACATCAACTTTTCCGGCACGAACCCGCTCATCGGCCACGCCGGCGCCGACCGTTTCGTGCCGCTGACCCGCGCCTACGACCCGAGCCTGATCGAGACGCTGCATCGCGCCGCCCGCGCTTCGAACGTCGAGCTCCACGAGGGCGTCTACATGTGGTTCTGCGGCCCGAGCTTCGAGACGCCGGCGGAAATTCGCGCCGCCCGCACGCTCGGGGCCGACCTCGTCGGCATGTCGACCGTGCCGGAGGTTATCCTCGCCCGTCGCGCCGGACTCCGCGTCGCCGCCGTCTCGGTCGTCACCAATTACGCGGCCGGGCTCGAAGGCGGCGACCCGAGCCACGACGAGACCCAGGAATACGCCCGCCTCGCGGCGGACCGGTTCAAGCGGCTGCTGCGCGCCTTCATTCGCGAGGCCCCATGATCCTGCCCCAGGAAATCATCCGCGCCAAGCGCGACGGGCGCGAATTGACCGCGGCCGAGATCGGCGCGTTCGTCGCCGGGCTCACGATCGGCGACGTGACCGAAGGCCAGGCCGCCGCCTTCGCCATGGCGGTGTTCTTCCGCGGCATGACGCTCGGCGAACGCGTCGCCCTGACCGAAGCGATGACGCGCTCGGGAACCACGATCGACTGGGGCGCGCCCGACCTGCCCGGCCCTGTGCTCGACAAGCACTCGACCGGGGGCGTCGGCGACAACGTTTCGCTCATGCTCGCCCCGATGCTCGCGGCGCTCGGCGCCTTCGTGCCGATGATCTCGGGCCGCGGCCTCGGCCATACCGGGGGCACGCTCGACAAGCTCGATTCCATCCCCGGCTACGACACGAGGCCCGGCCTCCTGCGCTTCCGGCAGGTGGTGCGCGGCGTCGGCTGCGCGATCATCGGCCAGACGGAGACGCTCGCCCCTGCCGACCGGCGCCTCTACGCCATCCGCGACGTGACGGCGACGGTCGAGTCGGTCGCCCTCATCACCGCTTCGATCCTGTCGAAGAAGCTCGCGGCCGGCCTCGAAGCCCTGGTCATGGACGTGAAGACCGGCTCGGGCGCCTTCATGGCCTCGCTCGACGCCTCGCGGGAGCTCGCCGAAAGCATCGCGACCGTCGCGACCGGCGCCGGTCTGCCGACCGTCTCGCTGATCACCGACATGAACGAGCCGCTCGCCAGCGCCGCCGGCAACGCGGTCGAGGTGCAGAACGCCGTCGATTTCCTGACCGGCAAAGACCGGGACGCCCGGCTCCTTCGGGTGACGCTCGCCTTGGGCGGCGAGCTTCTGCATCTGGCGGGGCTCGCCCGCACCGTGGCCGAAGGGGAGGCGCTGCTGCTCGGCGCGCTCGACTCCGGCGCGGCGGCCGAGAAATTCGAGCGGATGGTCGCGGCGCTTGGCGGCCCGTCCGACATCCTCGCCCGCGCCCAGGCGCTGCTGCCGCGCGCGGGGCTCGTCGTCGAAGCGCGGCCCGAGCGGCGCGGGGTCGTCACCAGCATCGACGTGCGCGCGGTGGGCCTCGCGGTGGTGGAACTCGGCGGCGGGCGGGCGCGCGCTTGCGACGCGATCGACCCTTCGGTCGGCCTCACCCGCCTCGCCGCGCTCGGCGAGGAGGTCGGCCCGAACCAGCCGCTGGCGATCGTTCACGCGCGCGACGCGGTCTCGGCCGAGGCGGTCGTCGCGCGCCTGCGCGCCGCCTACCGCCTCGGCGACGCCGCGCCGCCTCGAGCCGATCCGGTCGTCGAGCGCATCGCGCCGAAGCGGTGACGCTGCATCGACGATGTCGCCGACGGCTCCGCGGAGAGCGCCCTCGAGCGCAGAGACTCCCAACCGGGGCTTTTCGTCCGCGGATCTCGACGCGAGCGCTATCGGGACGATGCAGCCGTCGTCCGCAGGGTTTCCTGCGTCACCGCGTTGGCACCGGGTTCTCGCCGCGGTAGTCGTAGAAGCCGCGCTGGGTCTTCCGGCCGAGCCAGCCGGCCTCGACGTATTTCACCAGGAGCGGGCAGGGGCGGTACTTCGAGTCCGCCAGACCGTCGTGCAGCACCTGCATGATCGCAAGGCACGTGTCGAGGCCGATGAAGTCGGCGAGCTGGAGCGGCCCCATCGGGTGGTTGGCGCCGAGCCGCATGGCGGTGTCGATCGACTCGACCGAGCCGACCCCCTCATAGAGCGTGTAGACCGCCTCGTTGATCATCGGCAGCAGGATCCGGTTGACGATGAAAGCCGGAAAGTCTTCCGACATCGTCGCCGTCTTGCCGAGCCGCAGGACAAAATTTTTCGCCGCTTCGTAGGTGTCGTCCTTGGTGGCGATGCCGCGGATGATCTCGACGAGCTGCATGCGCGGCACCGGGTTCATGAAATGCATGCCGATGAAGCGCTCGGGATTGACGGTCACCGAGGCGAGCCGGGTGATCGAGATCGACGAGGTGTTGGAGGCGAGGATCGCCTCCGGCTTCATGAACGCGCGCAGCGCGGTGAAGATCTTGCGTTTGACCTCTTCGTTCTCGGACGCGGCCTCGACGACGAGGTCGCAGTCGCCGAGCTTGTCGAGGGTCGGCGCAATATGAATTCGGTCGAGGACCGCCTTGCGCCCGTCTTCGTCGATCTGGCCCCTCGCCACCTGCCGCGACAAATGGCTGTTGATCGTGGCCAGCGCCGCGTTGACGCGATCCGGGCTCACGTCGTTCAGGTAGACCGGCATACCGGCCTGCGCCGCCACCTGAGCGATGCCCGCGCCCATCTGCCCCGCCCCGATGACGCCGATCGATTCGATGTTCAAAGCCATGGCCTCAACCTGTCCAGCCGCCCCATACAGGGCCGGGATCATAGACGAGCGGAGCCGGGCGTCCAGTCGGACGCCCGGTCTTTTTCCCGGCTCCGGTCGTCAGCGACCGATCTTGGCCAGTTCGCCCTCGAGTTCCGGCAGAGCCTGATAGAGGTCGGCGACGAGGCCGTAGTCGGCGACCTGGAAGATCGGCGCCTCTTCGTCCTTGTTGATCGCCACGATGATCTTCGAATCCTTCATGCCGGCGAGGTGCTGGATCGCGCCCGAGATGCCCACCGCGATGTAGAGCTCGGGGGCGACGACCTTGCCGGTTTGGCCGACCTGCCAGTCGTTCGGCGCATAGCCCGCGTCGACCGCCGCGCGCGAGGCGCCCATCGCCGCGCCGAGCCTGTCGGCCACCGGCTCGATGTAGGTCTTGAAGTTCTCCGCCTTCTGCATCGCCCGGCCGCCCGAGATGATGATCTTGGCCGAGGTCAGCTCCGGACGGTCGGACTTGGCGAGCGCTTCGCCGACGAACCCGGACACGCCCGGATCGCCTGCGGCGGCGACGGCCTCGATCGGGGCCGCCCCGCCCGTCCCGGTCGCTCCGAACGAGGCGGTGCGCACGGTCGCGACCACCTTCGGGTCGGTCGACTCGACCGTCTGGATCGCGTTGCCGGCGTAGATCGGCCGTTCGAAGGTCTTGGGGCCGACGACCTTGGTGATGTCGGAGACCTGCATCACGTCGAGGAGCGCCGCGACCCGCGGCAGGACGTTCTTGGCGCTCGCCGTCGACGGCGCGACGATCGCGTCGTAGGCGGGGGCGAGCGAGACGATCAGCGCCGCCAGCGGCTCCGCGAGCCCGTGGGCGTAAGCCGCGTCGTCGGCCGCCAGCACTTTGCCGACGCCCGCAAGCTCCGCCGCGGCTGCGGCTGCCGCGGCGACGCCCTGCCCGGCGACGAGCACGTCGACCGGCTGCGAAATCTCGAGCGCCGCGGTCAGCGCCCGCGCCGTCATGTCGTTCAGGCGACCGCCCGCGACTTCGGCAACGAGAAGGGTCGCCATGGTCAGATCACTCCCGCTTCGTCATGGAGCTTCGCGACGAGCTCCGCCACCGTCTTCACCTTCACGCCCGCCTTGCGGCCGCTCGGCTCCGACGTCTTGAGCACTTTCAGCCGCGGCGCGACGTCGACGCCGTAATCGGCCGGCGTCTTGTCGGCGATCGGCTTCTTCTTCGCCTTCATTATGTTGGGGAGCGAAGCGTAGCGCGGTTCGTTCAGCCGCAGGTCGGCGGTGACGATCGCCGGAAGCTTCAGCGACACCGTCTGCAGGCCGCCATCGACCTCGCGGGTGACTTCCGCCGCGCCGTCGCCAACGACGACCTTCGAGGCGAAGGTCCCCTGCCCGTAGCCCGTCAGCGCCGCCAGCATCTGGCCAGTCTGGTTCGAATCGTCGTCGATCGCCTGCTTGCCCAGGATCACGAGGCCCGGCTGCTCCTCGGCGACGACGCCCTTGAGGATCTTGGCGACCGCGAGCGGCTCGACGATTCCATCGGTCTTGACCAGAATGCCGCGGTCCGCGCCCATCGCGAGCGCCGTGCGGATGGTCTCGCTCGCCTGCGCCGGCCCGATCGACACCACGATCACTTCCGTCGCCTTGCCCGCCTCTTTCTGGCGCAGCGCCTCCTCGACGGCGATCTCGTCGAACGGGTTCATCGACATCTTGACGTTGGCGAGCTCCACGCCCGACCCGTCCGACTTGATGCGGATCTTGATGTTGTAATCCACTACCCGTTTCACGGGCACGAGAATTTTCATGAGCGGGGCCCATCCCTGGAAGGCTCGAGCGCGGGAGGCTCGGCGATTTGCGGCCGAAACCCCTAATCTTGCCCGCACTCCAAGTCAACGCGAGGCGCCGCGCCGCGCATGGGCTCGGAAGTCGGATCGGCGACGGGTTGGCGGCTGATTCATCCTGACGGCAAGGTATGATTGCCCGGGGCCCGATGCGCATGAGGCCGCCCATGAAGACGGCAGCCGAATTTTCGCCGGCGAAGATGCTTCGCGCGCCCGCGCGACGCTGCTGTTTCGGCGCCTTTCGAGGCTGGAGGACGATCGCGTCTCGTGACGACTTCGACGCTATGCGCCGACCCCTGAAGAGCGAAAGAAAGGGCGCGCTCGCGACGCCGACGCCGAAGCCGGCCGCTCTGGTCGCGACGCCAGCGCCGAAAAAGATTGCGAAAGCGTTGAGAACGACAGTCCCCCTTCGGCGGAGGCGCCGTCCGAAAACGACACAGCGCCGCCGGCCGCCTCCTAACGCGGCCTTTACTGTCATCCGGTCATAAACGTCGCGCCGGACCAAACGCCGGCCGTTGCGTCGAGTGGTTCGTGTCCATGCGTACCTTGCGTGCCGGAGCGTCGCGTCTCCCCGCCCAGATTCAGGTTCTGCGTACTGGCGCCGGCGGGACGACACGCCCGGCCGCAATCGGCCCCGCGCTGCGCGACGTCATTCTGGTCGGCGACTGCGTGGCCGAGATGGAGAAGCTGCCGGCGGCCTCGGTCGACCTCGTCTTCGCCGATCCGCCTTACAACCTCCAGCTCGAAGGCGCGCTGTCGCGTCCCGACCAGAGCCTCGTGGACGCGGTCGACGACGACTGGGACAAATTCGCCGGCTTCGCGGAATACGACGCCTTCACCAGGGCTTGGCTCGCCGCCGCGCGGCGGGCGATGAAGCCGAACGCCACCCTCGTCGTCATCGGCTCGTACCACAACATCTTCCGGGTCGGCGCCATCCTCCAGGACCTCGGCTTCTGGATTCTCAACGACATCGTCTGGCGCAAGGCCAACCCGATGCCGAACTTCCGGGGACGACGCTTCACCAACGCCCACGAGACCATGATCTGGGCGGCGCGCGGACCCGAGGCCAAGCGCTACACCTTCAACTACGAGGCCCTCAAGGCCGGAAACGACGACTGCCAAGCGCGGTCCGACTGGTTCCTGCCGCTCTGCACCGGGCCCGAGCGCCTGAAGGACGCCTCCGGACGCAAGACCCATCCGACCCAGAAGCCCGAGGCGCTGCTCGCCCGCGTGCTGGTGGCTGCCTCCAACGCCGGCGACTTGGTGCTCGATCCCTTTTTCGGCACGGGCACCACCGGCGCTGTCGCGCGCCGGCTCAGGCGCGCCTACATCGGGATCGAGCGCGATCCGGGCTACGCCGAGGCGGCGCGGCTGCGTATCGCGAGCGTCGAACCGCTCGCCGAGGAGACGGTGGCGACCGCGCCGACGCGGCGCAGCGAGCCGCGCGTCGCTTTCGCGAGCCTGATCGAATCGGGGCGCATCGAGCCGGGCGAACGGCTGGTCGACTTGCGAAGCCGCCATTCCGCGCTGGTGCGCGCCGACGGCATGCTCGCCGTCGGCCCGGCGATCGGCTCGATCCACAAGATCGGCGCGCTGGTTCAGGGGCTGCCCGCGTGCAACGGCTGGACGTTCTGGCACATCGTGCGCGAAGGCCGATTGACGGCGATCGACGATCTGCGGGCGGACGTGCGCGCCAGCCTGCGCGGGGCCGCCGAATAGGCTCCGCTGCGGGGCGGAGGCGGCCCGTCACGGGTTCTTCCGCAAGGCCTCCGCCGCTAGATCGGGATATTCGGCCATCAGCGCGGCGAGCACGCCGTTGGTCCAGCCGAAGCCGACCTGCAACCCATACTCGCCGCCGCGGCCGACCCCTGCGCCCGCATCGGGGCGGCGGGACACGTCGTACTTCTCCGCGAGCACGCCGAGGGCGGCGTAGCTGCCGGCATTGGTCGCAATCCAGCGGCGGGCGATGGCGCGCGCGAGGTCCGCTTCGCCGTAGGCTCTGAGGCCCTCGATCGCGAGATATTGCAGGGGCGCCCAGCCGTTCGGCCGGTCCCACTGCTGGCCGCTCTCCGTGAGCGTCGTCTCGAGGCCGCCGGGTCCGAGAAGGCGCCTGCGGATCGTGTCCGCAACCGCGTGGGCCTCATCCGGGCTCGCGAAGCCGAAGGCGAGCGGCGCCGCCGTCGCCGCGCTCAACGTCTCGCTGAGGCGCCCCTCCTTCCACAGATAGTCGGCGAAAAATCCGCCCTCGCCGTTCCATAAATACCGGCGGATCGCCTCGGAACGCCGGTCGGCGAGGGCCTGAAAACGCTGCGCGGCCTCCGGGTCGCCCTTCAGCCGATAGGCTTTGGCGAGCGTCGTCTCCAGATGAACCAGCACCGCGTTGAGATCGACGGGCGCGATCGCCGTGGTGCGGATGGTCGACAGGGTCTTGCCGTCGGCGAGCCAGCGCGAGCTGAAGTCCCAGCCGCTCTCCGCCGCGGCCCTGAGATCGCGGTAGACTTCCTCCGCCGGCCGGCCCGCCCGTCGCGCCGTCTCGACGTCCTCGCGATACGACTCGTCGCGCGGGGCCGCGCGATCGTCCCAGTAGCGGTTGAAGAGCGTCCCGTCGGGAAGCCGGACCACCCGACGGGCGGCCGACCCGGGCGCGAGATCCTCGGCGCCGTCCATCCAGTAGGCGTATTCGGCCTGAAGCTCTGGAAGATGCTGGACGAAGACGGCGTCGCCGTCGTGCGCGGCGGCGATGTCGACCATGAGGGAGAAAAAAGGCGGCTGGGAACGGCTGAGATAATAGCTGCGGTTGCCGTTGGGCGCGTGGCCGAAGCGCGCGATCAGCGAGGCGATGTTGTCGAGCATGTCGCGGGCGAGATCGAACCGTCCGTCCTGCTCGAGCCCCAGCATCACGAACGCGCTGTCCCAGTAGTAGATCTCGCTGAAACGGCCGCCCGGCACGACGTAAGGATGCGGCAGCGGAAGCAGCGAGGAATAGGGTTCGGCCTGATCCGGCTTGCGTTCCAACGTCTCCCATGTGTCGCGGATGTAGGCGCGGACGTCCTCGTCCGGCCGGGGGGCGAAGGCGACGGTGTGGCGCACGGGCGGCGCGAAATGACGGTCGACGAAGGCCCTCAGATCGAAGCCCGGCAGGCCCTTCTCCCGCTCCCAATCGGCCATGATGGCGGCGGGCGGCGCTTTCGGCGTCGCGTCGGCGAAGGTCTTCTGGTCGGCGAAGAGACCCGCCATCTCGACCGCGCGATAGAGATCGCCGAACGCGACCGACGGCGGCGCCGGCCAAGCGGTCGAAAACGAGTCCGCCCGTCCTGTCGTCGACAGGAGCAGTAGGACGAACGCGATCGCAGGAGCGGAGGGGACAGGGCGGATGCGGATGCGGCGTCTCCCGGGTCGATGGGCCAACGGCTTTCCGGCCGCGCGCTGCGGCGCGGCCCGCGCTCCCTCAGGCGGGCCTCGCCGCGGAAAAGAGATATTCGACGCCGTCGAAAGAATCGACCGGGAAACCGCAAAAAGAAGCGCAGAAGCTCCGCCCCCGTCTGCCGGATACCGTGTTCGGCCATGCCGGGAATGAACACGGCGGAGCCCGCCTTCACCGGCCTTTAGAAGCCGTTCAGCGCCAGGACGCCTTCGCCGGCCAAGGACGAAGTAGATTTCCGGCGGCGCGCGCCGATGAAGGCCGAGCCAATCAAGGACGGCGGATCTCTTGGCCTGTCCTCGGCTCGGAGCGCCTGTGACCGCGGGTCCTCGCGCCGCCTTTCAGCAGATGTTCCGGCGTCTCGGGCTTAGCGCGCTCCGGATAAGATTTTGACCTTATTGAATTGTTTCGTTTTGGGAGTCTTTGCCTTGTGGCTGCGCGGGCGGGGGCGAGGGGAAGCGCCGTGGGGATGGCGACGTCGGCGGCTTCGAACAGGCGGCGCACGTCGTCGTGCGGCTTCGGGATTTGATTGTAGGAGGGTCGACCGCCGATGACCACTTCGATGACGCAGAGACTGGCGAGCCGGTCGAGGCCCTACTGCACGATCAGGTCGATGTCGCGCCAGCGCCGGCGCAGGGCGTGCACCAGGAGATAGGGGTTACGGTGGCAGACCGTTTTATTGACTCCTCTGCCCCCGCCACCTTACCTTTCGCGCACGGCTCGTCTCGTTCGCGGCGTAATCTCCGAACTGCCCGATCAGGTCACCGAGCGCGGCAACGGCCGTCAAAAAGTGTTCTTTTCCGACGGGGACTAAGCCGCCAGTCGCGCCTCGCCATCGCATTTCCCGTCCGCTCCGCCGCCTTGCCCACGATCTCGCCCACCGTCACGGGCGAGTTGCGGAAGAAGCGCGTCAGCCCGATCTCGGCAGCGTGAACGTCGGCCAGCGCGCGTATCCCTGCGCTGGCGCGCGCGTTCCTGCGCCCCAGCGCCTGCGCCCCTTTTTTTCAGCCTCCCGTCGCCGGCATAACCCACGCTCGAGTCCGCCGTCGCCGATCCTCTCCGTGTCGAGGCCGCCCGATCCGGAAGGCGATCGGCCTTGCCGCGGGCTTTTTTCTCGGCGACTTTGACCTGCCGCAACCCGCCGGGACGATGACGGCGCCATCGAGAGTGGGAAGGAGTGACCGCCTGATGCGTAGGATCGACACGAGCGAGCGCCCGATGCCCGAGATCAATCCGGCGAAGGTCTGTTTCGTCATCGAAAAGGCGCGCGAGATGTTGAGCGGGGACGCCGGCGTGGCGCCGGACGCCTCCAACCCTTCGGACGACGGCGAGGGGATCGCTTCGACCGACGCCGACAACGCGATCCGCCGAGAATTCGTCGAGTTCATTCGCGACCTCGACGTCGACGAAGCGGCGGCGCTGGTCGCGCTCGTCTGGATTGGACGCGGCGACTTCGAGGCCGACGACTGGAAGAGCGCCGTCGCCGCCGCGGTCGAGCGTCACGAAGGGCCGACCTGGAAATACCTGCTCGGCATGCCCCTCTTGCCGGACTATCTGCAGGACGCGCTCTCCGCCTTCGGACGGTCCTGCGAGGACTACGAGCTCGGCGACGAATACGAATAGGGCGCGGGGCCGGGTTGGCCGGAAGGACGCCTTGCATTCGCCATTGGGAGCCGTCATTTTTCAGCGCCCTCAGCGCGTGCCCGTCATGTCGATCGAATCCCCGTCCGCTCCTCCTCAACGCTCGTTCGGTCATCGGCTGAGGTCGTGGTTCTTCACCGGGCTGGTCGCGTTCGGCCCGGTGGCGGTGACGGCGTATATCGCTTGGTTCATCATCGACACCATCGACAACTGGGTGAAGCCGCTGCTTCCCCAGAGCGTCGCACCGGACGCCTATCTGCCCTTCCACATTCCGGGGCTGGGCGTGGTGATCGCCGTGGTGGGCCTCACGTTGCTCGGCTTTCTCACCGCCAACATCATCGGTCGCTCGGTGGTGCGCTTCAGCGAGGCGATGCTCCACCGCACGCCGGTGGTGCGGGGTGTCTACAAGGGCTTGAAGCAGGTGTTCGAGGCCGTCTTCAGCCAGTCGGGCTCGCAGTTCCGTAAGGTCGGGCTGGTCGAATTCCCGGTCGAGGGCAGTTGGTCGATCGTGTTTCTTTCGTCCGATCCCGGGCCGGTCTTGTCGGCAGCCCTGCCCGGCGACAAGCCGATGGTGTCGGTGTTCATGCCTTGCACGCCCAATCCGACGACCGGCTTCTTCTTTTACATAGCGGCCGACGCGGTGATCGAGCTGCCCATCACCGCCGACGAAGCGGTCAAGCTCATCATGTCGGCCGGACTGATCCAGCCCGCCGGTCCGGCGGCGCTGGCGGAGGCCGCGAAGCTCGAGAAGATGCAGGTGGGATAGGACGCGCGGCGTCGGCGAAAGGTCGCGCCGGCCTCGCGAAATCGGCCTCCCGCCCCGGCGATGGAAAGGCCGGCTCGGGCTCCCCGCCGCGACCGGTCCCGCCCCTGGGGCGTTCGGAAAGACGCTTGTCCGACAACGGGCTATGGGGGGAGGGCGCGCGCCGCCCGGCCCGCGGATTCGCTTCGTCCGAATGACTTGGAGCGGCGGACGTTCTTCGCTGTCACAACGCGAAAGCTATGCTAAGGAGGCCTTCGGCCGCGCGGAAAGAACGCGGCTGGGCCGAGGGAGTTCGTTTTTCTCCGGGCCGGCTCGAAGCAAAACCCGATGTAGGACCATCATGGCGCAATTGCCCAAATTCGATCTCGAGGACATCAAGCGGCGCATGCAGGCCGCGCACGCCTCGCTCAAGCACGAGCTCGGCGGCCTCCGGACCGGCCGCGCGAGCGCGAGCCTGCTCGAACCCGTTCATGTCGAAGCCTATGGGCAGCGGATGCCGCTCATTCAGGTTGCGACCATCAGCGTTCCCGAACCGCGCGCGCTCGCGGTCTCGGTCTGGGACAAGAGCATGGTGCACGCCGTCGACAAGGCGATCCGCGACTCCAATCTCGGTCTCAGTCCGACGGTCGAGGGCACGATGCTGCGCATCCGCATTCCCGAGCTGAACGAGCAGCGGCGCAAGGAAATGGTGAAGATCGCGCACAAATACAGCGAGGACGCCCGCGTCGCCGTGCGGCACGTGCGCCGCGACGGCATCGACGTTCTCAAGAAGCTGCTCAAGGAGCACGCCATCAGCGAGGACGACGAAATCAAGCACTCGGCCGAGGTGCAGAAGGCGACCGATCTCGCCATCAAGGAAATCGACTCCTCGCTCGCGGCCAAGGAAAAGGAGATCATGCAGGTCTAGGCGAAGCGCGCGAATTCGCGAGGACCCTCGCATGCCCCAGGCACGATCTCCGGCAGGACCGCGCTCCGACCAGACGCCGACCCACGTCGGCATCATCATGGACGGCAACGGGCGCTGGGCGAAGGCGCGCGGCCTGCCCCGATTCGAGGGCCACCGGCGCGGCGTGGAGGCGGTGCGTCGCGCGGTGCGCTCGGCCACAGACCACGACGTGCGCTACCTGACCATCTACAGCTTTTCCTCCGAGAACTGGCGGCGTCCGCCGGACGAAGTGGCGATGCTGATGGGCCTCCTGAAGCGGTTCATCCGAAACGACCTCGCCGAACTGCACAGGAACGGCGTGCGCGTCCGCGTCATCGGCGAACGCAAAGGCCTCGCGCCCGACATCCGCGGGCTGCTCGAGGAAGCGGAGGCGCTGACCCGGGGCAATTGCGGCCTGACCCTGATCGTCGCTTTCAACTACGGCGCGCGCCACGAGATCGTCACGGCGGCGCGCCGTCTGGCGGAGGAGGTCCGCGACGGGCGGCTCGATCCCGAGGCCATCGGCGAGGACGAATTCGCCGCCCGGCTCGATACGCCCGATATTCCCGATCCCGACCTGATTATCCGTACTTCCGGCGAAATGCGCTTGTCGAATTTTCTGCTCTGGCAGGCCGCCTACGCGGAACTCGTCTTTCTGCCGATCTACTGGCCCGATTTCGACGACGCGGCCTTCCTTGCGGCGCTCCAGCAATATGCGGGGCGCGAGCGTCGTTTCGGCGCGGTCGTCGAAGCGACCGCAGTCATGACCGCCTCGTGAGCGCGCGCCCGATGACCGTGAACCCGAATGACCCGAACGCCCGGCCGCCGCAACGGACCGGCGGCTCCCGCATCGGGCTCGATCTGTGGCCGCGCGTCGCCGCGGCTGTCGTCCTGGGGCTCGCCGCCTTGGCCGTGGCCTGGATCGGCGGTTTCGTGTTCGTCGCCTTCTGGTGGATCGCGTCGGTCGTCGTGTTGTGGGAATGGCAGCGCATCGTCGGGCGCGAGGGATCGATCGCGCGAGTCGCGGCAGGCGCGGGCATGCTCGCCCTCGCCGCGCTTCTTTCTCTGCACAATCGCGCGCTCCTCGCCGTCGCGGCGCTTGCCGCCACGGCTGTGGCGGTCGGCTGGCTCGCCGAGCGGGACCGGCGGGTCTGGGCGGGCGCGGGCGCGCTCTACGCCGGCGCGCTGGTCGTCAGCCTCGGCCTCTTGCAGGCGAGCCCGACCTATGGGTTGCCGGCGATCCTCTGGCTGTTCGCCATCGTGTGGGGGGCGGACGTCGCGGCCTATTTCGCCGGGCGCGCGATCGGCGGACCGAAGCTCTGGCCCAGCGTCTCGCCGGGCAAGACGTGGTCGGGCGCCGTCGCCGGCGCGCTCGCCGGCGCGGCGCTTGGGCTGGCCTCGAGCCTGATTCTGGTCCCGGGCTCCCTTGCGATCGCCAGGGTTTTCGAGCTCGGGTTCGCCGCCGCGGTGGTGTCGGAATTGGGCGACCTCCTGGAATCGGCGGTCAAGCGCCGCTTCGGGGTGAAGGACTCGAGCCGTCTCATCCCGGGCCACGGCGGCTTGATGGACAGGCTGGACTCCTTCATAGCGGCCTCGACCTTCGTGGCGATCGTCGCCGCCGCCAATTCCCGGGGCTCCTTCATCGCGAGTGGATTGTTTCAATGGTGAGCGCTGCAGACCTCGTCGAATTTTCTCCCGCCTTCGCCGCGACGCGCGAAGTCCCTCCGCGCCGGCTGGCGATCCTGGGCGCGACCGGATCGATCGGCGGCTCGTGCGCGCAGGTGATCGCCGCCGCGCCGGGAAAATTCTCCGTCGTCTCGGTGGCCGGGGGGCGCGACGGCGCAGCGCTCGCCCGTCGCGCGATCGAGCTCGGCGCCGAGTTCGCGGCGATCGCCGATCCTGCGTCTTACGCCGACCTCAAGGCGGGCCTTTCGGGATCGAACGTCGTTGCCGCGGCCGGGCCGGAGGCGATCTGCGAGGCGGCGCTGCGGGAGGCCGATCTCGTGGTCTCGGCGATCGTCGGCGCCGCGGGCCTGGAGCCGACCTTCGCCGCCGTCGAAGCCGGGCGGACGGTCGCGCTCGCCAACAAGGAGACGCTGGTGTGCGCCGGCGCGGTCGTGATGGAGACCGCCGCGCGGGCCGGAGCCTTCCTGCTGCCGATGGACTCGGAGCACAACGCGCTGTTTCAGGCGATCGGATCGCGCGATCCGGATACGATCTCGGTGATGACGATCACCGCGTCGGGCGGACCGTTTCGGGAATGGAGCGCCGAGCGCATCGCCAAAGCCACCCGGGCGGAGGCGCTCGCCCATCCGAACTGGGTGATGGGTCCCAAGGTCACGATCGATTCCGCGAGCCTGATGAACAAGGGGCTCGAGCTGATCGAGGCCCACTTCCTGTTCGGCGTTCCGCCCGAGCGGCTCGACGTCGTCGTCCACCCCCAGTCGATCGTCCACGGGCTCATCGCCTTCATCGACGGCTCGCTGATCGCCGGCATGGCCTCGCCCGACATGCGCACGCCGATCGCGCATTGCCTCGCCTATCCCGAACGCATCGCCTCGGGCGTCCGCGGGCCGGACCTCGCCGCGCTCGGCCGCCTGACCTTCGAGCGGGCGGACCTCGACCGCTTCCCCGCGCTCGGCCTCGCCATCGACGCCCTGAAGACGGGCGGCGGCGCGACGACGGCGCTGAACGCCGCCAACGAGGTGGCGGTCGCGGCCTTCCTCGACGGCCGGATCGGCTTCGGCGACATCGTGCGCCTCGTCGAGCGGACCGTCCGGTCCATGCAGGCGTCGGACGAGCTCAGGCCCCCCGAGAGCGTCGCGCAGGCGCTCGCGATCCACCATGCCGCCGGCGAGCGGACCCGCCGGCACTTGTCCTGACCCTTGGCCTGACCGTCGGCGTCCGGTAAGGTTTCAGGCGAAAACCGCCCGGCCGCAGGCCAGCAAAGGCGCGTCGTCGGGCGCGCGGAGACGTTTATGGCGCTTCTGCACTCGGTATCGGGCCTTCTCGCCTGGCTCGGATGGTACGTCCTGCCGTTCCT
Source organism: uncultured Hyphomicrobiales bacterium (assembly GCA_903932535.1). Lineage (GTDB taxonomy): Bacteria > Pseudomonadota > Alphaproteobacteria > Rhizobiales > Beijerinckiaceae > Roseiarcus. Next base: position 10,818 of record CAIZGR010000015.1, on the reverse strand, counting down.
CGTGATCGTGAGCGCGATCGTGTTCGTCCACGAGCTCGGGCATTATCTGGTCGGCCGGTGGTGCGGCGTGCGCGTCGACGCCTTCTCCATCGGCTTCGGGCCGGAGCTGTTCGCCCGGATCGACTCGCACGGCACCCGCTGGCGCGTCGGGGCGCTGCCGCTCGGCGGCTACGTCAAATTCCACGGCGACGCCAACGCCGCGAGCGTGGACGCCGGCCCGCCCGATCCGTCGGTCGATCCGGCGCGGACCCTGGCCGCGCAGCCGGTGGCGAACCGCGCGGCGATCGTGCTCGCCGGCCCGGTCGCCAACTTCATCCTGGCGATCGTGATCTTCACCGGCATGTTCACGGCGTTCGGACGCCCCGAGCATGCGCCGCGCATCGGCCGGGTCGCGCCGGCGAGTCCGGCGGCGCAGGCCGGCTTCCTGCCCGGCGACCTCGTCAAGTCGGTCGACGGCGAGCCGATCGGAAGCTTCGAGGCGCTGCAGGAGGCGACCGTGCTGAGCGCCGGCCTGCCGATGACGATCATAGTGGAGCGCGGCGGGCGCGACGTCACGTTGACCGCGACGCCGCAAGTCAGCGTCGTCGATCAGGGCGTGTTCGGAAAGCGGCGGATGAGCCATCTCGGCATCGGGTCTTCAACCAATCCGAACGACGTCAGGATCGAACGGTGCGGCTTGCCCGTCTGCCTGGTCTGGGGGACGGCGCAGACCTGGGCCATCCTCAAAGGGACGACGGCCTACATCGTCGGCGTCTTCGCCGGGCGCCAATCGACCGATCAGGTGTCGGGGCTGATCGGCGCGGCGCAGATGGCCGGCGAGATCGCCAAGATCAGCGTATGGAACCTGTTCGACTGGGCGGCTTTGATTTCAGCTTCGATCGGTTTCATGAACCTCCTGCCCATCCCGCTGCTCGACGGCGGGCACTTGGTCTTCTACGCCTTCGAGGCGGCGCTGGGCCGGCCGCTCAGCCAGCGAACGCAGGAGATCGGCCTCAAGATCGGCATCGCTCTGGTGGCGACGCTGCTCGTGTTCACCACCTCGCACGACATTCTGCGCATCGTCGCGAGCGGCAATTAACGAATAGTCGACCATCTTCCGTGTCCTCGCGGCAACGCCCTCGCGAAATGGTGTAGGCTCGCCGAATAGAGGTTTGCAGGGATGGCCGATGACGGTAAAAGGCCGTCGAGGCGTCGTTCTCGCGCTCGAGGGAACGAACACGGCGTCGTGCGCCGCGCCTCGCCAAGCAAATCATCGCGGATCAACCGCGGTCGTAGGGTGAAGCTGGAGCGGCGCAGGCGGCGATCGCAGCCGCGACGCGAAGAGGGACTATGAGCGACATGAATTGGATTCGTGGCTTCTTCGGCGCTCTGGTTCTGGCGGTCGTGGTGGCGTTCAGCGGACTCCTCCCGGCGACGCCCGCCTTCGCGCAGCAGATCGTCGTCGAGGGCGGCTCCGGCGTCGACGCCGCGAGCCTCAAGCCCTATTTCTCGGGGACGGACCCGGCGTCGATCCAGCGCGGCGTGGACGACCTGAAGGCGACCGGCATCTATTCGTCGGTCGACGCCAAGGTCGTGGATGGCCGCATCGTGGTCGCGCTCGGCATCGGCAAGCAGATCCTCAATCGCATCGCCTTCGAGGGCAACAGCAAGATCACCAAGGAGCAGCTCGAAGTCGAGGTGCAGTCCAAGCCCGGCGCGAGCTACAACGAGGCGACCGCCGAGGGCGACATCGGCCGGATCAAGGACGCCTACAAGAAATACGGCCGCAACGAGGCCAGAGTCACCAAGCGGCTCGTCCAACTGCCGAACGGGCGCGTGGATCTCGTGTTCACCATCGACGAGGGCGAGAAGACCGGCATCCGCGAAATCAATTTCGTCGGCAACAACGCAGTGTCCGGCTATCGTCTGCACAGCCTGATGCAGACGAGCACGATGAACCTGCTGTCCTGGATCAAGAGCACGGACGTCTACGACCCCGACCGCCTCGCCTCGGACGAGGAGGCGATCCGGCGCTACTACATGAAGAACGGCTACGCCGACTTCCGTATCACCAATACCGAAGTGACCTATCAGCCCAATCCGCCGGGCTACGTCATCACGATCACGGTCGACGAGGGGCCGCAGTATCACGTCGCGGGCGTGAGCGTGGACTCCCATATCGCGAAGGTGGACGGGCCGTCGCTCATGCGGTTCTCCACCCTCCACGCGGGCGACGTCTACGACGCCGGGGGTGTCGACAAGACGGTCGAGGCCATGAGCCGCGACGTGGCGCGCCAGGGCTACGCCTTTTCCGAAGTCCGGCCGCACGGCGAGCGTGACGCCGCGAACCACACCATCGCGCTGAACTACTCGGTCGACGACGGTCCGAAAGTCTACATCGAACGCATCGACATCACCGGCAACACCCGCACGCGCGACTACGTCATTCGCCGGGAATTCGACATCGGCGAAGGCGACCCCTACAATCACGTCCTGATCGAACGCGCGGAGCGGCGGCTCAACGGCCTCGGCTACTTCAAGAAGGTCCACATCTCGAACCGCCCGGGCTCGGCCCCCGATCGTGTGATCGTGGTCGTCGACGTCGAGGACCAGCCGACCGGCTCGATCAGCCTCAGCGGCGGCTATTCGACGACGCAGGGGATCATGGCGGAGCTCGCCTACACGGAGACCAACTTCCTCGGTCGCGGCCAGTACGTGCGCCTCAGCGTGTCCGACGGTCAGTACAGCCGGGGCTGGAAGGCGTCGTTCACCGAGCCGTATTTCCTCGGTCAGCGTCTGGCGGCCGGATTCGACCTCTACCATCAGGTCAACATGCAGAACCAGTACGCCCTGTACGAGAACTGGACGACTGGCGGCACGCTCAGACTCGGCATCCCGATCACCGACGACTTGACGTTCCAGCCGAACTACGCGTTGTATCAGTCGAAGATCACGATCCCGAACACCACGTCGCAACCGTACGACGACTGCTCCGGCCCGAAGCAGCCGTGGATCATCGGCGGGACGTTCTACACCGCCACGCCGACGCCGTTCATCAACTGCCTGACCAACGGCGAAGCGCCGGTCGAAATCAAGCAGGCCGCCTCGCAAGGCGCGGTAGTGACCTCGCTCGTCGGCTTCGCTCTGAGCTACAACACCCTCGACGACCGCAAGGACCCCACCAGCGGCTGGTACGCGACCTACAAGCAGGACTTCGCCGGCGTCGGCGGCCAGTCCGACTTCATCCGCGAGACGGTCGACGCCCGCTGGTATCACCCGATCACCGACGACTTCACCGGCATGCTTCATTTCCAGGCCGGGCAGATCAACGGGTTCGGCTCGAAGCAGCTCGACATCATCAACAACTTCATGATGGGTCCGACGCTGGTTCGCGGCTTCGCGCCGGGAGGCATGGGCCCGCGCGACGTGGCGAGCTCCAACAACATCCAGGGATCGGCGATCGGCGGCACCACCTATTACGGCGCTTCGGCGGAGGTCGATTTCCCGATCTTCGGCCTGCCCAAGGAGATCGGGCTCAAGGGCGCGGTCTTCGCCGACGCCGGCAATCTGCTCGGCTACAGCGGACAGACGGACTTTTCGAGCTTCCTCGGCTATTCCTACTGTCCGGCGCAGAACGTGCTGCTCATCACCCAACCGAGCTGCGCCAAGGTGTGGGATCCCAACCTGATCCGCAGCTCGGTCGGCGCGAGTCTGATCTGGGCGTCGCCGATGGGTCCGATCCGGTTCGATTTCGCCTTCCCGCTGTCGAAGGGCAAGTACGACCAGACCCAAATCTTCAACTTCTCGGGCGGCGCGACGTTCTAGCCTCGAACCTCCCGATCCCCGAAAGGCGGGCGCGTCACAGGATGACGCGCCCGCCATCGCTTTTGACGGAACGACTCGTTTGGCCAAGATTCGCTTCTTTCCGCAAAGTTCGACCCCGACGCTGGCCGAGGTCGCGCGCTGGTGCGGCGCCGCGCTCGTTTCGGAAGCGGACGGAAACCGCATCGTTCGCGACGTCGCCGCGCTCGACCAAGCGGGTCCGGGCGACCTGACCTTTCTCGACAACCCCAAGTACCTCGACGCGTTCCGGTCGACGAAGGCCGCAGCCGCCCTGGTTGGGCCGCGCCATGTCCAGGCCGCGCCGGCGGGGTGCGCCGTCCTCGTCGCGCGCGAGCCCTATCGCGCCATGGCCCAAGTGATGGCGGAGCTGTATCCGTCGGCGGCCAAGCCGGAATCGATGTTCGACCAGACCGGCGTGTCGCCGGCGGCGCACGTGCATCCTTCAGCGCGGCTCGAGGCCGGCGTCGTCGTCGATCCCGGCGCCGTCATCGGGGCCGGCGCGGAAATCGGCGCGGGCACGGTGATCGGCGCCAACGCGGTCATCGGACCCGGCGTGCGCGTCGGCCGCAACGGCGCGATCGGCGCGACGACCACGATCGTCGCCGCGCTGATCGGCGACCGGGTCATCATCCATCCCGGCGTGCATATCGGCCAGGACGGCTTTGGCTTCGCGCTCGGCGCCCGCGGCCATCTCAAGGTGCCTCAGGTCGGCCGGGTCATCGTTCAGGACGATGTCGAGATCGGCGCCGGCGTGACCATCGACCGGGGCGCCAATCGCGATACGGTGATCGGCGAGGGCGCCAAGATCGATAATCTCGTCCAAATCGGGCATAACGTCATCATCGGGCGGCACGCCGTGCTTGTTTCGCAGTCGGGCGTGTCCGGATCGAGCGTGATCGGCGACTTCGCCGCGCTCGGCGGGCAGTCCGGAATCGCAGGGCATCTCAGGATCGGCGCCGGCGCCCAGGTCGCCGCGGCGGCGGGGGTCATGAACGACATTCCCGCCGGCGAACGGTGGGGGGGCGCCCCGGCGAAGCCGATTCGCGAATTCTTCCGCGAGGTCACGGCGGTGAAGAAGCTCGCGGCCGCCCGCGCGGACCCGAGCCATTCGGACGAACGATGAACTGGGCGCAGGCTCGGACGGAAAGGGGGACGATATGAACGAGACGACGGGTCAGGTCTATGAGAGCTACGACATTCAGAAGCTCCTGACGCTGTTGCCGCACCGCTATCCGTTCCTGCTCGTCGATCGGATCGTCGAGGCGCGCGCCGACGAATACGGCGTCGGAATCAAGAACGTGACGGTCAACGAGCCCCACTTCCAGGGGCACTTCCCTACCCGGCCGGTGATGCCCGGCGTGCTCCTGATCGAGGCGATGGCGCAGACGGCCGGAGCGCTCTGCGTCGCCTCGCAGAAGGACACCGGCGCGCCGAGCGTCGTCTATCTGATGACCATCGACAAGGCGAAGTTCCGCAAGCCGGTCGTGCCGGGCGATCAGGTGCGGTTTCATCTGACGCGGATCGCCAAGAAGCGGAACATGTGGTGGTTCCGGGGGGAGGCCAAGGTCGACGGCGTCCTCGTCTGCGAGGCCGAGGTCTCGGCGATGCTGGTGCGCGGATGAGCGTTGCGATTCATCCGAGTTCGGTGATCGAGGACGGCGCGAGGCTCGGCGAGGGCGTCGAGATCGGACCGTTCTGCCACGTCGGCCCAAAGGTCACGCTCGGCGACGGCGTCCGGCTCGTTTCGCATGTCAGCCTCGCGGGCGACACCACGATCGGCGCGCGCACGCGCATTTTCCCCTTCGCCGCCATCGGCCATCAGCCGCAGGACCTCAAGTATCGGGGCGAGTCGGTCCGCCTCGTCGTCGGCGAGGACTGCCTGATCCGCGAGCACGTGACGATGAACCCGGGCACGGCCGGCGGCCGGTCGGAGACCGTCGTCGGTCCGCGCTGCGCCTTCCTCACCAACGCCCATGTCGCGCACGACTGCCGGATCGGCGAAGGCGTGATCCTGTCCAACAACGTGATGCTGGCGGGCCATGTTCAGGTCGGCGATTTCGCCATCGTCAGCGGCGGGGCCGCGGCGCATCAGTTCGTTCGCATCGGCGCGCACGCCTTCGTCGGCGGCCTCGCCGGCGTCGAGCACGACCTCATCCCCTTCGGCATGGCGCTCGGCAACCGCGCCGCGCTCGCGGGCCTGAATTTCGTCGGCCTCAAGCGGCGCGGCTTCTCGCACGAGGCGATCCACGAGCTTCGCCGGGCCTACAAGATGCTGTTCTCCGGCAAGGGCGCCCTGAAGGAGCGCCTCGGCGACGTCGCCGAGGCCTTCCCCGGCCAGGAGGCGGTGCAGCTGATCGTCGCCTTCCTGCGCGAGGGCGGCGACCGGGCGATCTGCGTTCCGCGGGACAAAGGCGAAGAGGCGTGAGCGCGCCGGCCGCCGGGCCGGCGGACGCGACCTCGGCCCCGCTCGCGATCCTGTGCGGCGCCGGCGCGTTTCCGCTCGAGGTCGCGGCCGACGCGGCCCATGCGGGCCGGGCGCCGTTCCTGATCGGCGTCGTCGGGTCGTCCGACGCTTCTATCGAGGCCTACCCGCATGTCTGGGTCCGGATGGGCGAAATCGGCAAGCTGTTCGCCGCGCTGAAGGAGCGCGGGATCGTCGAGATGGCGATGGTCGGCGCGATGACCCGGCCGGAACTCTCGGACCTGCGGATAGACTGGGGCGCGGTCCGGCGCGCGGCCGAGATCGCGCAAATTTTCCGTCGCGGCGACAACGGCCTGCTGGTCGGCCTCGCGGCGATCTTCGAGCGCGAGGGCGTCCGCATCGTCGGCGCGCATGACATCGCGCCGCGCCTCGTCGCGCCCGCGGGGCGTCTCGGCGCCCGTTCCCTCGCGGCGGAGGACGAGGCCGACATCGCCTTCGGCGCCGGGCTTCTCCGGGCGCTGTCGGATTTCGACGCCGGTCAGTGCGCCGTCGTTGCAGCGGGCCGGGTGCTGGCGATCGAGGCGGCGGAGGGCACGGACGCCATGCTCGCGCGCGTCGCCGACATGCGCCGGAGCGGGCGGCTGCGTCACAAAGGCCCCGCGGGCGTGCTCGTCAAGGCGCCGAAACGCGGGCAAGACCTGCGGCTCGACATGCCGGCGATCGGCCCCGACACGGTCTCGGGCGCCGCGAAGGCGCAATTGCGCGGGCTCGCGCTCGCAGCCGGCGCCGTCCTCATGGTCGAGCGCGACCGATGCGTCCGCGAGGCCGACGCGGCGGGCCTGTTCCTGGCCGGGTTTTCGACGTGAGCGGCGCTGCGGCGCGTCCGCTGCGCATCGCCTTGGTCGCTGGGGAGCATTCCGGCGACCAACTCGGTTTCAAGCTGATGCGCGCGCTGCGAGCCGCCTGTCCCGAAGAGGTCGCGTTCTCCGGCGTCGGCGGCGAGGCGATGGAGGCCGAGGGCCTGAAGAGCCTGTTCCCGATCAGCGACATCGCGGTCATGGGGCTGTTGCCGGTGCTCGCCCGCTTGCCGACGGTGCTGAAGCGCATCCGCGAGACCGCGGCGGCGGTCCTCGCGGAAAGGCCGGACGCGCTCGTCATCATCGACAGCCCGGACTTCACCCACCGCGTGGCGCGCAAGGTGCGCAAGGCGCTGCCCGACCTGCCCATCGTCGACTACGTGAGCCCGACGGTGTGGGCGTGGAGGCCCGGCCGGGCGAAGGCGATGCTCGCCTATGTCGACTGCGTGCTCGGCCTGCTTCCGTTCGAGCCCGAGGCCTATCAGCGGCTCGGCGGCCCGCGCTGCGTCTATGTCGGGCATCCGCTGATCGAGCGGCTCGACGCGCTCAGGCCCAACGACGACGAGGCCCGCCGACGCGACGCCGAGCCGCCGATCGTGGTGGTCCTGCCGGGGTCGCGCCGCTCGGAGATTCGCCGGCTGATGGCGGATTTCGGCGGCGCGCTTGGCGCCTTGCAGGCGGCGATCGGCCCGTTCGCCGCCATCCTGCCGACCCTGCCGCACGTCGAGGAGGAGGTCAGGGCGCGCGCCGCGCTCTGGCCCGTCGCGCCGCGGATCGTGCTCGGCGAAGCGGCCAAATACGAGGCGTTCCGCACCGCGCGCGCGGCGCTCGCGGCCTCCGGCACGGTGACGCTCGAACTGGCGCTCGCGGGCGTGCCCCTCGTGGGCGCCTACAAGGTGTCGGTCTTGGAGGAGCAGCTCAGGTTTTTGATCAAGGTCCCCTCGATCCTGCTGCCGAACCTGATCCTCGCCGGCCGGACGATCCCCGAGAAGCTCCAGCGCGACTGCAACCCCGCGACGCTGAGCGCCGAACTCGCGCCGATCCTGCGCGACAGCCCCGCGCGCGCGGCGCAGGTCGAAGCGCTCGCGCGGCTCGACGCGGCGATGCGTCTGCCCGACGGCGGCGCCCCGAGCGCCCACGCGGCGCGCGCGGTGCTGGAGACGATCGCGGCGCGGGGCGGTCTGCGAGGCGGCGCGTAGGGGGTTCGCGTTCGACGGTTGGAGACGGCAATGACCGAGCCGTACCCGAATATCATCAAATCGGAGCTTTCCCGGACGGTGAAAAAAGACGGCGTCACGGTCGAGGTCTCGATCATCCGGCTCGAGAGCAGAGCCGAGTGGAAGCTCGAGGTGATCAATAGCGCGCAGACGTTCATTGTTTGGGACGACCCGTTTGCGAGCGACGCCGAAGCCTTCGCGGAGTTCGAGCGGACGGTCGCAAAGGAGGGGATGCGAACGTTCCTCGACAAAGGCAACGACATCCCCTTCCGTCGCTGATCGCGCCTCGGCTCAACCGTTGCCGTACGGCCGCTCACGCGAACAGCGTGTCGAGGTCGACCCCCTCGGGCCGCCTGTCGATCACCCGTTGGCGCCCCGCCGCCATAATCCGGCCGGCGCGGGGCGCTTCGCATACCCCGAGCGCAGCGCATCGCCTCGCTCGGCGCCGCCGCGTCCCGAAGCCCCGCGGCGGCCTCTTCGGGGGTGTGAGAAATATCGATCTCGAGGGGAAATCGCCGGCCGCGCTCCTGCAAAGCGCTCTCAGGCGGTGACGTCGCCGCCGTTCATCCGCCACTGGGCCATGCCGCCCGGGTAGTGCTTGAGGTCGTGGCGTCCGGCGGCTTGCGCCTGGTTCAGCGCCTTGCGTGAGCGGCCGCCGGCTTGGCAATGGATCACGACCGGCTTGCTCCCCGCCGGCAGATCGCGCGGGTCGAAGCGCGAAAGCGGCAGGTTGACGGCGTCGCGGATGTGGCCCGCGTCGAACTCGTGCGGTTCCCGCACGTCCACCACCGTGACGTCGCCGGTTGCGACCGCCTTGGCGAAGGTCTCGAAATCGAGGTCGGCGGGGTCGGCGGCGGAAGATGTGAACAGGTTCTTGAACATCGGCTCTCCATAAGGCTCGGGATCGACTCTCGCGCCGTCGTTCGAAGCGGCGAGCCGGGCGCCCGCGGCGAGCGCACGGCTCGCGGACGGCCCGGCCCCCGATAAATCGCCATGCCGAGCCTTTCGATGATCATTCATCGCGTGCGCCGCTCGGTGCGCCGGGAAATCGCCGGCCGCTCACGCCGCCTTCTCCCGACGGAACCGCGAACGGCGCCGCACTCGGCCCCCCAGCCTATACATTCAAATGTTACTATTTGTCAAAGCGCGAACTTCGCGCCGGCCGGCGGGGCGTCGCCGTCATCGACGCGGCGGGCCGGCGGGCCTGGACCAATCCGATCTGGGTCGACACGCTGGACTGACGCGCGGGGGATCGCGAGGCCCGCCACAGCAGACTTGCGGACTTGCGCCGCGGCGCGTGCGCCCATACATGCGGCGTCCGTGACCGCAGGATCATAAGCCGATGTCAGAGGAAACCGCCGCCCGCTTGCCGGGGTGGCACGCCACGACCATACTGATGGTGCGGAAGGACGACCGGGTCGTCATCGGCGGCGACGGACAGGTCAGCATGGGCCAGACCGTGGTCAAGGCGAACGCCCGCAAGGTGCGCCGGCTCGTAAAGGGCGACGTGATCGCCGGCTTTGCCGGCGCGACCGCCGACGCCTTCACCCTGTTCGAGCGCCTCGAGGCCAAGCTCGAACAATATCCGGGCCAGCTCGCCCGCGCCTGCGTCGAGCTGGCGAAGGACTGGCGGACCGACCGCTACCTGCGCCGGCTCGAAGCGATGCTGCTCGTGGCCGACAGGACCTCTGGTTTCACCCTCTCGGGGGGTGGCGACGTGCTCGAGCCCGAGGCGGAGGAGGGCGGCTCGGCGATGGCGATCGGCTCGGGCGGCAATTACGCGCTCGCCGCGGCGCGGGCGCTGATGCCGATGGCGCTCGACGCGGAGGAGATTGTCCGCCGCTCGATGCGCATCGCCGCCGGCATCTGCGTCTACACCAACGCCAATCTGATCGTCGAAAGTCTCTGACCTCATGACGGAACTCAGTCCGCGCGAAATCGTCTCCGAGCTCGACCGCTACATCGTCGGCCAGGGCGAGGCCAAACGCGCCGTCGCCATCGCGCTGCGCAACCGCTGGCGCCGCCTCCGCCTCGGCTCGCCCATGCGCGAGGAGGTGATGCCCAAGAACATCCTGATGATCGGCCCGACCGGCTGCGGCAAGACAGAAATCGCGCGGCGCCTCGCGAGACTCGCCGGCGCGCCGTTCCTCAAGGTGGAGGCGACCAAGTTCACCGAAGTCGGCTACGTCGGGCGCGACGTCGAGCAGATCGTGCGCGACCTCGTCGAGGTCGGCATCGCGCTCACGAAGGCGAGGAAGCGCAAGGACATCGAGGCCAAGGCGGAGCTCGCGGCCGAGGAGAAGCTGCTCGATTCGCTGGTCGGCGCGACCTCGTCCTCGGCCACGCGCGAGGCCTTCCGGCGCAAGCTTTACGCGGGCGAGCTGGACGAGAAGGAGGTCGAGATCGACCTGCCGCAGGCGGGCTCCGGCATGCCGATGTTCGAGCTGCCCAACATGCCCGGCGCGTCGATCGGCGCGATCAACATCGCCGACATCTTCGG
>CAIZGR010000014.1 GCA_903932535.1 uncultured Hyphomicrobiales bacterium | reverse complement strand
TTTTTTTTTTTTTAATGATACGGCGACCACCGAGATCTACACGTACTGACACACTCTTTCCCTACACGACGCTCTTCCGATCTATCTCGTCCCCACCCAGGGAATTGTAGGCTATTTCACGTTTTCGGGGCGGCAAATAGGGTTCCAGGAAATGAGCGTTTTGCGGCGCATTTTGGATGATAACGGCCATTGCGCCGTACAAAATCCGGCACACGGTCCTCACCGCTGCGACAGATACCGAATCGCCGCTCGCGCCCGCTCGATGTCCCACGCGATGGCGTTCTGGCAGTGCCCCGGCTGGATGGTGTCGAGCATCCAGTTGAGCGCCCGCGCCCACCAGGGTGGGTTCGGCCGGCGCATCGCGAGACCGGTCTCGGCGCTGATGGTCACGTCGCTGTCGCGGAAACACAGGGCGCTTACGAAAATGTCGAGCGCTAGCAGCACCTTGACGACGTAACCGCGCGGCGCGCTCATCCGCACACCCGCTCGAACCCCAGCCGGTAGGCGTACCACAGCGCCCCGCAGAAGAGGCAGAAGCGCACGCAGCCCCAGAAGCTCATTTCGGCGCTCCCGTCACAATCCGGTCGATGGTCGCCGTTTTGGCCGCCGAACCCGACGAGCTGCCGAAGTAATACGCGATGATGCCGGTCCAGGCCGTGCCGAGCGAGCCCACGAGCACCAACATCACATCGCCGCCGGCCTGCGGCTTGCCGTACCACAACAGGAAACCCAGCACGCCGAAAAAGCCGACCGTCACGAGGTAGGCGAGAATCTTGTTGGTGTTATCCTTGAGCGCGATCTCCCGCGCCCGCGCATTCGCCGTGTCGTCGAAACGCAGCTTGTCGGCCGCGATGTCGAGCTGTTTCATCTGTTCGGCGAAATCCTGATCCGCCTTTTTTAGCGCCAGCAGCTGCTCCGGCGTCGCCGTGGTGAGCGCGGTTTCCGCGGCGTTGTCGGTCGAGGTGCCGAGCGCGGTGTGAATGGCCGCCGCGGCGATGGGGCCGAACGGACCGCCGACGGCGAGCGCGATGGTGGGCGCAACGGTCTTTAAGACCTGCAGCGCGGTCTGTCCGAGATTCATGCGTGAGCCTCCAAGTCAATGCCGAGTTGAATCACCGAGTCATCCCACGGGCAACCGCCCTCGTGCAGCGCAATCGCCTTCAGGAGCGGCAGCAGCTGGTCGGGAAAATCGAGATGCTCGTCCGGGCCGACGCCCAAGCGATGCGCCACATCGAGCACATAGGCGCTGGTGTCGTTCTCCACCGGCGGCGCCCAGCGGTCGATCAGCTCGTGCACCGTGTCGCAGCCTTCGCTGTAGTCGCCTTTCAAGATGCGCGCCATGCAGCGGAAGCCCCACTGCGGCGCGACGAACCGGATGAAGCGCGGGTCGTCCTGAATGGCCGACATGCCCTGCCAGCGGATGCTGGTGCGGTCCACATTGCCAGGGTTGTTATTGCGCACGTTGCGCGGCAGAGTCGCCGCCGGCGGCACTTCGGCGAGCGCGAAGCTCAAGGCGCCGCCTTGATCGGCAACGGCAGTTTGCCGGAACCGGCGAGCCACAGCGCAAGGCCGACGACGACCAAGCCGATGATGTAGAACAGTCGAGTAATCACGGTTTTGCCTACCTCGGTGAAAAAATCGTTGCGCACCCGCTCGCTGGTACGGGTCACGATGGCGTCCGCGCTGGTGCGCAGTTCGTCGCGATACGCCGCCACCTCAGCGCGCAAAGCGTGCACCTCCCGCTCGAGGGCGCGCACCAGTTCTCGGAGTTCTTCCACATAGAGTCCTTTCAGGTGGCCTGGGTTTGGGCGGTCAATCGCCCGTTTTTGAACGTCATGCTGCCCTGCGCCGTGGTGAGCTTGGCGGTCACGATGGCGGATGCGGGCGTGAGGCCGGCTTGGTAGTCGGCGGCAAGGGTGAATAGGAGCTGCTGCCAGGTGTTGAGAACGCCCATGAACTGCTGCCACTCGGCGTCGCTCCGCGGCCTTGCCTGGGGCAATTGCGGGAGCTGGGGGGCGAGTCCTGTATAGTTGACCGCGTTCGTCACGAGGTCACCATGCCCAACTGGCTGCTTGCCGTGATTCTGCGTCCCTTCGTCGCGCTGTTGTTGGGCGTGGCCGTGCTATATCCCGCCCGCATGGCGGTGATCCGGCACCTGCCCGAGGGGCGCTTGAAGCGATTACTGCTCATTCGAATTTCCTAGCAGGCCGCGTGCCGCGAGGCCGCCCACGGGCCCGAGCAACCCCTGCCGGTTCCACAGGGCGCGGCCCGGGCCGGGGCGCTGCGTCGCGGTCAGCAACTGCCGCGCGACGGCGGGATCGAGCGCGGCCTGCGACAACGCCCGCATCACATCCGGTTCCGCAGCATTCAGCGGAAACTGCACGACGCGCCCTATGGTGCGACCGAGCGCGCCGCCCGCGATCCGCCCCGCCATGTTGTTGGGCAGGCCCAAGGGTCCCAGGAACTGCCCGAGCACGTTCTGGCTGATGAGGTTCTGCGCGGTCGGCGAGCCTTTCGGTGCCCCGAGCTCCGCGGCGTTGGCGCTGCGCGCGAGCTGCTCGCCAATCTGGCGGATGGTGCGCATCTGCGAGGCGTTTAAGATATCGGAGAGCGCCGCACCCTGCCGGCCGGTCACGTCCGCCGCGATCGCATCGCCGTTGCGCACCCCCGTCGCGAACTGGTTGGCATTCAACCGCGTGTTCTGGCCGAAATCAGTGAGTGCGGGCTGCAGCTTCTGGGCGAGCTGCGTGCCGACCTCCATCTGGTTGATCGGCCGCGACAAGTCCGCGTAGGCGCGATCCGCCACCCGCAGCTGCGGCACGTTCTGCATGGTCCACTTGTTGAAATCGGCCAGCGTCGATTTGACGGCCTGGACCTCGTGCGCGCCCATGCCCATCTGCGGGCCGGAGTTGGCGATGTCGTTGAGCCCCATCTTGAGGTACTGCAAGGTCCGGCCGCTGATGTCGTTCGCGGTCGGCTGCGTCAACGACTCGCCGCGCTCGGCGGCGAGCTGCTGCGCCCGGGTCCAAGCCTGCGCCATCGACGGCCGCGCCAGCAGCTTGCCCAAGTCCGCATTCGCGGGCGCCACGGTCTGCGCGGCTTGATCGTAAAGGGGCGATGATAGGAGCGAGCGCTGGTGCGTTGCATAGGCCAGGTCCTGCGGCGTCCCCGCGATCCGCCCCAGCGAATCGACCATCGCCGCGCGGTTGCCCTGTGCACGCTGCGCGAAGTCCTGCATCAGCGCCGGGTTGCTCGAGAGCGTCTTTTGCAGCTGCGCGAGCCCCGCGTTGCCCGCAAGCTCGGCGGTCGTCGGCGTTACGCCCGGCAGCACCGACGGCGCCGACTGCAGCGCTTGGGCGGCGGCCTGGGCGTCCTTGGGACCGCCGGCGAAGGATTGGAGGACGTTCGCCGCGATCCGTTGCTGCCCGGGCTGAGTAAACGGATCCCACAGCGCCGCCTTGGCGCCCTTGGCGACGGCCCCAAGCGCCCGGCCGGCGAGCAACGACGCAGGGCCGCCGGCCGCGCCCCAGCCGACATTCGACGCCGCCTCACCCGCGCTCGTCGAGGGCTGCAGCAACCCGGCGGCCGCGCCATAGGCGGCCGCGCCCGCGAGCGTATTGGCGCCCGGCAGGAATGCGGCCGGCAGCAGATCGGCAACGGAGCCTGCAAGATTACCCACCCGGCCCGCGCCGGTGCGCATCAGCGACGCATCGCGATCTCGCGCATCCTGCACGTCCTGCTGCGACACCGCGCCGACCAGCTGACCGGCGCCGCGCGTCAAGTCCACGCCCGCCTTGCCGTAGCCTGCGCCGAAGCGGCCGAGCGCCGACATGTTCATGGCCGGGTCCCGATCCTCCTGCGCGGCGGGCGACCCCGAGGGCGCAACGCTGCCATCGGCCAGCCGGTCGAGGGTGCGCACCGGCTTTTTGACCGGCACGGCGGTGGACAGATCGAAGCCGGCGGCCCCGTCTCCCACCGGCTGCGCGCTGGCGAGATCGAACGGCATTACCGGCCCACCGCCTGAAACTGCTTCCCGTCGGGCGACACGTAGGCGAGATTCCCGGCGCCGTCCTTATGCAGCTGCCAGCCCTTGTTGTTGACGGTCGGCAACGACGCCGCGGGCTTGCTCGGCGCAACGGTCGAGGGTTGCCCGGTCGGCAGGCCCTGGGCGCGGGCGAAGTCCATCACCGTCTGCTTCGGGTTCTTCGACTGCTGCAGCTTGGTGATGTCCGACTGCGTGAACGGCACCGCCTCCTGCGCGCTTTGGAT
>CAIZGR010000013.1 GCA_903932535.1 uncultured Hyphomicrobiales bacterium | reverse complement strand
TCAGCCAATCGTATGCGATCCATCCTTGAACACGATTTCCGTGATGTTGTGCAGCGTTTGCGTAACGTCGTGACCCCCGGCGTTGGTGAACTCCACCGTGGTATCGTTCCCGTTCGTGTTGATCGTGACTTCCGATAGATTTTTCGACGTTATGTCGACCGTCGAGGCGTTCGTGCCGCCCCACACCGTATCGTTCCCGATATTTGTGTTGCTGAGGTCGAACAGGGCCGAATTCGTCACGGGAGCGTTCTCGAACCCGTAAACGAGCAACTGGTTCCCGGTTCCGGCGATCAGCGTGTCGGCCCCGTTACCGGCGTAAAGCGAGTCGTCGCCCGCTCCGCCGACCATCGTAGCCAATGCCGAACCGTTCGCTTCCATCAAGGCGGCGTGGCCCGCCGTCGAACCGCTCACCATGTCGGTGCTGGCCCCGCCGCCGATGAAGGTGTCGTTCCCGGGCCCGCCTTCGAGCGTGTCGGCGCCGAGGCCCGCATAAAGCCAGTTGCCTCCTGCGATAGTCGAGCTGGCCTCGAGCAATGCGCCGCCCGTGGACGCGGTCGAGCCGTGCAAGGTGTCGTAACCGGACCCGCCGACGACCGTGTCGTTCGCATAACCGGCATACAGTTCGCTCGCGCCGCTGCCGCCCTGCAGCGAAGCGCTGTGCAACGTGCTTGTCGATCCGTAGAGCGTATCGTTGCCGGCGCCGCCGTAGAGGGTGTCCGACCCGGTTCCCGCGTAGAGGGCGTCGTTGCCGGTCCCGGCGCTGGCGTCCAGCGTCGCCGAACCCGCCTCGGTCGAGCCGTACATGACCACGTTGCCGTTGCCGCTGACCAAGCTGTCTGCGCCGGAGCCCGCATGCAGGGTGTCGTTGGCGCCCCGCGATTCCACAAGCGCTTGCCCGCCGTTGTTGGCGTAGAGGTCGGCCCCCGCAGCCGGGCCGTTGTACTGGGTGTCCCACCCGTAGATCGAGTCGTTGTTCAAACCGCCGACCACGAGCGAACCCGTTCCCGCGCTGGCGTACAAGGTTTCCGGACCGGTCCCGGTCCCGCCGTAGATCGAATCCGACCCCAGGCCGCCGGTAATCACGGCGCTCTGCGCCGATCCACCGAGCAACATCGCGCCGCCGGTGGACGAGGTCGAGCCGTATTCGGTGACGCTCACGCCGAAACCGCTCAAGGTATCGTGGCCTTGGCCGGCCTGGAGCGTGTCGTTGCCCACCCCCGCGTAAAGGAAGTTGTCGCCCGTGCTGTTGCTCGCATCGAGAACCGCCGCCCCCGTGACGCTGTCGTTGGAGCCGAAAAGCGTGTCTCCCCCGGCGCTTGACGCCTCCAGGGTGTCGTTGGCCCTTCCGGCGTGAAGGACAGTCCCGGCCGAGTCCGCCTGGAGAAAAGCGGCTTGCGCGCCCGTCGATCCCCAAAGCGTGTCGGCCCCGTTGCCGCCATAGAGCGAATCACTGCCCTGGCCAGCAAAGAGCTGGCTGGCGGGGCCGCCGGCCTGAGACCCGCTCTCGAGCAACGCTTGGCCGCCCGCCGTCGAACCGAACAGCGAGTCGGCGCCGGCGCCGCCGATCAGAGTGTCGGCGCCGCCGGCCGCGCTCAGGGTGTCGTTGGCCGCATACGACTGAATGAATGTGTCGCCGCTCCCGGAATAAAGCGCCGCCCCTGCGGCGCCGGCGTCCGAAGACCCGTAAATCGTCGTGGCGCCCGCCCCCCCTAAGACGAGCGACCCTGCGCTGTCGCTGGCGTATATCGTATCGCTTCCCGACCCGCCGTAGATCGTATCGGACCCGGAACCTCCGTTCAAAAGCGCGGAGCCCGCGGAGCCCGCATACATCGCTGCGCCGCCGAGCGGGCCGCCGCCTCCCAGCGGCGCTCCGTACGATGAGCCGTATTCGGTGACGCTGAGGCCGGCCCCGAACAACATATCGTGCCCCGAGCCGGCATAAAGCGTGTCGTTGCCCACCCCCGCCCAAAGCACGTTGTCGCCGTTGCTGTTCGAAACGTCGAGGGTCGCGCCGCCCGACGTGTCGAGCGAGCCGACAAGCGTGGCTCCGCCGCCGGAATAGCCCGTCAGCGTGTCGTTGGCATGCCC
>CAIZGR010000012.1 GCA_903932535.1 uncultured Hyphomicrobiales bacterium | reverse complement strand
TGCTCGGCTTCAACGGCTCCGCTCTGACCGGCTCGGCGCTGCAGGCGCTCGCGGCCTGACCCCAAACACCCATGAGGACCCCCATGATCCGAACAACCCGCGCGCTCGTCGCGGCCCTCCTGCTCGCCCTGCCGGCCATCCCCGCCCGAGCCGACGTCCTGACGACCCCCGTCACCCTGTCCACGAGCGCGTGGACGGACCTCGGCGCCGGCCCGATGCTGCTGTCCGCCGCCTCCGGCCGTGTCCAGTACGTCGTCGCGGCGGCGGGGTCGACGATCGCCGTCCCGGCCGCGACGTCCACCGTCGGGCACATTCTCAACCCGGGCGATGCGCCGATTTTGATCGAGACGACCCAGCACGTCTACGCGATCCCGCGCGACCTGACGTATGGCACGGGGGCCGCCATGGTCACGCCGATCGCCAGTTGGGCGGCGGCGTCGGCGGTCACGGCCAATCAGGGGTCGGCGAACGCGACCCCGTGGAACTCCAACATCGCGCAGGTCGCAGGCGGGACGACCAACGTCGGCGCGGGCGCGAGCGGGACGGGCACCGCCCGCGTTGCCGTTTCGACCGATTCCCCCGGCGGCGCGGCGGCGAACCCGGCCTATACCAACATCTCCAACGGCGCGACGGTCGCCGCGGTCAAGGCGGCGTCGACGGGGGCGGCCCTCGCTGATCCGGCGCTCGTAGTCGCGCAGTCGCCGAACAGCGCCAGCGCTCACATGCTCGGCTCGTCCGCATTCGCCGCGGCGCAAGTCACCTCGATCGCGACGACCGGATCGACGGCAACGACCTTAGTCTCCTCCCGGACCGGCGTCGCGGGGACCGGCCGGGTTGCCGTCACCATCGTCAACACCGGCTCGGTGACGGTCTACATCGGCGCGACGAACGGCGTAACCGCCTCTGGCGGGACAGGCGGCGCAGCCATCGCGCCCGGCGCGTCGCGCACCATCGAAACGCAGGCGGCCGTCTATGGCGTGATCGCCAGCGGCACGGGCTCTTGCGACGTCCTCGAAACCTACTGACGGAGCGTACCAGAATGACCACCATCGAACAGCTTGTGTCCGGCGCGCCGATCGCGACCGAGTACCAAGGGTTTCAGGATCTTGCGGCACAAACCGCCGCGGCGATTGCCGTCACCCCCCGCGTTCGGGGGGTCCGGATCGAACTTGAGGGGCACGCGGACATCGTCGGCCAATTCGCAACCACGGACGGCACCTCGGCGGAGCTTCTGGCGGGATTCCACGCGCTTCTCGCCGAACGCATCGCCGCCGCCGCAGCCGCAGCAGCCGCTATTGGGGGCGCGGAATGATGCGCATCCTCTCAGCCGTCCTCGCGGCGGCCATCGTGTCCCCTGCAATGGCGGGGGATGCGTACACGCCACCTCCAGCCATCGGCTTCGCATGGCGCAGCGGCTACTGGTATCAGTCCCCCTACGTCGCCGCTTACACCGGCTCGGCGCAGACCGCGAGCACCCTCTACTGCTATGCGCAGCCGGTTCCGTACGGCGGCCGGGGGGTGCAGGCGCTCGGCTCCGCATTCTCGGCGGGCAACGCCAGCAACAAGATCGCATGGGCGTTCTACCTGGACGCGGGCGGAAAACCCGGCGTGCAGATCGGCCGCACGGCCGCCGTCGCGCAGATCGCCAGCGGCTTCGTCTCCGGGTCTCTCACGAGCGGCCCGTTTGCCATCGCGCCCCCCGGCGTCTGGACCTGCGAGACTCAGGACACGACGTCGACGCTCGCGAGCGTGGGGGATTCGAACTCCAACGGGGCGGCGACGCAGGGAACGACGACCGGATCGGGCGCGACGACCCTCGGCATCATGGTCGTCGGCCTCTCGTGCGCCCTCGCCTCCGCGTGCGGTGGCGGTGGCGGCGCATGGGCCGGCGGCGCGGTTGTTCTCCCGTCAGACCTGTCCAGCGCGACGTGGACGGTGGTGTTCGGGTCGAGCCACACCGTCCCGACGATCGCTATGCAGGCGCAATAACCCGCACAGCGCGAGGGCCAAGCGATGACATATCTGGCACATCCCGCCCACTACACGCCGGGGGAATTCCGCACCATGGTGCGCGGGCTGAAGTTCGCGAAGGGATGGAAGCCGGAATTCCCGACGCTCCACAATACCGGCGTTCCAAGCCTGAAGCAATGGCAAGCCCTCGGGTCCGTCCCGCAAGAGAGATGGGGGGCGAACCTCAACGGCTATTACAAGTCGTTGGGCTGGCACGCCGGCCCGCATCTGGTCGTCTGCCCGGATTACATCTGGAACCTCTGCGATCTGGAGGAGGATGGCGTCTCCGTCTCGTGCTGGAACAAGGTTACGCTCGGAATCGAGATGGTCGGGAATTTCGAGGTCGGCGGAGACGACTTCGCGTCCGGAGCGGGGGCGAAGGTCCGAGACAACGCGGTGTGGACGCTCGCCGTCCTTTGCGAGCGCTTTGGCTGGAAGATCGAGGACGTCCTGCGCTTCCATCGGGAATGCGCAAAGGACCACCACGCCTGCCCAGGCTCGAAGGTCTCCAAGCCGGAAATCATTCAGCGCGTCCACGCGTTGCTCGAAACCTGGGGACACGGCGGGACGCCGATTGCCGCGCACCCGGTCGACGACACGGACCCGGGGAGCGTCGGCGGGATCGCATGGGCGCAATCCCGCTTGAACGCCCTCGGTTTTGCACGGCCCAAACTGACCGTGGACGGCGACGCGGGGAAACTGACGGCAAACGCCATCGGGCACTTTCAATCCGCCCGTGGTCTCTTTGTTGACGGCATCCTCGGACCCCGCACTGTCGCGGCGCTCACGGCTGCTCCGGCGCTTGTTGGCGCCCCGGAATTCGGGCCGGTCGACCCGTAGTCATTCGCGCGGTCTCGAAGCGCCGGCCCGTCCGGCGACGACAACCGATCCCGCGCGAGCGCCGCCCGGTCAATCCTCGGGCCGGGCGGCGGCAACACAAAGGAACCACCATGAGCGAAGCCAGCGAACCGATCCTGCAATTCTTCGCGTGGGCGCATCTGCCCGCGCATCTGGCCGAAGTGAGCCAGCCGTTCGGCGACCTCGCGGTTTCGATCGTCCAGACCATCCCGCGCAATCCGGAACGCACGGTCGCGCTGCGAAAGCTCCTTGAGGCGAAGGACGCGGCAGTCCGGGCAAAACTGTTCAAGTGAACCCGTCGCGCGTCGGCAACGCGCCAATCCAAGAGGACCCAACATGAACTATTTCACCGGCGGAACCGTTGTCGGCGTGCTCGCCGTCGCGTCCGCGCTGTCCAATGTGTTCCACTACCCCGCGCTCGGGGCGTTTTTCGCCGATCCGGCGACGGCGGCGGCGGCGACTTCCGTCCTGACGGGCGGGCTCGCGCTCACTGCGGGCGTCCTCAAGGGAGTCCATGCCAAATGACCCGGCTCGCCCTCGCCGCCCTCGTAACGGTCGCCATGTCCGGGTGTCAGTCGCTCACGCCGGGCCAAGTCGCCGTCGGCTGCGGTGTCGCGCGTGCAGGCGCCGCTGTCGGGCGTGACGTCGCAAAGGGCGGCGCGGTCGCGACACAAGCCGCGATCGGCGAGGCGACGGACAACGTCTGCGCCGGGCTGTCGATCGCGACGGCCAAGCCGTGACCGTCCTGCTCTCCGACGCCCGTGTGATCGCCGAAACGCTCGCCCTGCTGTGGCTAGGGCGGGCGCTGTTCCGCGCGGTCATGGGGCCGTGAGCCTCGCGCGGTGGATATCGCAGCTCGTGCCGTCGAGGGCCGTCGTGCGGCCACGGCGACCGGCTGCGGAGGCGACACTGACGGGCGACGACGTGCGGGCGCTCGGCGAGGCGGACGCGGCCAGAATCGAGACAATTCAAGCGAGCCGGCGGACGGGATGCAACCCGCCGCCGGCTCTTGACCATCGCACGATCGGTTGAGGATCGGCCGAGGCGTGCGGGCTGAAAGGCAAAACCAATGCTCACCGACGAGCGCATCGTCATGATGTACGCGGGCATCCCCGCGTTCGTGTACTACTGCCTTGCCGGCGCATACGGGATGCAGACCGGCAACAAGTGGGCTGTTTTGCTAGTCCTGTTTTCGTGCGGAGCGGCGGTTTATGCCCCGTTGCGCAAATCGTATGAGGCGCGGCGGCCGGAGGCTTCATTTCGCCTGCCGATAGCGCGTGGCCTCATCCTCATCGCGCACGTCTCTGGTGTCGCGTCTTTCGGTTGCCTTGCGGGCGTGTTGTGAGATGGCGCCGGCACCGTTCCCGCCGCCATCTCCCGAAGAACTCTCTTTTCTGAAGGATTTTCAAGATTCAATTCTGTGGGGACTTGGCGGATTTGCCGCCGCCGTGTTTTGGATAGGTCGAGCCGTGTCGGGATGGGTCAAGCGCAACGAAAATCGCTATGAAGGCCGATTTCATAGCGTCGAGACGAGGGTTGCGGAATTGGA
Organism: uncultured Hyphomicrobiales bacterium; assembly: GCA_903932535.1. Taxonomy (GTDB): domain Bacteria; phylum Pseudomonadota; class Alphaproteobacteria; order Rhizobiales; family Beijerinckiaceae; genus Roseiarcus. Next base: position 11,063 of record CAIZGR010000012.1, on the reverse strand, counting down.
AACACGCGACCGAGAACGGGAAAAGGAATTGATCGCGCTGCGGTCGCTGGACAGGGAGGTGGCATCGCAAGGGCGCCGTCTCGACGAGCAAGGCCACAAAATAGACGAGGGCTTTGCGTCCGTCACGAAGATGCTCCTGGAGTTGGCGTCGCAGAGATCGGGCTGACGACCCGGGCGCCTCACCTCATCCGCCCCCATCTGCGCCCCACTCTCGGTTCGTCCGGGCGGGGCATTTTGCGTTTGGGGTCTACTCCTTCGCGTCGAGTGCCGCGCGCCATGAGGCGAAAAAATCCTCTCGTGGTTGCGCCAATTGATATCGGCCATCCCGGCGACCCACGCCTCTTTTGGCCCGTCCCCGTACCATTGTTTTCGGTCGAAATGGACGCGCGCGAGCGCCCTCGCCCCCGCCTCTATGACGTGCGGCGGCGGGTCGCGTAGGGCGGCGAGGACAGCGCGGGCGTAGATCGCCGGCTGTCGAACCTCGTTCCATTCCATGTCGCATTTGTCTTCGTCGTAGGCCATCCCGTTTTCGGACTCGCCCCACCAGATCGCTCATGGCTTCGGCTCCTTCAGGGCAAGCGCGGCGGCCTTCTTGTCTGCCCGGCGCACGACGTCTCGGCTCGCGTAGGACAGATCGCCGAACCCGCTGACCGAATAGCCGATGAGTTGTGCAAGCTGCATCCGGTCGGCTTCGCTGAAATCCATTCTGGCGATATCGTTCAGGTCGAGCGAACTTGTTTCCAGCAACCTTTCGACTATCGCATTGCGGCGGAACCGTATAACTCTATCAGTAGCCCATACGATTCCCTGCATCGGGTGGGTTCGTTTCATGGATTCTGCTCCTTCAGGGCGCGGATGGCTTCAACCATGCTGGTGAGCATAGCCCCATCATTGCCCACGTCATCAACCCATGACTGAGCCGCCCCCGCGCTATCCTCCACGCCCCGCCCGTAGGCCGCGCGGAGGGCGGCTGCGATGCGATGCTCAAGGGTGGTCACCATGCCGTTCTCAACGGTGAAGTGGTCTGACTTGGCGTACAACTCCCGCGCCCGCTCGTCCCACCTGTCGCTCATCTCATCCTCGCCTGTTCAACCGTGTCGTTGGGATACAGCACCCGGCGCGGGTTCAACCGCACGTCAATGCTGATGATCGTGTTCCAGTCCGGCCCGCGCTCGACGAGCATGTGGAGGTCTTCCAACTCCTCGAAGTGGTGCTCCACATCGACCTGCCCGGCCTCGGTGCGGTAGAATATGACGGCGATCCACCGGCGATGGTTGTCCGGTTCGCTCGTCATTTCGCGCCATGCGTCGCTCATCTCTTCTCCTTCTCTCGCGCCAGAACGCGCTTTGCCTCAGAAATCGCCGGGCGCGACCTGCGCGCATGGGACGCCAGCCGCACGCCACGCCGCGACGACGCGGGCGCGGTCATCGAAAACCATCACGGGCTCATAGCCGTCCGCCCGGAGTTCGGCGAGCAGTTCCATTTTCACGATGTCGTCGGCCCGGTAGTCGCCGGCCTTGCGCATGTAGAGCGGTAGCTCTTGGTCGATGTACTTGAAAAGCCAATCCAAGGTTTCTTCCCGGCACTCGTCCGACCGTCCGCTGACAAAGACGACGAGATTGTCTGACTGAACCAATGCCTCGCATAGGCGGATCATGTGCGGGATTGGCGCATCGTCGCCAACGGCGGCGAAAAACGCCGTCCAGTCCTTCGGCTTTTTCTCGATGTGGTACAGGCGATGCGAGCAATCCGCGAGCGTGCCGTCGATGTCGAAAACGTAAACCTCGATTGCCATTTTTCTCTGTTCCTTCCGTGGCCGATGCCCGGCGTTCCCGGCAAACATGCGGTAAGCGTCTGATTTCGTTAATGCACTGGGTTAACCTTGTCTTAAAGATAAGGCGTATTTTCCTAAATCATTTCAATGGCAATGTTCCCGGAGTTTCGGCGGCGTTCCCCGAGGCGTTTCTAGCGCGTTCGCGGGCGACGCCTTCGTTCCGTTCCCAAAAGCTCCCATACGCGTCTTCCTCCGCGTCGCGGCAATAGTCGCACGGGCCGCCAGATAGGCCGGAACCGCCACATTCTTCGCACGTCTCCATTTGGTCCAAGTCATCGCACCTGCGCGATCCAAGGTATTCTTGGCCCCCAAATGTAAACCACACGTGACCGCTCCCTTTGCAATCAGGGCACGTTTCGCAAGAGCAAGCCATCGTCACTTCCCTTTCCTAAACCGTTCCCGCGCCTCGACCACGCGCCCTGACGCCTTGACGTTGTCGCGCGCGTAGACCTCCTGATTGACCTTCGTGCTGTGACCGGCCATCTTCGCCCGGTCTTCGGGGGTCGCGCCGGCCATCTGCGCTTCTGTGATCCCGCCGGCCCGCAAGTCGCGCGACCATAGACGCGGGTCCAATTCGGCCTTGGCGCGGACCTTTTGCCAAAGATTGATCCAAGTCGGATGAAAGTACGGGAGGCCGGTTTTCTCGTCAAAAATAAGGGGCCCCGCGCGGTGGTCTTGCGGTATTTTTGCAAGTTCCTCAGTCACCATTGGGCACCGCGACAGAGGGACGTGGACTCTAGCGCGCGTTGTTTGGTCCGTCTTGCTCGGCGAGAAGGATAGAACGAGGCTTCCGTCGATGTTCGCCCAAGTGGGCCCCACCCATTTCCGGCGCCCCGAGATGACGGCGGACGGGCGCGGATCGTCCAGCGCGACCCATTGGCCGATGACGTCCCAAAGCCGGGCGGACGTCTCGAATTGCAGCGCGAACGCCAGCGCGGCGCGATGCCGGCCCAACTCATGCGCGGCCTCTCTGGCCTTCTCGACGTCGGCCGCCGTGGGCGCAAGGGCGCGGGGGCGCGGTTTCGGCAAGCGGAGTTCAGATAGCGCCGCCTTGATCCGGTCGCAGTCAGGAATGCCGGACACGATCCCAAAACTGAGGGCGGCTTTCAGGACGGCAAGCGCAAATGCCGCAGCGCCGACGCGCTCTTTCCCGCCGGCAGTTTTCGGCTTGCGCCACTCCCGATGCCATTGCTTGACGTCCAGCCCGGTTGTCTTGGCCAGGGCCTTGTCGCCGTACCATTCGCCGAGCTTGCGCAGGTATGTGTCGTAGGGCGCGCGGCTGGCCGGCTTGAGCGCCTGATAGGTAGAGTCCTCGTGCGTCTCGTACAAACGCAGGAGCGACCCTAGCGAGCCGTCGAAGGCCGCTGTCCTTGGGCGGTTGAGCCATGCGACCATCTCGGCTTCGAGAGCGCGGCAACGGTCGGACAGCGCGGCGCCTTCGAGGCCAGATAGGTTGACGGTTTTGACCGGGTAGCCCGACTTGACGGCGTCCGGCTTCGCGACCCAGATCGGGACGCGGCGGCCATCCTTGCGGGTGCGCCACTTTAGCCCCGGCGTCGGCGCTTCGGCGTGTTCCATCCCGCTGCCCTTTCCTCGTCAGTCAACTCCGGCGCCGGCGGCTTCCCGCCCGCTTCGTACTGGTCGAACCACGCTATCACCGACGGAACATGCCGGCCGCCCCACGATCGCGGGCGCGGGAACCCGTCCGCCCCGATCAGGCTACGCCACGCGCCATCATCGGCGCCGGGGCAGATGGCCGCACGGAGGGACGCGTCGTCTGCGTAGACGGGCAAGCGCTCGATCAGCAGCGGGGCGGCGCGCTTCACAGGTTCCTCCATCCGCTGTCCCACCGGCCGTACGCGGTGTCTCCGACCGATTTCGGCATCAGATCCCACCTGTCCGTATAGGTGGTGGGCGTGACGTCGCGCAGTTCGACCAATTCGACCCAAGGCGGCATGATGTTGAGGCATTCCCTGACTCGCGCGGCGTCCTTCGCGGCCTCGCGCTGAATTTGTCGCTGCGCGCGGGCATGGCGTTCTTTTCGTTTGCGGGCGGGGCTCACGGCGCGCCCCTCTCAGCGATCTCTGCTGGCTTCGCTGAACCAGACAGCAGCGTCATCCCGTTCAGGTAGATTCGCACCCCGTTGAAAATTTGCTTTGCCAGCAACGCGCGGGCTTGCGCGTCACCGACGCTAATCTCTCCCGCGCGGAGCGCCCTCAAGTCGCCGACAAGCCCGGTGATGACATCCTCAAGGTTCAGCCTGTCCGAGACAGGGGCGGATTCGTAGTCACGCGCGGCCATAGGTTCGGCTCCATTGGATTTTGGCGGCCGTCGACCGCAAGAGTTCGGACATCGCCGCGACCCGCATGGCGTTGCGGCGGTCCATCATCGTTCCGCGCTTCGGATTGCCTACCCTCTCGGTGTAGTTGCCCTCGCAATAGGCGCAGAGCGGCGGTAGGACGCGGTTCTGCCATCGCGGGTTCCACCACCGCATGTCGACATAGTGCCCACAAGAGACGCAGGCGAAGTCAGGGGCGCCAGTCATCGCGTCCTCTCTTCCGGCTTCCACCTGTCCGGCGTCCCGGCGATCGGCTTTCCTCGAAGCGTCGTGCAGACCCACGCGCCGTCGACCCACCGCATAAGGTATCGGTTCCGGCGGGGGCTCTGGCCGATGACCCGCGTCCCGTCGCGCGGCGCGCAGTCGAGCGGGAGCCAGCGCTGTTCGCAGTCGAACGCGGCGCTCATGGTGCGGACTTTTCGCGCGCCTCTTTGGCAACGCGCTCCTCCACCCAGTTCGCCATGTCCTCGAAGGCGATCTGGAAGTTTTCGGCCAAATCGCGTATTTCGTCCGTCGTCGCGCCCATCTCGCCGATCAGCACGCGCGCGAGTTCGTGCACCTTTTCGTCAACGCCCTTTGGCATCATCATTCTCCCTTCCGCGCGGCGATCCCGCATCGTGTACGCCCGCTCGCAGCCTCGGCCGCCTCCAACGCCTCGCGCATTCGCGTGACCTGTTCCGCGAGCGACACGTCGCCGCCGTCCGGTGGGTCAAGCCAGCGGTTCGACCCGATGGCGATCGACACGGAGGTCAACTGCGCGCCGGCCCGTAGAGATTCGAGCGCCAACGTCTCCCGCTCGCGGCGCATGTGGTCGATCTGGCTCTTTGCTGCGTCCAGTAGCGCTTCGGCCTTCTCGGCCTGCGTCGTGATCGCGTCCACGCTTTCGCCGAGGATGCGGTTGCGTTCGGCCTGCGCGTCGATATGCGCGAGGAGCGCCGCCATGTTCGCGGGCTTGCAGGCGAGCGCCAGCGCCTCCTCCTGATAGGTCACGCGCCGCGCGGCGCCGTACAGCGCAGGCTGAGCTAGTGCCTCGCGGATCGCCGCGAGGATGGCGTTGATGTTAGTCATCGGTCAGCGTCTTTCTGAAATCGTCAAGCGCTCGGAATGACGCAAGTTCTGCTTCAAGAGCGTCGCATCTGCGTGTCTCCTGAATCTGGAATGCCGGCGCCGGCCAGCCCAGAAGCCGGCGGCGAAGGCGAGGAGGGCGAGGGCGAGTGTCATCGGTAGAGTGATCTCGGCGGCAGGCTCTGCCGGTCCTCGTGCTCGCGGGCCGGGCCTCTCAGCCCGCCCGGGGCGGATTTCAGCGTCTGCTTTGGCCGTCGGGCGCCGAGATGAGCGACCTCGCGGCGCTTGGCTTCGGCGATTGCCGCTGCGTCTGCCGGGTATTTCGCCCGATGGCATAAAACGCAAAGCGCCCGGCAATTGTCGAACGTCGCAGGGCCGCCGAGTTCGGCCGCAATGTCGTGGTCGAATTCCGTCCGCTTCCGGGTCAGGACCGCGTTGCAGCGCTCCGTTTCCCCGTCGTCGCGGGTGACGACGCCCTCGCATTTGAAGCCGGCATGGTGCAGGCGCTTCACTCGGGTCTTCTCGTCGAACTCGGCGCGACGGCTACTCATCGACCTGGACCTTGTTCAGAACCGCCTCGCACGTCCGGCAATAGTCGTAGACGCCGTACCCGCCGCCAGCCAAGCCAAAGCCCTGCTCAAGATCGCCGCCGCAGACGGGGCATCTGCCCTCGCGGATGCGCCTTTCGCGCTTCGCCTGCTTCGGGTCGACGCGGGGCGCCGCGTGCTCTTTCGGTGGGGTCGGGCAGGGGCGGGGCATCAAGCAACCGTCCACGCGGGAGGAAGAGGAATCTCGCGCCCGTCGTTTGGCCTCCAGATGTGCAGGCATGTGTGCGCCACGCTGATGTGCGCACGTAAAGGCACGTGCAGTTGCATCGCGGATTCGTCCGGATTGAAAAGCCGACGCTTGACGAACTCCATTTCAAGCCAATTCGGACATCGGTTCGGTAACGACACCGAGACGTGGTCCCATCCAGCCCCGCAAGACGCGATCACTTTCAGCGTCACGCCGGTTTTGGGGTGCGGAAGGTCGAAAACGCCGCATGTCTCATCGCCAACGTTTCCGAAAGCCTCGAACACGTCCGGCGTGCATCGACGGTAAGCGTCGAGTTCGTGAAGGTTTCTCATGCCGCCGCTCCTTCCCGCCCCAGCGCCGCAGGCTCGACGCCGCGCGTGGACCTCGCTTCGACTTCAGCCCCGGGTAGGCGAAGGGTTCTCAGCCATTCGTCACGTTTGTCCGCCGGTACGCGGGAAAGGACAGTCCCCCGCCGTTCGGAAGCGTCCTTCTCCTCCTTGAGATAGAAGCCCGTCAGCGACCGAATTGCTTTGATGACCTCAATCTGTCGGCCTTCCACGTGACCGGAATAGAAAATATCGTATTCAACGGCGGGCGCGACTGGTGCGGAGCGATCACGCGAGACCATGCGGCTGAAGAATAAAGCAACCATTCGACGCGCATCATGCTCGCTAAGAGACGATATTTCGCACTGGCACGACAGCGCCCCAAGTTCGATGTGCAGTCTCATTATGCTGCCCTTTCCGTTTCTCTTGCCAGCGCAGCCGGCTCTACGCCGATCATCGCGGCGCAGAAGTCCCTGACGGCGTTCTGGGACTCGTTGAACCGCTGCTTTCCCATCGCGCGCTTTGATTGGCTTTCAGCCGTCCACACGCTCACGACGCGCTCCGACACGGTCGTTATCGAATATGCGTCCAGCGCCTTGACCATGCCGGCGAGGCGCATCGCCTCGTTGTTGTTCTCGCACACGATGTCCCGGCGGTCGCAGAAACCTGCCTTGATGAGGGCATATCGGCGAAGGGCGTCCGGCGTGGGGAACCGCTCGGCGTCGTCTTCCCGAAGGTTCTTCCACGCCTCGTTGACGCTCGCGAAGAACGAGCGATGCGCCGCGTCGGATCGCTGCTTCTCGACGGTCAGGACGTATTGTTGACCGACCACGAGCGCCGCATCGCAGTCCTTCGCGTGGCGGCGGGCGACGGTGAACACCTCGCCGTCCCATGTCGCGAGTAGGGGCGTCATGCGGCCTCCCCATAGGACCTGATCCGCTCGACAAGCGCGGCCAGTTCGTCGTTGAACCGCGCGACTTGGGCGGCGAGTTCGGCAATGTAGACTTCGTCGCGATACGTGCGCTTGAAGAAGTAGGGAACGCCGGTCGCGATCTTCGCCTCGGCACCCTTTCCCGCCCGGGGGCCGATTGCGATGTCCCACCACTCGCGCTCCATGATCCAAAGGTTTCCTTGGACCTGGGCCTTGTGCTCGGCAGGGAAGCGATCAGCGTCGATGTAGCCGACGACGAGGTTCGGCAGCGCGGACTTGATTTCCAGCCCGCCCTTTCCGCCGATGATGCTGTCAGGACTGCACCCGGCCGACCCATCGTCCAAGGTGACGAACCCGAGGCGGGCAGGCTCGACGTCATGCAGGAACGCGTAGGCGTTGCGAATTTCGTCCTCGACGACGTGGCCGCCTTCCATGTAGCCGTTCGTGTACATCTCGGAGAACTCGCCCGTCAGGCGCTCGGCGGCGAGCCGGTGCATATACGCCTTGCGGGTCAGGCCCTTGCCTTCCGCAAGGATGTCCTTGAAGGATGAGGCGGACGGGACACCGACCTTGACGCGATACCAAGCATCGCTGTTCTGGTCGCACTCGTGGACGATCATTTCGGAGCCCTCCGGGCCTTGTCGGCGAGCATGGAGACCGCCTTTTTGTATTGCGCGATCGTCATGGCATCGACTGACTTGGCATCAACCCAAACAAGGAATTTGGACACGTCGGATTCTGTGTCGCGTAGGCGCGTTTCGATGTCGGCGATCTGATCGGCGTCGATGGTCGCCGCAGCGCCGGCCGCGCGACCGTCGTCATCCGCATCCTGCGGCGCGTGCGAGACAATCGGGAGGATGGCCCGGAGGGCGTATCGTTTCCCGTAGAGCAGGGACGACCCCACGGCCTGAACCGTGTTCTTCGACCCGGAGGAGTCCTGCAAGAGCGGCGGCGTGTCTGCCGCCTCGCTATGGCCTTCCCTGTGTGTCAGGACTGCCTTCGTCGCGATCCGGTAGCTGTCGCCGGCCGGAACCGTGATGTGTTCGAACCGTACGGAGAACCCGTACTGCGACAGGACCGGGAGAACCCCCGCCAGGATGTCGTCGAAGGTCGCGTATGGCGTCCGCTGCTGCGGCGTGTCGGTCTCGCGCGGGCCGCCGGCCTTGTCGCGGTCGGCCTTGCTGAACACGACAATGCAGCCGCGCCGGTCGATGCTCGGGAGGTGCGGGATCATCTCGGAGAAGTCGCGGGCAAACGCCTCCTTGGCGCGGGCGGCGCGGGACCGTTCGGCCAAGTCGTACAACTTGACGAGCTTGTCCGGGTCGACGTTAGGGTTGAGCGCAAGGCGCTCAATGAGCGACACCCACTGGTCATTCTCGCTCAAAGATGAAGACGGCGCCTCAGATATTTTGACTACTTCGCTCATTTTGATGTCCGCCTCTTCCTAAGAAATATGCTGCTAATCGTTTGCCGGCAGACGCCGTATTTTTCAGCGATTTCCCTTTGTCTGTATCGCCCGATCAATGTCTGGATTTCCTCAACTTGGGCGTCTGTAAGCTTTGCCATCGGGTTCATTTCGCCGCGCACATGCGTTCCGTGAATTATTCTATCGGCTTGATTCTCTGATGGCGTCGCCCACCGCAAATGCCAAGGCGCAATGCACCCCTCGTGCGCTTTCCCGCAATCGTGCGCGGCCTCATGTGAGCGGCTTGGGGGCTTGCCGAAAGTTCGCTCGCAGACAATGCGGGCTGCGTTCTGCATACGGCCATTGGCATAGATTTTTGCGTTCCCTCGCGCATCGCGGCCAAAAGGCCACGAGAGGCATCCTTCGCCATCCATCGGGATCGAAAGCAAAAATCTCCTCGGCTCCCCTCGGTTCGAAAACTTCCTGGTTGGCGTTAACGGGTCCCCTGTTCGTAGGGCGCGCCGGTAGTGTCGGTTGCACAAAGATTTGGAGCGGGCCGGGCGCGCGCATCCCTCGATTGAACACGGGTCGGACTCGACCACGGGCGCCGGGGGCGCGACAGTCTCGCGCGGGACGGTGAGGGCGCTCACGGCCGCCTCCCATCGCAGCGGATCACCGCGACGCCGGCCTGATATTGGGCCGCGAGGCGCAGCGCGGCCTCAATGCCGCCGACGGAGTCCGTCTTGAACGCGCCGACGACGATCGTGTAGCGCGGGCGGTAGGGCTCGACTTCGGTCAGTAGGACGTCGAGCGCCGCATTCTCGGCGGCTTCCTCGATGCGCTGTGCGATCGCGGCGAGTTCTGGGGAAAGGGGGCGCATGGTTAGCCCTCCATCGCGTCGTCGAACGCCCTGTCCCGGGCGTCGTCGGGATCGGGGCCGGAGCGCGCGGCGGCGTCCTCCTCAATTGCGGCGTAGACCTCGTCGGACTCCTGCAAGTGCAGTGTCAGCGCGTCTTTCAGCCATTCCGGCATTTCGAGCGTCGGGAAGACGTTCGTCCCGTCATCGGGGACGATCGTCTTGACCGTGATCTCGTATTCCATCGGCTCGGCCGGCTCTCCGCCGCAGGCGTAGGACGGCCCGCGCGCCGGACGGGCCTTCGCCGTGATCTTGTACGAAAACTCGACAAGGTAGTCCGCCTTGGCGATCTGGAACATTGCGTGCATCACGCGGCCTCCGTCTGGGTCTGGCGGACGCGGCGCGGGCGGGTGCCGTGCTCTCCGCAATCGGCGAGCGCCCATGCGTACTCCCGGCGGGCGGTTTCGATGTCGGCGCGGGTCTGCGCGAGCGAAGCGGCCATCCGCTCGTCGTGGCGCTCGTGCGCCTCTCGGACGGCGTCTCTGAGGGCTTGGAAGTCCACGGCGCTCTACTCCGCTGCGATGGCCGGCGCGACGGGCGCGGCGAAGATGGCGTTGATCGCATCGGCGAGGCGGCGGAACTTCTCGCGGTCCTCGGCCTCGCCGTAGATCGAGAACTCGGCGTCGGGGGTTCCGGGGCGGCCAGTGAAAGTGAGGTCGACCCCGCTAACGGCGAGCGGGTGCGCTTCGATGCGCGTGACGCCGTGGATTGATGGGTTCAGATAGCGCGGCATTTCCGGGAGGCTCCTTCGGTCAGACGAATTCTTCGAGGCGCGGGGACCACGCCAGCGGCTCGTCGGCGCGCTCGCGGGCGTCGGCGTCCAGCCTGTCGGCCTGCGCGCGGACGGATGCGGCGTATTCGGCGGTGAGTTCGTCGAGCCCTTCGAGTTCCGGCTCGGCGGCGACGAGAGCGCCGGCGTCGGCGATGAGTGTGTCAAACAGACCGCCAAGCCGCTTGGCGTGGTCTGCGAACTGCCGGAGGTCGTCGGGGGCGCTGGTGCGCCACGAGCGGGCGCGCTGCGACATGAGCCACTGCTCGACCTGGAACTGCCGGAGGGCATCGTTGAAAACGTCGATCTTGTTGGCTGCGTCGGGCATGGTCAGGATTCCTCAACAAATTCGCCAGCCGCGTTCAGCGAGTACCAAACGTCAGGCTTGACGCCGTTCTCTCCGACCTTGCTCCCGCGCACTGCAACGATTTCATTGGTGTTTTCGTCTCGGCAGATGAGGAAGATCGCGCATGTGGCGCTTGCTTTCGCGCGTCCCGCGAAACCAGATGCCATCGCGACAGAATGCTTTCCGGTCGCCGAGGCAGCGCCGCTGTAGCCGGTCGCCGAGGCAGCGCCGCTGTCGCCGGTCGCCGAGGCAGCGCCGCTGTCGCCGGTCGCCGAGGCAGCGCCCCTGTAGCCGGTCGCCGAGGCAGCGCCGCTGTAGCCGGTCGCCGAGGCAGCGCC
>CAIZGR010000011.1 GCA_903932535.1 uncultured Hyphomicrobiales bacterium | reverse complement strand
GCGCCTCGGCGTCGAGGCGCTGAGGCGCGCGGCCCGGCGGGCGGGCGATCGGCGGCGCGGCGCGCGGGACGGCGCGGGGCTTCCGGGAACGCCCGCCGAGAAATTCGGGGCGGCGACCTGTCGGCGCCGCCCCTTTTGCCGCTGGTCGATGGAGCCAGATCGCCGCGGCGCATCCGACGCTATTCAGGCGCCGGAATTTCGAGGGCGCTTCACATGCCCCAGGAACGCCGCAGGCGGTCCGCCTCGGCGACGGCGAGGCGCGGCCCGGATGCGGCCGGGACGGTGCGCGACGCGCGCTCGTCGCCGAGGAGCAGCGGGACGACGGTCGTCGCGACTCGCTCTCGACCGATTCGCGCGATCGTGAGCTTGCCGCCGGTCGCGCCGGGCGCCTTGATTTGAACGAAGCCGAGCTGCATCTTCGCGACCTCGAGCACCTCGGCCGCGTTGCCCGGCGCGCGGGCGACGTGCGGCGACGACCACGCGTCGCGCTCGACGGGGGCGAAGTCCAGATCCTCGGCGAAGACGGCGCCGCGAATCCGGCCTTCGCCGTCCGGGCCGACGATCGCGAAGGCGTTCGCGGCTTCGTAGGCGAGGTCGATTCCGCGCATCTCGGCGCGCTTTATCTCCGCGGCGCGGCGCAGGGCCGAAGGCAGGCGGACGACCGCGACCGCGTAGGACTCGTCGCCGAGGCCGGCGACGGAGCGGCAGAACAGGTCGAGCACGCTCCAGTAACCCACCCCGATGCCGACGATTCGGCCAGGAGAAACGCCGAGCTTCCGCTCGTGGCCAGATAATACCCTAGAATTGATGTACGTCTCGCTGTCCGCCCACGCGTAGCAGCCGTCGCCGCTCGCGGAAAAGCCGCAAACCGTCATCGCGGAAGCCCCCAGACCGCGGCGAGGCGCTTGACTTCGGCCTCCCGCACTTCCGCGCACAGGTGCGCGCCTCCCAGGACGCGGGCGGCCGGCTCGCTGGACGCGGCGGCGCGGCCGACGTCGGCCCGATCGAGAATCTCGAGGAGGCGCTTGCGGCGGGCTTCCGAGCGCGCCAATTCCTCGCCGCTGTTGGACGCCCCATGGCTTCGTTGGACAACGAGGGCCTCGGTGTTCGCCGGCACGGCGACACAGGAGATTTCGAATAGCTCCCACGCGGTGAATCGTGTTCCGCCTGTGCCGCGAATCGGCTCGGATTTGATCGGATTGAAGCCGACCGATACAGCCGACATGACGCCGGCCTTGTAGAGGCCGCAATATTCGTCCGCCTTGGCGGAAATCCCGGCCGGCGCGAAGGTGATCGTCGCCTCGAGCCGGTCGCCGACGACGACCGGCCGCGCCGTGCCGACGGGAGTCGACGGGTCGTGGTCGGCCAGAACGATCGGGTTTTTCCGGTAGCTGTCGAGCTTGCAGCCGCCCGGCTCGAGGATGTCGCCAACGCGGTCTTGTGTCGGAGTCGATGCGACGACGCGGATCTCGCGCGGGCCGAGGCCCGCAGTTTTCACGACGGCGCCGGCGGAGAATTTCATCAAGGCCATCGACGCCTCCTTACGCGGCCGTCGCGAAGCCGGCGGCGATCAGCGCCTCGGCCTCGTCGGAAAAAAGGGTTAACGTGGTCCCGGCGGGGATGGTCCGCGGCGTCGCGGTCAAGCTCGCCGCCGCCGGCGCGCCGGGATCGGGGCGGGGATAGTCAGCGGGAGGCGAGCGCCGGTAGGCCGCCTTCAACGTGACCGTGCGCGTCGCGGCGAGCGCTCCGGGCGGGCAATTCCCGGCGACCGGGACGCCGTCGATGGCCCCGTAAACGATCGGATGCGACATCATGTCGGCTCCCCTTCCGGCCGGGGCGCCTCGGCAGGGCTCTGCGGCGCCTCGGCCGCGGGCGCCGGCGGGGCGACG
>CAIZGR010000010.1 GCA_903932535.1 uncultured Hyphomicrobiales bacterium | reverse complement strand
GGTTCTGGTGAAGAGGACGCGCCAGCCTCTTTCGATCAAGGCCAAGCCGAGCGCGGCCGCGAGATGCGATTTTCCTCCGCCGGGCGGCCCGAAACACAAAAGATTGGCGCCCTTTTCGAGCCAGGCGTCGCCGGCGGCGAGCGCCTGCACCTGCGCCTTCGAGATCATCGGCACGGCGGCGAAGTCGAACGTGTCGAGGGTTTTGCCCGGCGGCAAGCGGGCTTCCTCCAGGTGGCGCTCGAACCGCCGCCGGCTTCGCTCCGTCATCTCCTGTTCGGTGAGAGCCGCGAGGAAGCGGGCGGCAGGCCAGCCTTCCTTGTCCGCTGTCGCCGCGAGCGCGGTCCAGATCTGCTTGATGCCCGGCAGTCGCAATGCGCTCAGAGCCAGGTCGATGCGGGCGGCGTCGATCTTGTCGGAGGCGTTCATGCCGCTTCTCCCACGCTTGTCGCGATCTCATCGTAGAGGGCGAGCGAGGGCAGAGTGACGACGACGACGGGCAAGGCGGCGTCCTTCGGGCGGAAGCGCTCGATCAGCGCCGCCAGATCGGGGAGAGCCCCGTCGTCGAGAGCCGCTTGCAACGCGAGGGCGAGCTCCGCCTCGCAGGCGCGCTCGTGGGCGAGCGCGAGAATCCCGACCATGGCGCGGCAGGCGGGTCTCTCGCCGAGACCGGCGAGCAGGGCGTCGAACGCCAGGGCGAACGCTCGGCGGGGGAAGAGCTGGTCGCGATAGACCAGATTGAGCAGCGCCATCGGCTTGCGGCGCAGCGAATGAATGACATGCCGATAGTCGACGACATGGCCATGCTTGCCGTTGGGCTGGGGCCGGCCGCGGCGCAAGGTGAAGAGGGGCGTCGCGCCCTGGAAGCCTTCGAGCCGGTCGTCATAGAGATGCACCCGCAGCCGGTGGCCGATCAGTCGCGAGGGGACCGAGTAGAACACCTTGCGCAGCGTGAAGGCGCTGGAGCTGGTGACGTCGACATGGACCTCCTCGTAGTCGGCGGTCTTGCGATCCGGCAGTTCCTTCAGCGCCGCGCGCTCCTGATCGATGCGCCTGGCGTTGCGCGCGTTGCCGCGCCCGACGATCTCGTCGACGAAGCCCCGCCACGCCGGCAGGTCCTCGAAGTCGCGCGAGGCGCGCAGCATGAGGGCGTCGGCCAGCGCTCTCTTGAGATGGCCGTGGGCGCTTTCGATCGAACCGTTCTCGTGACTGACGCCCAGATTGTTGCGGGTCGGCGTCATGCCGTAATGGGCGCACAACGCCTCGTAGCGCTTCGTCAGATCCTCCTTCGCCTCGGCGTCGAGATTACGGAAGGCGGCCGACAGGCTGTCGGTGCGATGCTGCTCGGGGACGCCGCCCAGCGTCCAGAGGGCGTTTTGCAGCCCTTCGGCCAGCGCGACGAAGCTTTCGCCGCCGAGCACGACATGGGCGTGTTCGAAGCCCGAGAAGGGCAGACGGAAGTGATAGAGGCGGCAATCGAGGATCTGGCCGGCGATGGTGACGCTCAGATCGGCCACCTCGGTGAAGTCCGACAACCCCATCCGGCCCGGCGGATGCTCCTGGCGAAAGATGACCTCCCGATCCGGGCCGTTCACCGCCCGCCAGGCCCGGATGCGGCGCTCGAGGGTCCGTCGCGTTGCGGCGCTGAGATCTGGATGGCGGCGGCAGAGTTCTTCGAAGACGGCGATCGGTCTCCGTCCGGGCGCTGCCTTCAGCATCGGGACGACTTCGTTGTCCCAGACATCGGCCAGGGGATCGGCTCGGCGTCGTTCCCGGCGCGCCTGCTTTTCGCTGGGAAGTCGGGGATCCGTTTCGAACCGATAGGCGGTTGTCGCGCTGAATCCGGCCTTCGCGCCGGCAATCGCCGGCAAATGGTTGCGACGCAAGTTCATGAATAACCTCATCTGACGATCAGTGACGTGTCGGCCGGGCAAGAAGTCGGTCCTCTCGACAAAGAGGCCGATCCCTAATCCCAGCCGCCGTTACCGCCAGACGAGGCCACTCGGGCGCTCGCCGCCGCCGCGGGGCTTTCTACGGTCGGGCTACGCCCTTCCTTCGCAAGCCCCGCGGCAAAGCATTCCCATCCTGATTGTCGCGCGATTCCCATCCTGATTGTCGCGCTGCACCGTCTCGCGCTCGAAGCGCCGGAGCGGGTCGACCGCCTCGTCCTGCTGGCGACCGCCGCCAGGCGCCAGGGCGACGTGCTCAAGGCGCAGCTCGAAAAAAAGCTCGCG
>CAIZGR010000009.1 GCA_903932535.1 uncultured Hyphomicrobiales bacterium | reverse complement strand
CGTAGGCCTTGGGCGTGAAATGGCCCGCCACCGCCCCCAGCACCGGCATCACCAGAATGCGAATGCAGATGAGATAGCGCCGCCGCCAAGCGCCGCCGATCGCCATCCCCACAACCTCCCCGAGCAACCGGCTCATCGACCCCCCTCCCCCCAGCCCGCGACCACGCGGTCGACGGCGGGCGTGCGCGCCATGGCGGGCGCGGGAGCGAAGGCGGCAAGACCGCCGAAGGCTTCGGCGCCGGGGGTTGCGTCTCCCGCTTCCGGCTTTTCCGCTTCCCGCTTGGCCCCGGCCAGTTCCTGCATCCGGCGCATGATCGACTCCGGAGACACGGGTCTCGACGGGCCGCGGCTTGCCGGCGCGGACGAGGCCGCTGTCCGGGCCGCCTCGTCCGCCGGCTGCGCCCGATGGGAAAGCTCCCGAAGCCGGGCGAGGACCGCCTCGGCCCGGCCATCGCCTTCGCCGCCGGAGGCTTCGGCTCGCGGAGCGTGGGACAATTCCCGCAGACGCTCCATCACCTGATCGGGCGGCAGGAGATCGGGCTTCGCGCCCGGAGCAGCCGGACCTTCGATGCGATAGGTCGCCCCCGGATTCGACCGCATCGCCAGCATGGCCAAGTCGACCGCCGGTTCGGGCCTGGAAGCGCCCGAGTCCGCCTTGGCGGCCCCGATGACGAGCGCGCGCGCCTTCGCCGTCATCGCGGCCGCTTGCGTCTCCGCCGGCCCGCCGGGCGCGGTCTCGAACGCGGCCGGCTTCCCGTCCGGCGCAGGGCCGGCCGTCGCAGACACTCCCGTAGGGAGGTCCGCGACCGGCCCCGGGTCCGTCGCGCATCCGGGCAGCCCAGTCAGCGCCGCCAGCCCCAAGGCCATTCGCAAAATGCAAACCGCCTTCCCCGGATTCGCCTGCGCGATCCCGGCGCCGTCTCGCATTCCGTTGCTCCCGCCCGCCGTGAACATCGCCGCCTTCAAAGGTTCCGGCGAGTCTACTCCAAAGTTCGCGCGAACGTGAGGATGGATTCACGAACCGCCGCGGCCCGGTCCGCGCCGCCCTTCGACGCCGACGCCCAGTCGTCCGGCGTGCCGCGGAGGATCTCGGCCCGCAGCGTCTTCGCCTTCGGCTCCGGCCGGGACGCCAGCCATTGCAGCCAGCGCTGGTCGACGAGCCCTTCGGCCATCGCTATCAGGGCGACGTCGATGTCCTGGTTGGCGGCGCAGACCTCCGGCATGGGCGGGAACGCCTGCACGTCGCCCTCGCGCCCGTCGGTGGGATCGTAGGGGTCGGCGGTCGGCATGCGGGCATGCCATTGGATGTACCGCGAAGCGCCGGTGCGCCAGAGCCAGAGGCCCGCGGTGAACCGGGTGGCGCCGGTGTTGTAGAGCCAGACCTCGCGGCCGGCCGCTTTGAGCGCGTCGATCGTTCCGGCGTCGATTCCGTAACCGGGATTGACGATGGCGACATCGACCGTATCGAGATAGCGGCGATCCCCGGGATTGTTGAACTGGCCGCCGAGACGGATGTTCGGCGCCGCCGCGCGCAGCTTGGCGGCCGTGGCCGCCGCGCCGCTCTCGCCGCCCCCCAGGTTTGCCGGTTCGTCGAACAGCGCCCAGACCGGCGCCGGCAGCTTCGCGGCCTCGAGGTCGGCCAGCGCCGTCTTGATCTGCTTCGCCGCGGCGTCGGTCCCGAGCGTCGCAATCAGCCGCTTGAGCGGCGTGTAGGCGAGCCAGGGCGATGCGACCCCCATCGAATCCGCCCTGCGCGTATCCTGTAGGAAGGCGGCGCGGCCCCGCGCATCCGGGGTCGCGAGTCCGGGGGCGTCGCCGAGGACGCCGAAGCGGGCGAGCGTCGAAAGGTCGCACCCGAGCTGCCGGCCCCGATCGCCCCCGGCGCCGTCGAACCAGGTCAGATGCGGGGCCTCGTCGAGGTAGAACCCGGCCGGACTCGCAGGCTCCGGGAGTTTGACGGGCAAGACCTCGACTTCGATCGGAACCGTTACCCGCCCGACCGCGGCGAGCCTGACCGCTCCGCGGTAGACCCCCGGCTTCGCGTCCTTCGGCGCGCTCGCCCAGGCCAAGTAGCGGCGGGGCTCGCCCGGGAGAATCGGCAGCGAGGCCGGATCGCCGCGCAGAAGCCGGTCGTCTCGCCGGAGCAGGGTCGAATTCGCCCCAGTCCGGTCGAGCCGCCATTGCGCGGCGTAAAGACGGAGCGCAACAGCGCTCCCCTCTAGCGCCGGCGCCGCGATGGAGAGGGTGGGTCGGCCGCGCAGCCCGGACCCGCCGGCGGCGAAGGCCAGCCGCGCGCCCGAGCCGGGCGCGACCGTGGCGCGCAAGGGGTTCGGGGCGGACGCCGCGTCGGTTCCGAAAACCGGAACGGGTTCGGCCTTGACGCCCTCGACGACCGGAAAGTTCTCGACCATCCATTGCCGGCGCGCGGCTTGAACAGCGTCCAGGGCGAGGGAGCGCCCGGCGGGCTCGATCACCACTGCGGACAGAAAATTCGCGGGCGCCCCGGTTCCGGCGAGCTCGATGGTCACGCCGTCGTCGCCGACGTCGACGTCTCCCGACACGAGGCCGCCGCGAAAGCGTCCGAACGCCGTCCAGGCGTCGTCGTTCGCGCTCGCCTCGCGGTCGCGGCCGGCCAGATAGCGCCCGGTTATCCATTGCTGGGGGCTGGGGTTTACGGAAAGGAGATCGCGGCCGTTGACGCGAACCCGGTGCTGAAGCACATACGGAAGGGTTTCCCACTCGCCCACGTCTTCCAGCCACATCGAGACGTGCGCCCGACCGCGCGGCCAATCGAAATGAAGGCGCTCGATGCCCGCGATCCCGTTCGCCACGACCGGATCCGGAGACGGCCGCCGGACGGCGACCGCGTGGCGGGCGGAGATCCGCGGATCGTCGGGCGTCAAGCGGGTGAGGCCGCCGATCAGCGGCGCGTCGGGCGCGCCGAGGCTGAAGCCGACCGAATCGGCGGGCAAACGCGGGACGGCCTCGAGGCCGAACGCCTCGACCTGGACCCGTCCCGCTCGCTCGGGCTCGAACAGCATCAGCCGGCGGATGTCGCGCGCGTCGAGCACGCGGCCGCCCGACGTCTTTGCGCCCGCGAGCGGATAATGCCAGACGAACGGGCCCGGCGGCAGCAGCTGCTCCACGTTGACCCGGCTGGCGTAGTTCGACGAACGGCCGTCGTCGACCCGAAGAACCAGCGGCGCCGGCGTGTCGCCGGAAACGACGCCCCTGACGAGGAGCGCCTGGCCGGGCTCGACGACGATCGGGGCGCCGGGGCTGACCGTGATCGGCGTTCGTCCGCGGGCCGCCGCCCAGTTTTCGGCGCAAGCCGGCGCGCCGCCGATCCCGGGAATCGGCGCGCAGCCGATCGCAAAAAGAAAAGCGAGAGCAGGCGCGAGCCTCACAGGGCCTCCAGCAAGGCGTCGACCGCGCTCGCGCGCGCATCCCAGCTTTCTTCAGCGACATGCCCCCGGCGGCGACCGCCGTCCGCCCTGTCGCCCGCGGCGAGCCGGATCGTCTCGACAAAGCGCGCCGGATCCGCCGTCGCGCGGACGGCGTCGGCATAGGGCGCGAGCGCGGGAAAATCGATCGCCGCAATCGGCGGCCCCGCAGCGAGGTATTCCCGCAGTTTCAGCGGGTTGCAGGCGCGGATCTGCGGCGTGTCGCGGAATGGCAGGAGCGAGACGTCCCAGTGCTGCGCGTACGACGGCAGGGCGGCGTGTGGGCGAGGCCCGAGCAGGCGGACGTTCGGAAGGGCTTGGAGGCCGCTCACGTCGACCTGGGCCTGTCCGATGAGCACGAAGGTCCAGTCGGGCATGGTCGTCGCGCAGCGCGCGACCAGCTCGACGTCGATCCATTCGGCGATCGATCCGTAGAAGCCGGCGATCGGCCCGGCGGCCGGCAGATCCGCTGCGCGCGGGGCGGGCGTCGAGAACAGGGCGAAATCGACTCCGTGCGGGACGAGCGCGGTGCGGCTCGCCGGAAACTTCGCCGCCAGCGCCTCGCTCGCCGCGAGAATGAGGTCGGCGCGCTCGACCAGCTCGCGCTCCATGGCGCTGACCGGCCCATGGTCGACGCCGGCGAGCGCGCCGAAATCGTCGCCGCAATAATAAACGATCGGTCCCTCGCCGAGCGCGCCGACCACGGATACCGCGGTCGGCAGCGAGGTCCACAGGATCGGTCGCGCCATGCCCCGGGCGGCGATCCTGCCGCGAAGCTGCCGCCCGAGCGCTGCGCGGTTGACGAAGCGGGCGAGGCCGCTGCCCGGCCACGACACGGCCATCGGACTCACCACCGTCAGGCGCTCGGGCCTGTCGGCCGAGGGCGCGGCGTTCGGCGCCCTGCCGGAGAGGAGGCCGCGAACCTTTCCGGCCACGCGCGCGAGGTCGCGCCGGTCGAGGCGCGGGCGGCGCAGCCCGATAGAGTTGACCCAGATCACGTCCCGGTCGCGCGCCAGCCGCCCGACGATGTGCTGGGTCGAGCTCGGCAGTCCGCCCCAGTCCTCGGCGAAGGCGACGATTCCGCGCGGCATGCTTCACTCCACGATCTTGCGGATCACCCGCGCCGGCGCCCCGGCGGCGAGCACGCCCGGCGGCAGATTCCGCGTCACCACGCTGCCCGCGGCGACCACGCTCCCCTGGCCGATCGTCACGCCGGCGGAGACGGTGACGCCGGTCGCAAGCCAGACGCCGTCCTCGAGCACGATGTCGCCGACCTGATCCTCGGTGTCGGGCAGGCCGAGCGCTCTGGCCTCCGGATCGAGCGGATGGCCGGGATAGCCGGCGAGCAGGTTCCGGCCGGCGAGACGGACATTGTCGCCGATCGCGACACGCCGGCCGACCGCGATCGTCGTCTGCCATCCGATGTCGCAGTTGCGGCCGATCGTCAGCTCGGGCGTCGTCGAACCGGCGGTTCGCCCCGAAATGGTCGTCTGTCCCGACATGCGGCAATCGGCGTCGAGCGTGATCCGCACCGGCCCCAGGACGAGCGGCAGGCCGCTGTAGAGGAACAGGCGCGGCGCGGGCTTGGCCAGGCGCGACTGGAAGAGCGGCGTCCACCAGAGGACGCGCATGGCGCTGGCGACCATTCCGCGACCGCCCACCCACCCCATGTACAGGGCCTTGTGCACGCCGGGAATGACCGGCACGGAAAAGCCGCGCAGCGCCATCGCCATGCGATAGAGCAAGTCCGCGAGCGGGTGGCGGCGCTCCTTGATCCACCGCCTCAGGGCTGAAAAGGCGCTCATTCGACTGTCACCGACTTGGCGAGGTTGCGCGGCCGATCGATGTCGCGCCCGCGCGCCGCCGCAACATGATAGGCGAGAAACTGCAGGGGGATCGCGGCGATGATCGGCTGGATCAGCTCGTCGCAGGTAGGCAGGGTCAGCGAGGCGTCGGCGACGTCCGAGAGCGCCAGCAGCGCCTTGCGGTCGCCTATGAGGATGATCCGGCCTTTGCGCGCCGCGATCTCGCGCACGTTCGAGGCGAGCTTGGAAAAAAGCGCGCCCGTCGGCGCCAGCGCGACGACCGGCGTCTGCTCGTCGACGAGCGCGATCGGCCCATGCTTGAGCTCGCCCGCCGCGAAGCCCTCGGCGTGGATGTAGGAAATCTCCTTGAGCTTCAAAGCCCCCTCCATGGCCAGCGGATAGAGCGCGCCGCGGCCGACGAAGAGCGCGCTCCGAGCCTTGGCGAACGTCTCGGCCACCGCGACGATTGCAGCCTCGTTGTGCAGGACGGCCTCCATCGCCTTCGGCGCTTCGCCGAGCGCGGCGCGCAGGCGCCTCGCGGCGGCGCGATGGCCGCGCTGTTCGGCGACGTGGGCGACGAATCGCGCCAGAACGAGCAACTGCGCGGTGAAGGCCTTGGTGGAGGCGACGCCGATTTCCGCCCCGGCGAGCAGCGGAAGAAAGTAGTCCGCCTCGCGCGCGAGCGTCGAGGCCTGCTGGTTGGCGATGCCGATGGTGGGAACCCCGAGCCCCTCGAGCTTCTCGAGCGAGGCGAGCGTGTCGGCGGTCTCCCCGGACTGGGACACCAGGATCGCAGCCTCGCGCAGGCCGTCGGCGACGTGGGGCGCGTAGCGATGCTCGGAAGCCAGATCCACCTCGGCCGAAACCCCGGCGATTTCCGCGAACCACCGCTTTGCGACCAGGCAAGCATAATACGACGTCCCGCAAGCGATCAGGCGAATGCGATCGACCTGATCGAAGTCGAGCCTGATCTGTTCGCCGATGAAGTCTCCCCGATCATAGCGGCTTTCGACGGCGCGCGCGACCGAAGGCTGGTCGTGAATTTCCTTGAGCATGTAGTGGTGATAACCGCCCTTGTCGAAGGCGCCGCCGCTCGCCTCGACCGGCAGGCGCGGACGCGAGACCGGCCGGCCGATCTTGTCGAACACGGCGATCGCGTCGCGGCGCAGCTCGACCAGATCGCCGTCGCTCAGCACGATCGCTTCTTTCGCGAGACCCGCGAGCGCCGAAATGTCGGACGAGAGGTAGCCGCCCTGCGGCCCTAGCGCGGCGACGAGGGGGCTGCCATGGCGCTTGGCGTGAAGGACGTTGCGGTCGGCCTCGGTCATGAACGCGACGGCGAACGAGCCTTCGAGCGCCTCGTCGAGCAGGTTCAAGGCCTGCGCCGCGCCCAAACCGTCGGCGACCGCCCTGGAGATCAGCCAGGGAATGACCTCGCTGTCCGTTTCGCTGTGGAAATTGCACCCCTGGCGTTTGAGACGCCGGCGCAGCGCGCCATGATTCTCGACGATGCCGTTGTGGACGACGGCGACGCCGCTGGCGATCTGCGGATGCGAATCGCCCTCGCTCGGAGAGCCGTGCGTCGCCCACCGCGTGTGGGCGATCCCGATGCAGCCGGGGAGCCGCTCGGCCTCGACGCGCGACTCGAGCGCCGCGACCTTGCCGACGGCGCAGACGCGCTTCATGCCGTCGTCGTCGATCGTCGCCACGCCGGCTGAGTCGTAGCCGCGATATTCGAGCCGCTTGAGCCCCTGGACCAGCACGCCGGCGACAGGCCTGTCACTGACCGCAGCGAAAATCCCACACATTGTCCCGGCGCCTCCCAATAAGGATGACGGGAGGGTTGCAACCGCCGTGCCAGCCATGAACGGCCCGAAACGGGTCGAGGTTTCAGGAATGCGACGTCAGGCCGGTCGACTTCGCGGCTTGCGAAGGACTGTTTTCGCGCCATGCGAAATTCGAGACGGCCGTTCCCAGCGCGAGCTGGACATAGATCGGCCAAGTGAAGCCCTGGGTCAGAAACGTGCCCGATACGCAGAAGCCCGCCACGCCCGCGAGCACGGCGTTCCCCATCGCGCGCGCCGGAATCGGCGCTCCGGGCTTTTCCAGCTCGCGCAGCGAAAGGTAAGCCGATATTTCCACCGTGACGATCATCGCGAAGAACGTGATGATTCCGGGAAATCCAGTTTCCGAGAGCACGTTGAACCAAGTCGAGTGGACGGCGTGGTTGTGGCCGTCCCAGTGAGGGCTGAAAGCGAAATAGTTGCTGACGAATCCGTTGAGGCCGACGCCGTTGAGCGGACGCGTGGTCGCCATGTTCCAGGCGGCGCCCCACGCGTAGATGCGGCCCATCGCCGATTCGTCGATCGCCCCCGCCTCGGCGGCCCCGCCAGAGGACCGTCCCGAGATGCCCGCCGCGGCGAACAGCACGGGGACGGCCACCCCTACGATGCCGAGCAGCAGGGCTTTCGACTTGATCATGCGCAGACCGAACACGCCGAACACGGTCAACAGCCCGAGCAGCCCGCCTCGGCTCTGGGTGGCGATGATCGCGGCGACGATGGCGCCCGAGGCCGCCAGCCCGAACAGGGCGCTCAGCCAGCTCGTCCGGCAGGTGAAGAGCGAGACGGCGAAGCTCAACGGGAAGAGCAGAACGAGCGACAGGTCGTTGGGATCGCCGAGCACCGACCCGGTGTCCCGGGAGATCGTGACGCGCGTGCCTTCCACGAGGCCGATCGCGTGGGCCTTGTTGTAGAGCGCGACGCTTGCGATCAGGACGCCGGCGACCACGAAGGCGTGCGAAGCGGCCGCGAAGTCGCGCGGGCGGCGCGTGAGCCAAGCGATCGCGAGCGTCATGATCGCAATCTTCCAGTAGGTCGCCATCCAGTATCCGATGGACTCGGGCCTGTTCGCCGCAAACGGCAGGCCGAGCGTGACCAACCCGAAGAAGATCGTGAATATCGTCAGCGACCGGCTCCAGTAGAGTTCGATGCTGCGCTTCACCAGAACGTGCCAGCACAGAACCAGAAGCGTCGGCGCAGCCAGCATCTGCGGGATCCGCAGCGGACCGAGCGCTGGAAACGCCTCGTGAACCCGAAAGAAAGAGAAAATCACGAAGCCGAGGCAGAGAACGAACGGATTTGAGAACGCGAATAGAGCGGCCAAAGGAAGGAGTCCGACGCCGATCGGCGCCAACGGCGCGATCGACGGCGGCAACACCAGCGCCGGCAGCATCGCCAGCGCAGAAACGACGAGCGCGAAGAGGACGTGGTGGCTCGGGCGCCCCAGCGACGCGCTCGGCCGAACGCCCGCCGCCGTCATGCCGGCTGGCTCCGAAACAGCGGGCCGAGATCGCGCGCGGCGACGCGCCAGACGATGGCGGCGAAAACCGAAAGGCCGATCAAAATCATAGGCGCCGCGATCACGGCGGTCGGCGCGAACTTGACGCCGACGACGAGGAAGGCGACGAGGCCGAACAGCGCCGCAGCGAGTCTCCAGGGGTAGGGAATCGGCGCGTCGACGCGGCCGAGGTGCAGATAGAGCGCAAGCCGCGCCCCGTGGCCCGCGATGGTGGCGGCGATCGCGCCCCACACCCCGAAAGGCTGCGTCAGCGCCACGTAGCCGGCCAGGGCGACGGCCGCCCCCGCCGAGTTGACGCCCAGGACGCGATAGCCGTGACGGCCGGCGTAAGCCCCGACGTTGACCAGGCTGCACAGCTCGTTGAGCGCCGCAGCCAGGACGAGCCAGGGAAGATAGGGCAGCGCCCCACGATAGGCGTGCGGCAACAGCGCGTTGACCAGCACCGGCCCGCCGACCCCGGAGAGAACCGCCCCCCCGGCCAGCAGCGTCATCCCGATGGCCACGCCGCGCCGGCTGTCTTCGATCCCCCCGGGCTGCTTGAGGACCGCGATGCGGCGGGCGTACCACCAGAGGCCGAACGGCTGGATGGCGAGCGGCGCGATCTGCGACAGCTTGACCGCAAGGCCGTAGAACCCGAGCGTGGCGGTCGGCACGGCCCCCGCGAGGAACCACCGGTCGCAGGAGCCCAGGACGAACATGGACAGCGCCCCCCCGATGAGCGGCAGGCTGTAGCGCCCCGCCAGGGCGAAGGTCGGGCGATCGAGGCGCACGCCGCATTCGCGGATCTGGAGCGACAGCAGGGTGGCGGCGATTAGGGCGTCGACCGAGGCGTTGCCGGCCAGAAGCCCGGTGACGCCGAACCCGGCGTTCAGCGTGACCGCCATCGTGGCGACCTGAAGCAGCGCGCGGGCGGCGGTGAAGCCGAGGAAAGCGCCGGCGTGCCCGCGCAGGCGGATCCATGCGAGCGGCAGTTCGATGAGCCCGGAGAGCGTCGCCGCCGCGAGGCCGATCGCCAGCGGCGTCTGGACGAAGCCGAGCCCGACGCGCGGGGCGAGCGTCCAGACGCCGACCTGCAAAAGCGCTCCGATGACGGCCGCGAGCGTCATGGCCAAGCCCGTCAGACCGGCGACGACCTCGCGCTGACGCGCGCCCGATTCCGGCCCCGCGAAGCGGAACAGGCTGTCGGCGATGCCGAGCGTCATGACGATTCCGAACGCCTCGACCACGCTGGTCACGATTTCGAGGCGACCGTAGTCCGACGGCGCGAGATGGCCGGTCACGAGCGGAAGCGTGACCAGAGCCAATCCCTTGGTCAGCAGAATGCTCGCGCCGAACAGCCAGAACGAACGGAGCGCCGTCAGGAAGCGAAACATCAGGCGGCCTCGAAGACGCGCGACAGCGCTCGCGACGACGCGTCGAGGGAAAACAGCGCGATCATGCGCTCGCGGGCCCGCCGGCCCATCGCCGCGCGTTCCGGCAGGGGCAGGTTCACGAGCTTGTCGATCGCCTCGGCGAGCGAGGCGGGATCGGCCGGCTCCGCGAGAAACCCGACTTCCGCGGTGATCATGTCCTTGTTGCCCATGAAGCGGGTCGCGACGACAGGCATCTCCATGGCCATGGCTTCCTTGACGACCATCGGGCCGGCGTCGCGCGAACCGTCGGGCGCCGTCTTGAACGGGGCGACGAGGCCGAAATAACGCGGAGCGTTCTCGAGCAGCCATTCGCGCGGGCGGGCGCCGAGGAACCGGGCCCGATCGCTCACCCCGAGCGCTTTCGCGCGCTCCAGCAGGCTGTTCTTCAGCGGCCCGTCGCCCACGAGGTCGACCGAAGCCGATCCCTGCATCGCCAGCGCCGTCAGGAGATCGTCGATTCCCTTCTGCTCGACGAGCCGGCCGACGAACAGCAGCTTCCGTATCGGCTCGTCCTCGCGGGACGGCCGGAAGGCGTCGGGGTCGGTCCCGCAAGGGATCGTGACGATATCGACGCCCGGCGCCAGGTTGCGCAGATCGGACGCCATGTCGTCGCAGACCGCGACCACCGCGTCGGCCGCCTTCAGCTTTGCCGGGAGATCTTCGGCTTCCGCATAGACGTCGTGCCCGTGGCAGACGAACGAGACCGACGCGCCGATCCAGCGCGCCGCGACGATCGCGTGGGCCGTCGCGCCGCCGGCAAAGTGCGCGTGCAAATGGGCGCATCCATGCTCGCGCGCGATCGCGGCGATCTTCATCGCATTCCACATGAGCGATCTGCGAGGGAGCCGCTTCTGCTGCACGAGATAGGACAACGCCCCGAAGGCGCTGCGTCCCGGGCGGGCGAGCGTCCGAAGCACGGCCTCCGTGGACGCGGACGACACGGCCCGGGCGTGGCGCGCGAGAACCTTGTCCGCCTCCTGCGCCGGTCCGTCCGACAGGTGCATGACGATCGGCTTGATCTCGTATCCGCGCTTGGTCATCGCTCGAATTTCATCGCCGACGAAAGTCTCCGAGAAAATAGGAAAATCAGCCAGGACATAACCGATGGTTTTCATGACGTCGCCTCTTGGCGCGGACTTGAGACAGGCTTGCCGCTCGATGAGCAAAGGGGATGCCACGAATTCGAAGCCAACCCAAGTCCAAGACCCTCGGTCATTATCCCGGGTATCGAACAGCGTATAGATTTTGTTTTCTGGACGCCACGCGCTTTCCGGCGATCGGCGCATGCCGCCAAAGCCCGAGGGCGCGCGGCGGCCGGCCCCAAGCACGCGCTCGACCCGGACAGCCCCCTCGCCGGCCCGCTCGCGCCGGAAAGCCGGAACGCGCGCAGCGCCTTCGAAGCGCGAATCGTCAGACCGCCTCGAAGAGGCGCGACAGCGCCAGCGACGACGCGTCGAGGGAAAAAACGCGATCAAGCGCGCGCGCGCGCGCAGGCCGATCGCCGCGCGTTCCGGCAGGGACAGGGCGACGAGTTGGTCGATCGCCTGGGCGAGCGAGGCCGGATCGGCCGGTTTGGCGAGAAACCCAGTCTCCGGCGACACGATCTCCTTGATCCCCATGAAGCGGGTCGCGACCACGGGAAGCCCCATCGCCATGGCCTCCTTGATCACCACCGGGCCGGTGTCCTTCGTTCCGTCGGGCCCCTGCTTGAAGGGCGCCACAAATCCGAAGTAGCTCGGGCCGTGTTCGGTGATCCATTCGCGCGGGCGAGCGCCGAGGAAGTCGACGCGATCACTGACGCCGAGCGCTTCCGCCCGCTCCCGGAGCTGACCGAGCAGCGGGCCGTCTCCGACGATGTCGATGCAAGCTGTCCCCTGGATCGCCAAAGCCGACAGGAGATCGTCGATTCCCTTTTGCTCGACAAGCCGGCCGACGAAGAGCAGCTTACGCGTGAACTCCTGCGCGTGATACGGCTGGAAAACCTCGGGGTCGGCGCCGCAATGAATGGTCGTGACGTTCGCGCGAGGGGCGAGCGCGAGAAGATCGGACTCTATGTCCTTGCAGACTGCGACGACGGCGTCTGCGGCCTCGAGCTTGGCCGGCAGGTCCGCGGGCTCGGCGTAAACGTCGTGTCCATGGCAGACGAAAGACACGGACACGCCGATCCAGCGCGCCGCGACGATCGCGTGGGCCGCCGCGCCGCCGGAAAAGTGCGCGTGCAAATGGCCGCAGCCGTGCTCCCGCGCGATCGCAGCGATCTTCATCGCGTTCCACATCAGCGAGTGGCGCGCGAGCCCCTTCTGTTTCACGAGATACTGCAGCGCCGCGAAGGCGCTGCGTGCCGGCCGGGCAAGGCTCCGAAGCGCGTCCGCGGCGGACGCGGACGACACGGTCCTGGCGTCGCGGGCGAGAAGCCGGTCGGCGGTCTGCGCCGGCCCGTCGGACAGGTTTGTGACGATCGGCAGGATCCTATGGCCGCGTCCGGTCATGGCGCGGATTTCGTCGCCGACGAAAGTCTCTGAAAGAATCGGAAAGTCAGCCAGAACATATCCAATGGATTTCATGACACACACCTTTGACGAGATTGCCGTATTGTCGAATGGACACGAAAGGAGAATGCCAGCGTTTCCAAGTCGACGCGCCGCGCTGCCCGTGGTCGCGCCGACGCCCGCATATCGCAGCGTTCACCGAAGCCGCGGAACCGGGCCCACGGTCCCGCTGAGCGCGAAGGGAGCCTCCGGCCCGTGGGCGAGCCGTGAAATGGGGGACCGGCGCGATGACGGAAGCCGCAGGAGGTCGCGATCGGGTCCTGGCCGGCGGCCGGCCTCGCCGGTCTTCGCGTCGCGCGAGGTTTTGCAAAACGCGAATTGTTTCGCCATGGCGGCGTTTCCCGCGAAGGAACGGATCCCGCGGATGCGACCGCGCGGAACCGCCGAGCCCGAGGCGGCGCGGGTCCCGCGCAACCTGCGCCTGCCGAATTCGCCGGCCTCGGACAAGGGCGCCGATTGGATCGACGACGCCGGTCTCGATCGCGCCCGACAGGGTGTTCTGACCGCGGCAGGCCAGCGGCTGAGCGCGGCGCCGATTTCGATACGCCGTCGGGGCTCCGCCTGCGAGCCGGCAAAACACGCGAAGAATCGAGGCTCGACTGTTCGACCGCTACGGACGCCCGAAAGTTGCGGTCGCCGCAAGCATCGACAGCCCCGGCGAGCGCTATTTGCTAACCTTTACGGGCGGTAGGCGCGTCGGGCCTCGGGCTTCGGCCCCCGGGTCCGCGCCGCCGATCGCCCCTGGCCCCGTGCAGGATTTCAACGGGCGGCAGAAGTTGTGCTCCTGGTCGCGCCGACGGCGGCGGTTGCGGTTCCGGTCAAGCGGGCGGTGACGGTGCTCCTGGTCGCGCCGCTGTTGTTGCTGACCATCAAACTCGACACGTTGACGGGCTCGAACGCGGCCAGATTCAGATTGACCAAGCACCTCAGATCGGCGTCGTTCCAGCGGGCGTCGGGCGTGCCGGCCAGAAAACCGTTTCCGCCGCTTCCGCCGTTATCGATCATGATGATGCCATAATTACGCAGCGCCTGAATGATGACGGCGGCTTGAGGGCTCGTTGCGGCGCAGGCAGGCGTCGGGACCGAGGCTTTGAGCCGGTAGATCTGCCCCGCCGGCCCGCTCCAGTTGCAACTCGCCGGCGGCGCGGACTGCGAGATCTGCGATTCCGGGGGGATGACGTTGCCGCTCTTGTCCGTGCAACTGCCAGCGCCGGCGGATTGCGTCGCCGGCCAGACCCAGTAGTTCAACATGTAATTGACCGTGAACGGGATGGTGTGCTGGATGGCGCCTCTCGGCGCGCCCGGCGTTCCGTTTCCGATCACTTCGTCGGCGTTCACGAGCAGCGGCGCATAGGGCAGGCCTGCAGCGTCCGATGTTCCCTTGCCCTGCGGCGTCAACGCGTCGCTGTTGACATTCGGCCACAGCGCATTGGAGCCGTCGGTCCAAGGCCCGTTGCGATTGCCCGCGCCCAAGGATCCGCCCTGGTACTGGCCGACCCACATTTCATAGAGCGCCGGCGACTGGTTTCCGCCCCCCTGGACATAAATGAGTACGTGCCGGTCGCCCGTCGAATTGGCCGTCCCCTGCACCGGGGCGTTCCAGGGGATTGGGGCGGAGGTGAAATACGATTGATATGTCGTTGTCTTCACGGCGACTTGTTGCTGATTCTGGGGCACCGAAAAAACCGGGATGCCGTTGGGAACAGAGGCATAGGCCGCTCCGCCGAACGCGGCTCTTATGGGCGCAGGCAGGTAGGCGCTCAAGATCGGCGCGGCGGGCGACGTGTCCACCGGCAATCCGGTCGTCGCCGCGTCCATCCTGTGATGAAAGATCGAATTGGAGGTGAAAATAGACGCCAGGAAGCCATTTGCGCCGTTGATTGCAAATGTCACCTGCTGAGCGGTCCGAGCGCCCGCGTGGTCCGTGACGATGATATTCGGCTGATACGTGCCCTGACCGCCGATTTGCGAGCCGGTGATGACCCCGCTGCCGGAATTGAGCGTCAAGCCTTCCGGTAGACTCGCAAAATTTGGATCGACTGCGAACGTGTAAGGCCAAACGCCCCCGGTCACGCCGATGACGCAGCCCATATAGCCTTGACCCTGCACGCCGTTTGGACAACTCGCCGTCGTGATCATCAGAGGGGACGCCGCCTGCGCGATGCACGGGACGCCGACAAGAAACGTCGTCGCGAAGAGGGCAGCCGAATACCGAAGCGTCATGACATAAATCCTTGCTCCATGGCGAACCGCGAGGATGCGCCACGCCTACTGTCGAACAGCACGGCGGCGGGCGGTTCCCGTGCGGCCTGATCCGAGGCCGCGCCGCCGCGTCTCCAGCCCTTCCCGGATGACCCGTGTTCGCAAACCATGAGCACGCGACTCCCGCCTTCGACCAAGGCAATATATGAAGCAAAGGTAAGATATAATAGGGCAAATCGTCGCGTTCATCGATTTTCTTATTATGTTGTTTTGCCTCTATATTTGTTGAGATCACAACACCTTGCCTGTTGACCTATCAACCTGATAATCGCTACTCGTCCCGCAGGCACCGATCAATCTTCGTGATCGGCGTCGAACCTGTACCGATCTCCGCCACGGGAGACGCTCTAATCTTCGGCAACAACGCATCAATACGGCCGTTTATGAGTCCCGGAGGATGCAAATCGGGGCGCCGGCCGAGTTCATCGGCATGTCGCCCGATTCGTTCCGAGCGGCCCCAATTCTTCGCAAAGCGACGCGGGTTCATCCCGACCCGACGCTGGCAACGCAGGGATTGGCGCGGCCACCCGGCTCGTCGAGAGGCCGCGTCCGATTCCGCCGACCCGATCCATGACGTCGAGGGGCGGACAACCCGGGCAAAGCACGTTTTCCTCTTGCGCGTGGAGGCCGCGCGTTCCCCGCGATGCGGCGCTCGGGCGCCGCAATTTGCATTGCCGGCATTGCGTTTCGCAAAGCCGGCGGCGCGAAGCTGCCCGAAAACATCAAACAAAGGAGCGCGCCGGCCGAAGCGGCCTCCCATCGCCGCGTGGCGCGGACCTTGCGTCCGCGGCGCGGAAAGCTCGGGCGCAGTTTCGTCGCGGCTGTCGGAAAGAGCGGTCCCATGTCCTCGCAAGCCCCGGCCTACGCCACCGAGTCCGCGGGCCGGGCTCACACGCGGCCGGGCTCGCACGACGATCGGCGTCCCGTCGTGCTGCACTGGGTGTTCGGGCATCTGCGCAAGCGCGGCTCCTTCGAAGACTATCTCGTCGCGGCGGCCGAGGAATTGGCCAGAGCCGGACTGCGCCTCCACGTCGTGGCCCGTCTGCTCATCGACCCGGCGGTGCGCTCGGCGCTCGAGGAGCGCGGCGCAGGCGTGACGTGCGCGCCCGACGAGGACCTGAACAACTCCGGCTTCTTCGCCCGCACCGTCTGGCGGCTGCGCCCCAGACTCGTGCACTGTCATTTCGGCTCGCCGTCGACGTCTTTGGCGCTTCTGGCCAAGGCGCTCGGGGTGCGGCGCTTCGTGTTCACCGATCACGGCTCGCGGACTTCGCTCGAGAGCGGCGCCGCGACGGCGTCGCTGCGCGGTCTGCGCCGGATGTTCCTGGCCAGCTTCGTCGACCTTTACCTTCCCGTCTCGGACTTCGTGGGCGAGCAGATCCGCCGCGAGGTCGGCGCGCCTCGGCGCAAGGTGAAGCGGCTGTTCAACGGCGTCGACCTCGGGAGATTTCGGCCGGTCGCCGGGCCGGACGAACGGAGCCGATTGCGCGCGAGCCTCGGCGTGGAGCCGGATCGGCGCTGCGTCTTCTATGTCGGTCAATTCACGGATTTGAAGGGGGTCGACGACATCCTGGCCATCCAGGACGAGGTTCTGCGCCGCAAGGACGACGTCGCGTTCATCTGGATCGGGGACGGTCCGCTCGCCCCCGAGGTCGAGCGCCGGACCTCGGCACGCGTCCGCTACCTCGGCTTGCGCAACGACGTCGAGGCGCTGCTGCCGGCCGCAGACCTGATCCTCGCGCCCTCCCGCTGGCACGAGGCGTTCTGCCTGACCGTCGCCGAGGCCGCCGCCTCCGGCGTGCCGGCGGTCGCCGCGCGTGTCGGCGGCGTCCCGGAAGTTGTCCTCGACGGGAAAACCGGCCTCTTGATCGAGCCCGGCGACCGCGCGGCCCTGCTCGAGTCCTGCGTCCGCCTTCTCACCGACGAGCCCCTGCGCGCCGCCATGGCCGCCGCCGCCCGGCGCCGCGCCGAGACGTCGTTCTCGCTCGCCACGATGGTCCGCGACACCTTGCGACACTACCAGGCGCTGGGCCTGCGGACGCGCGACGTCGAATCGACGTCTTTCCCCCGGGCCGGGTCCTGAATCCATGCTCGCCAAGCCTTCGCCGCCTTCGTCCGCCGACGACCTGCTCGAAGCCCTGGAACGCGACGGCGTCGTCGCCCTGCCGCCGATGCTCGACGCCGGGGCGCTCGGCGGCTTGCAGCAGTCCTTCGAGCGCGTTCTCGAGCGGCCCGCGTTCAATACGTGGCGCGGCTACGAGCAGAACGAGAAATGGCGCGTGCTGGTCGAGAACGCGCTGACGGTCGATCCGGCCGTCGTCCGTCTCGCGCTGCATCCCCTTCTGAAGTCGGTCCTGCGACGGTACATCGGCCCGGGCTTCGCGCTCACCGAGGCGAGGGGCTGGAAGACCATACGCACGACCGCCGACTTCCACGGCTGGCACAACGACGCCTGGTACGACGAAGCCGCCGTCGATCCGAACCGGCGGCCGCGTGCAGCGCGACAATTATGATGGCCGCTTAGCGACAATTAAACTGGCCAAATTGAGCGGCCATCGAGTAGCGATTGGAACGCTACTCGTATTAGTG
>CAIZGR010000008.1 GCA_903932535.1 uncultured Hyphomicrobiales bacterium | reverse complement strand
GGGGGTCGTCAGCGTGATGTTGGCGGAGGTCGTGCCGTTGATGGCGACGGTGAAGTCGATGCCGTTGACCAGCGCCGCCCAAACGGACGATCCGGCCGCGCGCCAGAACACGGCGATGTCGGCGGCGGCCCAGACGCGATAGGGGAAGCCAAACAGCACCGTCTGGCCGTCCGACACGAAGTCGGGCACGACTTGACGGACGCCGGCCGGCAGGGGGTTCTGGAACGACATGGGGGCAGAATGACGCCCCCACGCTCAGGTCAAATGATCACCGGGAGGGGACGGTAAGCTGCGGCGGGCGGTCCGGCGTCAGTTCGCCGGGCTTCCACCAATAGCCCTGATTTGTCTCCTGGCGGATGCGGTTTTCCTGCGCGCGCATGTTCTGGTGCGCCTTGGGATCGAGCATATAGGAGAGCTGGTCGAGGATGACGCGGTTGAACGCGGCGCGCAAAGCCCAGTGGGTCGAAAGCACCGGCGTGTTGTTCCGCAGCGCCTTGACCATGTCGCCTTCCTCGGAACCGGGCGGGGCCTTGTGCCCGGTCGCCAGCGACCATCCGCGCTTGGCCGCCGTCACGCCGCCCTGGAGCAGGTCGGACGCGCCGGTCACGGTCGGGCCGGCGAGGGTTTCGAGGAAGCTGTGGCCGTAGCTCGAAATCTCCGACGACAGGAAATCGCCGTAGATGCCGAGCGCGCCCGAGGTGAGGAAGGCGTGGCCCCAGCTGTCGCGCCCTTCGCCGGTGGTCGGGTCGATCGCGCGCATGTCCTTGCCGCTGGCGATCTGCTTGGCCTGCAGCGTCAACATGCCGGCGATGCTGAGGGCGATCACAGAGGAGGCGACATAGGCCGCCGTGGGCGCCGCGCCGTTGCGGTTCAGCTCGCGCTGGATCGCGTGCAGCTGCGTCAGCATGAACGTCGCCATAAAGCCGGATTTGAACTGCAGCGCGCTGGCCACGATCTCGCGGCCCAGCGGGGCGCGGTTGGCGAACGCCGTCGCCGCCGCCACGCGCATGTTGCTCTGCGGCACCAGCGTCTCGGCCGAGCCGTGCAGCAGCGAATAATAGGCCATGCGCGCGGCCTCGTCGTTGATGTCCTGCGGGCGCAGCATCGGCGCGCGGCTCTCGGGATCGTAGAGCGGCGCGGCGCGCATCCGGTCCCACAGCGGCGCCTCGATGCCAAAGCCCTGCAGCACGTCGCGGGTGCGCGGCGGCAGGTCCTCGAACGCCTTGCCCGCCAGCCGGCCATAGGTGCTCATCTGCCCGTTGAAGGCGCTGCGGCGCGAGGCGGCGGCGACCGCGTCGAGGCCGGAGGCGCGCGAGGCGACGGCGGGCAGCCAGCGCGAAACCTCGCGCGCCTTCATCCACGCCGATTGTTCGCGCGCGCCGCCTTCAAGATGGTTCATCGCGTCTTCGAGGATCAGGCCCGCTTCATCCGCCTGGCCGCGCGAAAAACCGCGCAGCAGGTCCATCGGCAGCGTGACGAGGCTGTGCCCTTGCAGATAGCGGCCCATCGCCTGAATGACGGGGTTGGTGAAGGCGTGGACGATCACCGCCGAGCCGAGCTTGGCGCCGTATTGTTCGTTGCGCGCCATCTCCAGCGCCGCGCCCGCGCGCGAGAACGGCATCGAACTGCCGCGCGCGACGTCGTGAAAGCCGTCGATCATGAACTGCGCGCGGCGGGCGGCGAAATCTGCGGTCAGCCCGCTCGCCGCCTTGAACATCGTCGGCTCCTGCAGCTTGAACTTGGCGGCCTCGCTGGAGACAACCTGTTTCAGCCACTCGACCGTCGCGGCCGGGTTCGGCCCGAAACGCTGCATCAGCGCGACGTCGCGGGTGAGGCCGGAGACATGATCGACCAGCGCCGCGAACGGCGAGCCTTGCCCATAGGCCTTCGCATATTCGAGCCAACTGTCGGCGTCCTTGAAATGCAGGAAGCGCGCGTCGTCGCGCTGGTTGTAGAGCGCGCCCTTGCCGAACGGCGTCGTGGCGGGGTCGCGCCGGTCCCATCCGTCCGTGACGATGGATTTGAAGATCTGGCGCAGCAGCGCCTCGCG
>CAIZGR010000007.1 GCA_903932535.1 uncultured Hyphomicrobiales bacterium | reverse complement strand
CGCGTCGCCCATCAGATCCGAGATTGTCAGGTCGCCGACCGCTTCCAGTTCCTGAAGCTTGGGAGCCTCGGACTTACGCAATTCCAGCACGTCGCGGTGAACCCACGCATGGCCCCACGCGAGCCACTTCCGGGTTTCCGCGTCTCGACCCACAACCGACAATCCGAGCAAATCGTCCAATCCGCCGCCGTCGATCCCGATCGTGATCACGTCGGATCGCTCGATGATGGCTTCCAGCGTCAGCGTCGGGTCGCCATTCTTTTCCCAATAGCGCGCGCCGGGCCAGTAATCCGATTTCAGCCCGACGCCGATTTCGACGTTCAGGTGCTTCGAGAGAAATCCGCGAAGCGACTCCTCGCCGCCTTCGCGCGCTTTCGCCAGCTCGTCCACGATCCATTCGCGATCGACCGACGCCCCAAGATTGGGATTCGTGATCCGCGCATTATCCGGGTCGAGATAGGCTTTGCTTTTCAACATTGCCTCTGGGAACTCGTACAGGACGCCAAGGCTCTTTCGATCCTCGATCTTGCCGTCGCGAACCGACCTGAAATAGTTCAGTTTTTGCTTGAAGACGCCCGTTGGCGGCTCATCGGATTGTGTCGAAAGGTAGATAACAAACCCTTCCGGCCGCGACACCAAGCCGCCTGTCGCCTCTCGGAGCATTCCTTCGGCGCCGGAACGTTTTCCGAAGAGCCAAAGCTCGTCGACTAGGACGCCGGTCGCCTTTTTTCCTGAAACCGTGTCGTTATCCGCCGCAATGACCTTCAGCGTCGCCCCGGTCGTGCGGTGCGTGATCGTCCGAAGATGCGCCTGGACGTGAAGCAGTTCTTTCAGCTCGTCGTCGGCCGCGACCATGTCGCTTGCAGGCTTGAACGAATTGTTCGCGACCTCAATTGTAGGCGCGATGATCAGAAACTCGGCCGACTTGCGCCAATTACGCAAAAGCGCTGTGAGCATAATCCCGGCCGCCAGCGTCGATTTCGAATTCTTCTTGCTGACCAGCAACATGAAATCGCGGACGAGGCGGCGCCCGGTCGAATGATCATAGGCGCCGAAGATCGCCGCAGCGAAGTCCATCACCCATGGGCGGCAGGCTTCCGCGAAAGTCGGCGATCCCGGCGCATCGACGATCCGGAGCGCTTCGAAGATATCCAGCGCCGCAGTCGCCTGGTCGGGAAACAGCGGGGCGAACGGTATCAGGCTTTGCCCTTCGACGATCCGTCTTTCCCAATCGACACACGCCGTAGTCCACTTGGGTTTCATGCCTATTGAAGGCGATCAACGCCGGGCGGCGGGGGAGCGGCGAACTTGCCGACCGCCCTCGCGTGCGCCGTAGCCTTCGCTATCTCCTTCTTGCCCGACCCGGCCGTAGCGCCGCCCGCGGCGAGTCGCTCTTCTTTCGCCAGATCGATAATCGCTCGCGCAGCG
The DNA here is from genome assembly GCA_903932535.1 of uncultured Hyphomicrobiales bacterium. Taxonomy (GTDB): domain Bacteria; phylum Pseudomonadota; class Alphaproteobacteria; order Rhizobiales; family Beijerinckiaceae; genus Roseiarcus. Next base: position 280 of record CAIZGR010000007.1, on the reverse strand, counting down.
TTCACCCTCGGCGCCGGGAATGGCGAACTCACCATCACGTCCTGAAGCGTCGCGTAAGCCAACGGCGCCAACGCCGACGCAGGCCCGTCGCCCTCTTTCGCCATACGCTCGATTTGAATTTCCGCCGCCTTGATGACTTCCGGACGATTCGCCTCAGAGATCAAAGCCTTGGGCTTGCGTCCAGCCCCCTTTCGAGCGCCTCCGCGACCGACGCCCTTTGATTTCGCCATGGCTTTCTTTGATTTCCCTAGCTTAAGGCCGAAAAAAATCGGCGAATGTG
>CAIZGR010000006.1 GCA_903932535.1 uncultured Hyphomicrobiales bacterium | reverse complement strand
GTCCGCGCCTCGATCGCCTTGATCCGGTCTGCGAGACGGCGCTGGTAGGCGAGGAAGCCGTCGCTCGCCGGGGCGGCGACGATCTGCCTGCGCCCGCCCGATCGCCGGGAGCTTCAGATACTGGCGAAGATCGGACTTCAGCACGACGTCGGTCGCCATGCGATAGATCGCCATGAGGTCCGGCACGTTGACGAATTCGCAGAAGCGGGTGACGGGCTTGTAGAGGCCGGAGGGCTGCAATTCGAGCTCGGTCCTGGTCTCGCCGAAGTTCGCCGCCCAGGCGTCGAACTCCTGGATGCCGCGCTCGGCGAGCGCGTCCGGCTGGATGAAGCGCTGGAGCGTGAAGAGTTCGGCCAGCGAGTTGGTGATCGGGGTGCCCGAGGCCGCGATCAGCGCGCGGCCGGGGTTCAGCGTCATGTCGATGAACCGGACCTTCACGTAGAGGTCCCAGGCCCGCTGCGAGCCGTCGGGATCGACGCCCTTCAGCGTCGTCTGGTTGGTGGCGAACGAGAGCTTCCGGAACTCCTGCATCTCGTCGACGATCAGCTGGTCGACGCCGAGCTCGGCGATGGTCAGCATGTCGTCCTTCTGCGACTTCAGCCGCTCGAGGTCGTCTTCGAGCCCTTCCTTCATCCGCTCGATGCGCTTGCGCGAGAGCCGGTCGGCCCCGTCGATCCGCTCGAGGAGATCGGAATAGGACTGCATCTGCCTCGTGATCAACTCGCGCTCGAACTCGGCGGGGGCGGGGATGAACTTGAACGCCGAATGGGTGATGATGATGCAATCCCATTGCGCGGTCGCGGCGCGGGCGAGAAACCGCTGGCGCTTGTCCTTGACGAAATTGGTTTCGTCGGCGACCAGGATGCGCGCCGTCGGGTAGAGCTGCAGGAACTCGCGCGACGCTTGGGCGAGGCAATGGCCGGGTACGACCATCATGGCCTTGGTGATGAGGCCGAGCCGTTTCTGCTCCATGATCGCGGCGGCGAGCGAGAAGGTCTTTCCGGCCCCGACCGCGTGGGCGACATAGGTCGTGCCCGACGCGACGATCCGCCAGATGACGCGCTTCTGGTGGGCGTAGAAGCTGATGACGCTCGAGGCGCCCGGGATCGCCAGATGCGACCCGTCGAAGTGGCGGGGGACGAGATTGTTGAAGCGGTCGTTGTAGATGCGGGCGAGACGCCCGGCGCGGTCGACGTCCCTCCACACCCAGGTCTCGAACGCCGCCTTGATCTTCGCGAGCTTGTCCTTGGCGGCCTCGGTGTCGGCGGCGTTCAGCACCCGTTTCTTGACACCGTCTTCTTCGTACTCGTCGTAGATCTGGGGCAGGGAGGCGTTCAGCGCGTCCATGAGCAGTTCGCCGGCGTGGCGACGGGCCGTGCCCCAATCGGTCGAGGAGCTGGCGAGCGACGCGAAGGCGTGGACATGGATCGACCAGCTGGCGATCTCGACCGTGTGATAGACCGGCGTCCTGACGCCGAGGACCTCGTTCGAGAACTCGGCGACGACGTCGGCTGGAATCCACGGCGCGCCGAGGCGTGCGGTGATGTCGGACGGCTTCAGGTCTTCGGGCAGGGTCTTCTCGAGCGCGTCGACATTGCGCCGATATCGTGGATCGAGCGCCGCGGCGGCGCGCGCCGCCGTGAGCTTGTCGCGGACCTTGCCCGAGAGATAGGCGTCGGCCGTCACCCAGACCTCGCGGTTCATGGCGACGGTCGGTTCGGGGTCAAGGAAGATCCGCTCGCCGAGTTCGGCGATCGCCGTCTCGCGCGACCGGCCGAGAAGCTCGGCGATGCGGTCGAGGTCGACGAGGGCGGTCTCATGCAACGCGACGGCGAGCGCGTCCTCGGCCGTCTCGATCAGCGGCGTCGTCTCGGGATGAAGCACGCGTTCGCGAAAGATCGGTCCGTGCCTCACCGTTCCGCTTTCGAGGTCGTAGTCCTCGATCGAGGCGACGAGCCAGACGTCGGGGTCGTCGAGGAAGGGCTGAAGGTTCGGCCTGCGGAAGGTCTCGCGCGTCTCGCCCTCTGCGGTCACGGTGTGGGCGATCGTCGTCAGGTTGATCGGGCCGAAGTTGCGCGCGAAGAGCGCGTAGGCCGAGCGCAGCCGGACCTGCGCCTGCCCCCAGGGCTCGTCATGGACTTGCCTGCGCAGGACCTCGCGGACGGCGTCGCGAACGGCGACGAGGCCGCGGATGATGCGGGCGTGTTTGGCGGGGATGCCGTCCGTTCCCTTGCCGTTGCGCACGGCGACCGCTTGCGGCTCGCCGGCGACGATCTGGACGAGTTGGCCTTCGTGGACGAGATAGCTGCCTTCCTTGATCGCCGCGCCGTCGGCGGCCGTGCCGACCCGGACCTTCGACTGGAACGACGGCTTGGCGTCGACCGTGGCCGGCTTGAAGAGGTCGCGCGGCAAGCGATCGAGGGCTTGGGCGAGGCGATCCGGAAGCGCGTCTTCCTTCGAGACGCAAGGCTTCAGGGTATAGACCGGCCCGTAGGCGCTCGAGGTGCGCGCATGGGTTCCAAGCGCCATTTCGGGATGCTCGACGAAGTATCGGTTGATCGACAGCGCCGGGTCGCCGTCTTCGGCCGGCACGGCTTCGGAAAGGCCGTCCCATGCCGCGCCAGCGGGCGCTGCTCCCGCATCCCGCCTTTGAAGGATGAGGATGTCGACGACGACGTCCGTTCCTGCGCGGTCGTGCATTGCGCCTTCGGGCAGCCGCACCGCCCCGATGAGATCGGCCATGGAGGCGATGTGCTCGCGCGCTTTTCGGTCGATCTTGTCCATCGTCCAGCGCGAGGTGACGAAGGCTGCAAGTCCACCCGGCCGCAGCCGCTCGACAGAGCGCGCGATGAAATAGTCGTGCAGGGAAAGGCGAAGCGCCCCGGCCGGATCGTCGGCGCGGACGGTGCGGTCCGAGAAGGGAGGGTTCCCGATCGCGAGATCGTAGAGCTCGGGCAATCTCGCCTTGGTGAAATCCTCGTTTCGGATGTGGGCGTTCGGATAGAGGAGTTTTGCGATCCGGGCGGTCGTGGCGTCCATTTCGAGGCCGGTCAGCGCGAGTTTGCCCGAGAGCGGCTCCGGCGCGAGGGCGAAGAAGAGGCCGGTCCCGCAGCCGGGCTCGAGGACGCGGCCGCCGGAGAAGCCCATGCGGCGGAGCGTCCGCCAGATGGCGCGGATCATGAACTCGGGCGTGAAATGGGCGTATTGCGTCGCCCGCTTGAGGCTTGCGAGGTCCTCGCGTGAGACCGCCTGTTCGAGCTCGAGGCCGATATCCTCCCATGCCGACTCAAAGTCGTGGTCGACGCGGCGGAAGACCTTGTCTGCGACATCCGAGGCACCGAAGGCCACGAATTTGGCGAGGCGCTCCTGCTCGTCCGGACGGGCGTGGCGGCCTTCCGCCTCGATCGCGGTCATGAGCCGGATCGCCGCGAGATTGTCCTCGGCGCGCGCTTTCCAGGTCTCTCCGAGGCGGCGATCGCCGGCGAGCCGGTAGTCCTGCGCGGCGACGGCCTGCGT
>CAIZGR010000005.1 GCA_903932535.1 uncultured Hyphomicrobiales bacterium | reverse complement strand
GGGGGAAGGACAGGATGGGGGGTCGCGCCATGCCGACCAGATTGGCGTCGCTTGCGCGGAGCCTGAGACGGAATGCGACCAACGCTGAACGGCGCCTTTGGCAGGGTTTGCGGCGCAAGGAGGTCGCAGGCTTCCGTTTTCGCCGTCAGGTCGCGCTTGGCGGCTTCATCGCCGACTTCGCCTCGTTCGACGCGAGGCTCGTTATCGAAGTGGACGGCGCTACGCACGCGACCGACCAGGAGCTTGCCCGCGACGCCGCCCGGAGCGCCGCACTCGCGGCGAAGGGCTTCGCCCTTCTCCGTTTCACCAACGACGAGGTCTTTCACAATCTCGACGGCGTGTTGGACACGATACGCCTGAAGCTGGCGGAACTGAGGCCGCGCATCGAGGACGCACCGAGCTGAACGCTCGACGGGCGGATCCAGGCGACGCCAATCTCAAAGGTCGGCGCGACCCCCCATCCTGTCCTTCCCCCACAAGGGGGGAAGGGACCCGCAACGGCGCGGTTCGGCGCGAAAGCGGGGATGGAGCGCCGCGCGCGGTTCACGGGGCGCCCGGCGGTGCAGGCTGCTTGTCGACGTGAGGACGCAGGGAAGGACCGCCAGAATAACAGTTGCGGTTTGGCGTCCCTTCCCCCCTTGTGGGGGAAGGACAGGATGGGGGGTCGCGCCGTGCCGACGGGATTGGCGTCGTTTGCGCGAACCCTGAGACGGAATGGACCAACGCCTCTGGCAGGGGTTGCGGCGCAAGGACTGTGCGCACCCGGCCGGGGCGGCTCGAGGGGTCATTCTCCGTTCCGCCACCTTTCCACCAGCACCCAGACCGCCTCCACGGCGATCACGGCGAGGATCACCGCGATCAGACCGCAGGCGTGCGGGGGCAGGGAGGAAAGCCGCGCGGCGATGACAGCCTCCAGCGGCAGGCTGAGGGCGTGGGCGGCGAGGCCGCGGGCGAGGGCGGCGAGGAAGGCGAGAAGCATGACCATCACTCCGTTTTCGAGGGCGACGGTCAGGCAAAATATCGGGAAAAAGTCCTTTGTCAGCAACCGCTTGCGGTGAGCGGCGGTTGCGGCGCGGGCGCTGGCCCGGGTGCGCCGGCGTTGCGGGAGGGTTGCGCCGTGGTTGCGGCGCCGCGCGAAAACGATGATAACATCGGCCTCGTCTTGTGTTCGAGGCTGCGCCATGGCGAGCGAACCGTTTGCGGATTCGGGCGAAGAAAACCCGATTGACGCCGTCGCCGATCTCGGGCCGAAGCTCGACGTTCTCGAATCGCTGCGCAAGAGCCTCGCGGCCAAGATGGAAATCAACGACAACACGCTGAAATCCTGGGTCAGCCGCGGGCGCATGCCCCGCGAAGTGCAGCAAAAGCTCGGCGAAACCTACGGTTTCTCGATCGACCATCGCGCGTGGCGGGAGGGCGGCGTCGCCGAGTTCCGTAATTACCGGCGCTCGCAGCGCAAGCCGGCGCTGGCCTTGATCGCCGAAGCGCCCAAAGCCCTCGATGAGGATTTCGCCAAGGTCCGGCTGGCGGGCCTCACCGCCACGCAGATGCAGAACCAGCAGGAGCAAGGGCTCGTCGTGTTCGATCAGGGCGACTTCGAACCTTGCGACCTCGGGGCCGGAATCACCGTCGGCCTTTCGAGATTTCGACTCGCGCTCACCCTTCCGGAGCGGCCGGGGGTGGACATGACGCGCGCCGAGGGCAGCGAGCGCATGCGGCGGGAGAACAGGGTCGTCATCGAGGCGCGGGGCACCGACGACAAACCGAAATTCGACTTCGCCGCGGATTCTCCGCCCTTGCGGGGCCGCTGGCCCGAAGCGGAGGAGCTGGGGCGCCTTCGCGGATTGAAGTGGACCCCGTTCGCGGGACCATGGGCCGTGGAAATTAAGGTGTAATCCTTCCTGCTCTTTCTTTTCAAAGAGGCTTCAAGCCGCTTTCTGCTGTTGTTTCTGCTTCTACTGTGGGTATGTGGGCAACGCGTTTGCG
>CAIZGR010000004.1 GCA_903932535.1 uncultured Hyphomicrobiales bacterium | reverse complement strand
GCCGCCGCCGTAGCCGCCGCCATAACCGCCGCCGCGATAGACGGCGCCGCCGTGGTAGCCCCCGCCGTGGTAGCCGCCGCCCATGTGGCCGCCGCCGCCGTGGCCGCCGCCATGCCCGCCGCCCCCGTGGATCGGTTGGGCGTCCGCCAGCGAAGGCAGTGCGACCGTGCCTGCGGCGAAGGCCAGCGCTACGGCGCTGGCAAGCAGAATGCGCGTATTCATGGTGTTGGCTCCGATGGCTGAGAAATCAGCAGCTGGTGGCCATTGAAGCCCTAGGCGAGGCCGCCAGAGTCGGAAACTACCTAAGTTCACAGGCGGAGGGATGGGTCTCGTGGCGCTGCGGCGGCCGAACTCGGGCGGCTATTCTATCTACGGCGTGGCGTTCAGTGCGGAAGGCCACCTTACCCTGTGAGTATATTCCGATTCTGTTGTGCAGTGTCGATTGCGCCAATCTTTTGGCGCGCCGCAAGGACGGGGCGCGATGATCGGCGTTTCGTGCTGGCGCCGCCGTCCTGAACGAGGACCCGATGGAAAGTGCTCTGACTATCGTCGCCGGCTTCGGCGGCTTCGACGGCGCCGTTTCAATGCAGTTCGCCCAGTCCCACACGTCCAGACAGAATTGTCTGAGATTTGTCTTTCAAGGCAACGTGGTTTCGTTCGGGGTCGCCGCCGATCTCTCGTTCGGAGACGTCGCCCGCACGCTGAGGGAGCTGATCCCCGGGCACTATGGCGAGCCGGTCAGCATCGATTGCATCCAGTCAAATAGGTAACGATGGGGCTCGCGGCGAAAGGCGCGAAAGCGACCTCAAGGGTCAGGCTGCGTAGCCCTGCCGGAGGAACGCGATTCAGGATCGTTCCTGTCGAGTCTGTCCTTGTGTCGGCAGTCTCCGGCATCGCGATCGGGAACGCGATCACGAACGCGATCACGGCCGCCAGGGCGACGTCCCCGAGGGTCAGAAACGCGGCGCTGTAACCGAGATGATCGACGACCTCCTGAGCACGCCCCGACGCCCACTATCGTCGCGATCGCGCCCAGTGCGAGATTGTAACGCCCCGTGCCGCGCATGATGTCGACGATCACCAAGGGCGTGAGCGCCCCGAAAATGCCGGCGCCGACACCGTCGAGCACCTGAACGCCGATCAACCAAAAACTGTTGTCGGAGACGGTGTAGAGGACCGCCCGGATCGGCGGGATCGCGAAGCCCACGAGAATCACGGGCTTCCGCGCCCAGACGTCGGCTTTGCGTCCGACCAGGATGGCGATCGGCAACATCACCGCCTGCGCGGCAATGATGCAGGTCGACATCATCGCCGTCGCCTCCCTGGGGTAGGCGCGGCCGCGAGTTTCTGCCCTACAAGCGGCAGAAGCGGCGCGTTGGCGAAATGGAACAGCATCGCGCAAAGGCCGAGAACGACCTGAGGCCGGGACCTGACCAGCACACTATAGCCGGCCGCGGAAGGCGCGCTCGAAGCCGCGTCCACGGCCGGCCACAGATCTCGCGCCCGGTCGTAGTCGATCGCCTCGGCGGGAATCGACAGCACCGCAACGACGGTCAGCGCAGCGAAGACCGGCACCAGCAGGAAGACGGCCCGTTCCTGCGAGAGGGTGTAGCCGACCGCACCCGCCAGCAGCGCGATGGCGACATTGCCGGCATGGTCGAAGGCGGAATTGCGACCCATCCGCCGCGCGACCTGCTTTCGCGCGTAGAGGTCCAGGGTCAGGGCGGCGACGGCGGGGCCGAAGACGTCTCCGGCGACAGCCATCAGGCTATTGGAGATCGCAGCTGGCCAGAAGGTCGGCCAGAGGAATATGACAGCCGCTGAGACCTCCAGGACGGAGCGCCCGAAAACGACAATTCCCCGCCTTGCGTGGGTCGCGTCGATCGCCGCGCCGATCGGGGTCTGGACCGCGAGCCCGAGCAGGCCGCCGATCGTCGCAACAGGTCGACCTCGGACTGGCTCCAATGCTGCTGGCTGACGAGGAACACGTTGAGATAGGGGCCGACCGCGCCCCGAACGTCGCCGCGAGGAAATTGACCGCCTCGAGCGACGCCGGGCGGAACCCGCTGGCGCTCGGCTCGACGGAATTCGATGCGGCGCCGCCCGACGCAGCAGGGCGCCGCGGATTGTCCGCGGCGCCCGGATCGATCCACCGGATCTTTCCTGCTGGCTCATGAGGGCCCGTGTCGGCGACGATCCCGTCGGGTCGTCTTGGGTCGCGTCAGGTCTTGGGCGCGTCGGGCGCGACCGGCGCAGCGGCAGGCGTCGGCGCGTCGTCGCCGCCGAAGATTTCGTGCTTCCAGTGTTCGAAGCGCGACTGGTCGACCTTGATGAGTTTGGTCCTGGCGGGTCCGATTTCACGCGCGGCGATCACCTTGCCGAGCGGCCCAGACAAGCCGTCGCCGCTCACATACAAGGGCTGACCGACAGCAAGGCTGGCGGCGTTCTCCTCGGCCTCGGGCGGCGGCAAGCGGACAATCGCGCCGTCTTCGAGCAGCACGCCGTTGAGATGGCCCTCCCGATCGTGAAGCTGTAACTTGATCCGGCTTTCGTCGTCGAGTTGCTTGGGCGGGCCGGGCGGGCCTGTCACGACCATTGCGCCGGTCGCATCGTTGGTCACCGAGATCGCGGTTACGACCGGGTTGGCGGTGGCTTTGCGTCCCTCGATCGTCACCGCATCGCCGGGCCGCACGGCGAAGACGATTTGGTTCGACGCGTGCGGCGGAAGGCGCACCTCCGTTCCGTCCACCAGGATCAGGCCGTCGACGGCGCCGCGCGGGGTCAGCGAATATTGGGCGATCTTGCCCTTGACCTGGGTCGCATCGCCGGGCTCCGGCTCCTGGGCCATCGCCAGTCCGGCAGAGGCGAGCGCGGCGATCGAGGCACCCAAGAGGGCGTATGTCAGGCGCACAGCAGATCTGGTCATTTTCACTTTGTCCTGTTCTGGGGATAGAATTCTCAATGGAATAGGGGTTCCCGGGACCGGGAAGGATCGGCCCGACCGGGCAGGTCCCTGCGGCGCGCCGCATGGCGACCGTCGCGTGAGGGTCGCCTTGGCCCGTCAGGCAGCCTGGTCGCGCTTCTTCGACTCGACTGGGAGAAGCGCGCCCAAGGAAGCGCCGATCTCGTGGGCGTTGACCACGGTCCCCAGCGCGTTCGTCAACTCGACTCCGCGTGCAGCGAGCTTGCCGCCCGGGGCGAGTACCTCGTGGAGCGACTCGGCCGCGTGCGGAGGCATCCAGATGATGATTCCGTCTTCCAACAGAGCCCCGCGCGTCTCGCCCCTCGGCCCGTGCAGGACGCGCTTCACCACCCCTTGCACGTCGGTGTGCTTGTGGTGCTCGGGCTTCGTGGGCTTGTCACCTTTGTGGTCATGCCCCTTGTGCGGGCCTTCCTTCTTGGCCGGGCCGTTGTCCACGATCGCGGGCGCTTCGCCCGCCTGAATGGAAACGGCGATGACCATGTCGACGCCGCGCGGACGCAGGCCGCGCACCTTGATGGGGTCGCCGGGTTTGACGGCGGCGAGAATCGCCACGGACATGTGCCGCGGGAAGTGAACCTCCTTGCCGTCCTTCAGCAACAGGCCGTCGGCGTCGCCGTGCGGATTGATCAGAAATCGGTCCACGACGCCCTTGGTTTCAAGTAGGCAGGTAGGGTCGATCCAATGCATATTGTTTTCTCCAGAATGCCGTGCGTCGTCTTCGCTCGCCCTGAAGTGCAAGGCGCGTCTCGATTGGGCTGATCCTTGAACTGAAGGGTCAGTCTGGCCGACGACGTGACGAAAGGCCGTTCCGATGACCTGCTATACGCGAATTTGAACAGCGGGTTGGAACGCTCACGCACGCTAACATCGGAAAATCGTCTGAACAGGCTCGGAAACTACTCAGGGCGGTGTCGGCGCTGGGCACGACGACGACACGCGGGCCGAGCGCCGTTTTCCAATCTTGAAATCACACCGAAAGCCAGAGAGCGCCGATCGCGAGGGTGATCAGCGTCAGCGGCGCTCCGACACGGAAATAGTCCCCGAAGCTGATCGTCACTCCGGACGCCTCCGCGCGCTGCACGACAATGAGATTGGCGATCGAACCCAGAACCGTGAAGTTCCCGGCAAGGGTCGAAGCCATGGCGATCATGAGCCAGGCCTTGTCGTGATTGGGCAGCGCCGCGACAACCCTTCTGCTCCCGGCACCGCAAGGGCGTTGAATTCGTCTAGACGCCTGAGGCAAGGCGCGACACGTGGGAGGACTCGGATCGCGTTTCCTTGATTGCGTCAATGACCGATTGGGGATCCGCTGGCTGGGACATCGCTTCGGCCAATTCATCGACCCGATCGTGGAGGTGCGGGCTGTCCTGGCGAAGCTCCTCGAGCAGGGCGACGACCTTGGCGATCTTTTGCTCGCTCAGGATCGTCAACTCCAG
>CAIZGR010000003.1 GCA_903932535.1 uncultured Hyphomicrobiales bacterium | reverse complement strand
CTTCCCCGCCTGGCCCGACCTCCTCGAAGCCCTCGCCACCTTCACCATCCCGCCTCACCTGCTCTCCGGCCAAAAAAATGAATGAGGACCCTGCTGCGAGGGACTTTTAGAATTGCTGTTTGTCCACGCCTTCCGCTTGCGCCCCCCGCGCACGCGGTGCTATGCGCGTCGCTCGCGTCGGGATCCTCGCCCGCGCGTTGCGGAGGGGTGGCCGAGCGGTCGAAGGCGCACGCCTGGAAAGTGTGTATACGGGAAACCGTATCGTGGGTTCGAATCCCACCCCCTCCGCCACGCCTACAGTGTAAACGTTTGATCATTCAGGCGAAATTTGTGAGCGCCGAATTGGCCTCGCCATTTCCCGGTTCATGCGCCGCGTAGACCGTCTCGCCTGTCGCGCGCCGTTTGAACTCCTTTTTACCGGCCGCGAAAGAAGTCTTCCGGTCCTTGACCAAGGTTAGGTCCTCCTCTGGCTATTGGCGCTAGCCTGACGGCCGGCGAGAAAGGCTGCCCGCTCGGGCGATCCTCGTCCACGCGCGGCATGAGCGTCAGCGGAGGATAAACTGTTGCAATCCCATCGAATACGAAGCCCGGAGGTCGATCGGAACGTTCCCCGGAGGGCGGTTGACCCGACGCTCCGCTCCGGCGCCGCCACGAACGTCGCCTTGCGCGGCCTGAGCCGGATCGCCGCTTTCCTTGCGGGCACGACCGGGGTCTTGTGGCGCGAACGGCCCGACGCGTGCCGCGACTGCCGCGCCGAGCCGGCCGGCAACCCGTCGTCCCTCGTCGCCGAGAGCGCAGGTCCGGATGCGGCGGCGGCGCCGGAGGAAACCGCGGCGTTGATCCGCCACATCCTCGAGCGCTACCATGAGGCCCACCGGCGGGAGGTCCCGGAATTGATCCGCCTCGCCCGCCGCGTCGAAGCGGCCCATCGGGATCATCCCGACGCGCCGCTCGGGCTCGCCGGCCTGCTGTCGCGGGTCGAGAGCGAAATGGAGCAGCATTTGCAGAAGGAGGAGCTGGGCCTCTTCCCGATGATCCTCGAGGGCCATGCCGATCTCGCGCCGGCCATCGCCATCATGCGCGACGACCACGACGATCACAGCCTGCGGCTGCGGCAGATCGAGGCGCTGACACACGACTTCACGCCGCCCGGGAACGCCTGCAAGACATGGCGGGCGCTCTACGCCGGGACGCGGAAGCTCGCGGACGACCTGACCGCGCACATCGACCTGGAAAATCACGTCCTCTTCCCGCGCTTCGTAGGATGATCGGGCCATGAACGGCGGCGGCTGGGCCGAGTTCGCGGTTGCCTGGGCGGTGTTCCTGCTTTCCCACGTCCTTCCGGCGCGACCCGCAGTGCGCCGCAGGCTGGCCGCCGCGCTCGGCGAGCGCGGCTACCTCGTCGGCTACGGCGTGGTCTCGGTCGCGGCGCTGACTTGGTTGATCGCGGCGTCCGGGCGGGCGCCCTACGTCCCGCTCTGGCCTCCTGCGGCTTGGCAGGTCTGGCTCGCCAATCTCGCGATGCCGCTCGCCTGCCTGTTGATCGCCTTCGCGGTCGGCGCGCCCAACCCGCTCTCCTTCGGCGGCCGCGCCGCCGGCTTCGATCCTCGGCGCCCCGGCGTCGCGGGGGTCGCGCGCCATCCGCTGCTGGTCGCCCTCGCGCTGTGGGCGAGCGTGCACACCGTGGCCAATGGCGACCTCGCCCACGTGCTGCTGTTCGGCGGCTTCGCCGGCTTCGCCCTGTCGGGCATGCGGGCGCTCGACCGGCGCCGGCGGCGGCAGTTGGGCGAGGCCGAATGGGCGCGGCTCGCAGCCTGCACTTCGGACTGGCCGCTTGCCGCGTTGCTCGCCGGACGCTGGCGCCCGCGTCCCGCACGGCCCGATGCCGCGCGCCTCGTCCTCGGGCTCCTGCTCTGGCTCGGCCTGCTCGCGCTCCACCCGGTGGTCATCGGCGTGTCGCCCCTGCCGCCGGCCTGAGCCTCGGGCGGAAACGCCAAGCGTATCCATCTCTGTACTGTTTAATTGTGAAATGGTCCCGAGGCGGCCGGCGCATCGAATTTCATGCGCATTCGTCTCGGTCAATCAGGTCAGGCCGCGTCCTCCCCCGTCGTCCATTCGGACTCGAGACTGCGGAGCGAGGCGTCGGACGGGGCGATCGGCGGCGAGGGCGGCCCGAGCCCCCGCTCGACCGTGGCCGCCGCCTCGGGCGGGCCATCGGCCCGGTTGCGGCGGAAGGATCGCCACAAGGCGTTGCCGTCGATGGAAACGACCATGAACCAGTGCTCGAGCACCGCCAGCGCCATCAGCGAACCGAGCATCGCGAACGCCGCGACGTCGAAAGCGCTCGCGCCGCTGCGGAGCGCCGCGAGGAACAGCAGCGTCGAGACGACCGTTCCCACGGTCACCGACACCGGAAAGAACGCGTTCATCGGCCGGCAGGCCATGAAGCTGGTCAGGAACGCCAGGTGATCGGGGAACATCTCGGCCCCGAGATTGGGAACGCCGAAGAACAAGTTGAGCTTCGCGCTCGAATGCATCAGCCAGACGATGACATAGGTCCACAGCGCGACCTTGTTCGGTTGGCCGTACGTCAGCGCAAGCAGCGCCGCCGCGCCGAGGACGGCGGCGATCTCGTGATGGAGGCTCGCGGCGACGGCCTGCATGAAGCGGGACACGGCGCCCGAGTCGGGTGTGCAGGCGTTCTTGTTCGGACCGGTGACAAAGCCGGTGTAGAACGCGAGAAGCATCCAGCCCCAGACCACGAGGCCGCAAGCGAAGGCGACATAGGCCGATTGCGCCGTCGCAGCGCGCGACGTGGTCGCGACGAGCCAGAGCGCCAGCGCGAGGACCGTGCTCGCGCCGGCCATGCTGGCGACATAGGTGCGCCGATCCTGACTGTCCAACAGCAGGATCACGCCGGTCGCGCTCCACCAGAGCGCGACGGCCGCCAGGAATGGAATCGCGTAGGAGCCCATCGCAGCCACCCTCACAAATAGGAGTCGGGAAAATCGGGAAAGAGGAGATCGAGACTGTGACCCCATCGCCTCCTTGGCGGAAAAATCGAACATCCAAGTCGCGGCGCGATTCCATCGCCGGCCGGTCCCCGAGCGGCCGGCGGAGACGGTTGCAACGCCACCCTTATCAAAGATCCGTTCGGCAAGCGACCCGTAAGCGTCCAAGGGCGTCCTTCCGAGCGTATCCTTGTTGCTGACCGGCTGAATTTCATCCGGGTTCACTTTTGCAAATCAGGATCTTCGCGCACGCGAGCGGAAATGCGGCGAGCCCGCGCCCATGGGCGAGCGGAGCGATCCGGCGGTCGGTTTCTTCTGCGGTCGTCAAGGCTAGGCCAAGCTCCGTCGGCCGCGCGAAGGCGGCGAGGTCGTGGTTTCGATCTTTTCCGCATCGGAAACGTTCCCGAAGTCGTAATGTTCCCCGGCCTCGACGCGTCCGACGCGACGGATCGACGCGATCGAACGCCTCGAGGCCCGCTCGCCGCCGCAGCGCATCGCCGGCTGCTTCGTCGGGCAGGAGACCAACGCGAGCGGCGCGGCGCGAATCGCGCCGTCGAAAAGGAAAGCGTCGGCGTCGCCGAGGTCGCCCGGCCTACGCCGAGGAGCCCCCCATGCCCCGATACGCATACTTGACAAGCGCGCCCGGATGACCGCTGCTGGCCCTGCCCTCGTCTCCGGAGCTTCGCTTGAGCCGCGCCCCTGCCCTCCTCGCCTGCTGCGCCGCGCTGATGGGCGCGGCCGGCGTCGCGCTGGCGGCGGTCGCGGCGCATCAGAACGGCGGCGACCTCGGGCGCACCGCGGCGCTGTTTCTCCTCCTCCACGCGGTCGCGTGCCTGGCCATCGCCGCCCACGCGCGCGTCGCGCCCTCGCGCGCGCTCGCGACCGTCGGCTTCGTGATGGCCGCCGGCGCTTCGCTGTTCGCCGCCGATCTCGCCAAGAGCGCCTTCACCGGCGCGCGGCTCTTTCCTTTCGCCGCGCCGGCCGGCGGATCGACCATGATTGTGTCCTGGCTCGCGCTGGCTGTCGTGTTCGCCGCGTCGGCGCTGCGCTGAGCGGACAGCCGCGCATCGGCCGCGCCGATCAGACGCCGCGCCGTCCCAGCGCCGCCTCGATGAGATCGTCCATACGCGCGGCGACGATCGGCAGGTCGTAGAGCGCCTCGACGCGGGCGCGGCCGGCGAGGGCGAGCTTCCGCCGCAGGTCTTCCGAGTCGACCAGCGACGCGAGCGCCGCGGCGACCGCTCGCCGGTCGCCGGGATCGACGGTCAAGGCGTCGGGGCCGCAGACCTCCGCAAGGCCTCCGAGGCCCGACGTCACCAGCGCCGCGCCGCTCGCCAGCGCTTCGAGCGCCGTGCGGCCGAACGGTTCGGGCGTCCGGGTCAGCACCATGCCGACCGCGGCCTTCGCCCAGGCCGACTTGACCTCGGCGTAGGGCCGATCGGCGTCGATGACGATTCTTTCGCCCAACGGCCCCGCCATGTCCCGCAGCGCCCGCACGGTGTCCGGCTCCCGGTCGACCGCCGAGAGAATGAACCGTGCGCCCCAGCCGGGGCGCGCCTCGAGCACGCGGGCGATCGCCGCCATCGCCTCGCGATGACCCTTGTCGTCGAGCGCGCGGCCGACCGAGAGGAGCATCTTCTCCTTGGCGCCGGCGGCCGACCAGTCGGCCATGTCGAGGCCGTTGGGAATGGCGCGCATCGGCGCGCGCGCGTCGGGAAAGTTCTTCCGGAAGCGGGCGAGGCAGTCCTCGCTGACGAAGGCGAGGCCTGCGAGACGCCCGATCTCGAAATCCCGCTCGATCCGCTTCAGTCCGCCGGAGGGCGCCTTCTCGTAGGCGTGGCTGTGCAGGACGACCGGGAGCCCCGACGCGGTCGCGACGATGGCCGCCGCCGGCAGGTGGTTCTCGACCACGGCGACGTCGACGCCGCGGCGCCTGAGGAGCTTTCCGACGGCCCAGGCCTTGGCGAGGTTGCCGCCGAAAGCGACTTTCGGGACCGTCTCGATGGCGACGCCGGCGAACGGCTCGTCCACTTTCGGACAGACGACCCGCGTCGAGCCCGCAAACCGGCTCCGACCGACGAGGTCGCGGACGCAAAGCTCGACCGACGCCGCGCCCTTGGGGCCGAACACCGAATTGCGCAGGAAGACGTAAGCGATGGTCGGGTCGCGGGCCAGGATCGAACGCCCTCCGCGGCGCGGATCGCCGATTCGATCGGCCGCCCGCCCGCCCGCGGCGGCTACACGCCGGCGCCCCGAGCGTCAATCGGCAGATCGACGCTCCGAGGCGCGGAGCCGCCGAATGCAGCTGCGGTTTTCCTTATGTTCTTTTGGTTTGGCATTCCCCGGTTTCGTTGCCCGAAACCTATGTTGAATTATCAACCTCCAAGATAGATTGATCTTTCAACATAAAGATTCAAATAAGAGGAGCCGTCAACAATATACCTCAAATACAAACACGATCCGCGACCAATTGTTCGCTTGCCATTGTGAGGACTGATAAGTTAATCTTGCTCACATCAAAGTTCATACCGGTGGTCATCATGGACGGAATCATCAGCGTACCGACTTTCGCCGCTTCGACAGCCGGAACGACGGGAACTGGCCTCGATCGCCTCGTCGCGGTCATCGAAGCCGATCCGAGCCTTAAAGCCAACCTGCCGCAATCGACGATCGACGCGGGCGCCGGATACGCGAACGCCATCGACGAATTGTTCCTCGAGGGCCTCGCGGCGACCGACCCCAATTACAATTCCGTAACGGGTCTCTCGGCGCCCCTCACGACCTCCGAGATCGTCGCGGTCGAAGAATGGTTCCAGTCCAATCCGGCCATTCTCGCCGAATTCACCGCGGATCACGGCGCAAACAACGGCGGGCCCGGTAACGGGCCCTGGGGTTTCCATGTGGTCAAGGGGCAGCCGGTCGCCACGGACCTGTTCGCTCAGGCTGCCGTGAACACGGTGATCGACGGCATGCTTCATATCGGCTTCGCTATCGACCCCGGCGCCGGCGGCTCCCTCGAAGCCGGAAACATTCAGAACGAGAACGACGCCGTAAACGCTTCAGTCCAGTCGTTGACGACTTGGTATAATTATTTCCTCTACCAAAACGCGACCACCGGAACCGGGCTCGACCAGATCACGAACGCGATCGAGAACGACATGGACTTGGCCGCGTTCGACTCGGCCGGCAACATCGAGAGCGGAGCGGCCTCCGCGAACGGCCTCAACGCGCTCATCATCCAGGCCATGAATGCGACAGGCGCCGGCACGGAAGGCGAATTTACCGGCCAGGACGTCCTGACGATCAACACCTGGATCCGCACCAATGCGCTTGCGCAATACCAGTCGCTTCTCGGCACGATCCTTCCCGGCGGCTATGGACAGGGCGGCTTCCAGAATGTCTTCGATATCGGTGCGGCCTCCACCATGGACGGACTCAACCTGATCAACGTCGTCGCCGAAGGAATCTACGATATCGGCAACCAGATATCGAATGGCCAGTTCGCCAACGAGAACGGATTCGGGACGACGTCCGTGGGTCAGGTTGCGACATGGCTCAACGAGATCTACTATAAAAACCTGACTATCGAGGCGTCGCCCGGCGGCGATCACCTGAGCTTGCAAAACGGTAATTATACAGTCAACGCCTCGTCCGCAGGGAACTACTGGATTCAGTGCGGAACCGGCAACTATACGATCACGACAGGGGCCGGAAACAGCTACGTCGCGGGAGGCGTCGGAAACCTGACGCTGACCTCCGGCGTCGGACGCGGCCTCTTCTACGGCGGTTCCGGAACGAACATCATCAACGGCGTCGGAACAGACCAAATCTTCGGCGGATCGGGGACCAACCAACTCTACGGCGGCGGCGATGGAACCTTGATCGTCGGAGGATCGGGAACCAACACCATCACTGCCGGCGCCGGAAGCGAGTGGCTCTACGCCGGCTCGGGCGCCTCCACCATCTACGGCGGGTCCGGTTACAACGAAATCATCGGCGGAGCGGGGACCGACGTCATCTATTGCGGATCCGGATACGAATACATCCTGGCTGGAACCGGCGCGACCACGATCAACGGCGGCGCCGGCGCCGCCACGATCTATGGCGGGTCGGGCGTCACGACGATCAACGGCGGCGCCGGCATCCTGTCGATCGGCGCCGGAAGCGGCGCCACAACCGTGAACGTCTACTCCCATGGCGGCGCGCCCGCCGCCGGCGCGAGCCTCGTCCAGGGCGACGGCATGGCGGCCGGCGGCGGGACCGACACCTTCGCCTTCAACCTCACGCTCGGCGCCCAAGCGCAGTTCCTCGCTTCCGACACAAACAGCGACGGCAGCGTCAACTGGAACGCGATCGCGCAGGAGAACGGAGCTTGGCACGCCCACTGGCTCAACAGCCTCGGAAGCGAAACCATCTACAATTTCAGCGCGTCGGCTGACTCCATCCAGATCAACGGATACGGCGTCGCGGTCCAAAAGCTGACGTCCTACCAGGTCGGCGGACAGTGGAGGACATGGATCGACCTCGGCGTTCCGAATAACGGAACCGCCGACGCCGGCGACTACCTCGGAAACATCTACGTCCTCGGCGATCAGGTCACGATGGCAAACATCACCGTGAACGCCTCCGCCGTCATCGGAACGGTCTCGACCCAGACGCTGGTCAGCGCCGGCGCAACGCAGACTGGCGCGCTGTCGGCGGCGCAGGTCGCCGGACTGACGACCAGTCAAGTCGCAGCGCTGTCGGCGGCCCAGATCGGAGCGCTCTCGACCGCGGCGCTGGCCGGATTCAGCGCGGCGCAGATCGCCGTGCTGTCGGCGGCGCAGGTCGCCGGACTGGCGACCAGTCAGGTCGCGGCGCTGTCGGCGGCCCAGATCGGAGGTTTCTCGGCCTCGGCGCTGGCCGGATTCGCCGTGTCGCAGATCGGCGCGCTGTCGGCGGCGCAGGTGGCCGCGCTGACGACGAATGAGGTCGCGGCGCTGTCGGCGACGCAGATCGGAGCGTTCTCGACCTCGGCGCTGGCCGGATTCAGCGCGTCGCAGATCGGCGCGCTGTCGGCGGCGCAGGTCGCCGGGCTGACGGCGAATGAGGTCGCGGCG
>CAIZGR010000002.1 GCA_903932535.1 uncultured Hyphomicrobiales bacterium | reverse complement strand
CGTCACCGCCAATACGGCCTATTCGTTCCCCTTCTCGACGCTCGTCGAAGGGCAGTTGCGCCAGCTCACCAACCAGATCCAGCGCGCCACGCTGCGCGCCCTCAAGGGTCTTGGCGGCAATAACGTCGTGGTCCATGCGCTGGCGGGCGACACGTTCTGGGACGACTTCGTATCCTGCGCCGAAGTCCGCCACACCTATCAGGCGCAAATGGCTCTCGCGCTGCAGAATGACGTCGGCGGCGCCTTCGAAAGCTTCCGCTTCGGCGGAATCGTCTGGCACAATTATCGCGGCACCGACGACAATTCGACCGTCGCCGTTCCCTCGACCGGCGTGCGTTTCTTCCCGGTCGGCGCCAATATTTTCCAGGTCGCCCAGGCTCCGGCGGAAAAGTTCGAATTCGTCAACACGCCCGGACAGGAAAACTATTCCTGGATCGTCCCGGACAGGGATCGCGACATGTGGGCGGATGTCGAGGTCTATTCCTATCCGCTCCACGTCTGCGTCCTCCCGCAGGCGCTGAATTCCGGCGTCGCGGCGTAAAATCAATGCGCCCGGATCGTTTGGGGAAGCTTCATCGCGCCGTCGACCGCAACGCGGCCGAGTGGGTGGCGATCACGCCGATCCAGGCGCCCGGCTATGTCGCCAGTTCGGCCCCGGATGGAGATCGGGCCGAGGTTCTGGCCTATGTCACCGAGACGCCGGGCCTCGTCCGCACCTCGGGAAACGCCGCCAATAGCGGCCATAATGTCGAAGTTCGCGGCGTCTCCATCGCCGCGAAATTCACCACTTCAAGCCTCCCGTTCAAGCCGCGCGCGGGCGACCAGCTCATCCGGCTCGAAAGGCCGGACAAGCCGGTCTATCGCATTTCCGCGGCGCTGCCGTTCGGCACGGGCCGCACGATTCTGCAACTCGTGGAATTGCCCGCATGAGCCTCGTCGCCTTCGGCGTCCGCATCGCTATGGTGCGCATTTTGCGCGCCTGCCTGCCGTCGAATTTCGTCGTGCTGGATTCGCCCGCCGACGCCGCCGATTCGCTCGCCGCCAATCCCGGCGCGGCGCTGATCGCGGTCTATACCGGCCAATCGTCGAACAAGCTCGACGGCGAGGGGTTTTTCGCCGGGTCGCCGGTGCTCTATCTCGACCTGCAGATTTTCCTGCCCGTCGAGATGAGCTTCGCCTATGTCGATGGATCGGGCGCGGCGCGGACGATCACGCTAGACACCCGCGCCTTCGGCTCCGAAACGGCGCTCGACCTGATCGTGCGCATGATCGCGCGGGCGATGGCGGGGCAGGGCGACGTCTGGTCGCAACTGGTCGGCGCGCTGGTGCAAAAGATCGAGACCGTCACGGCGGCCTCCTATCTGGTCGAGACCGCGAAAATCAAGGCGGTGGCGCGCGAGGTACGCATGATCTGCGAGACGCTGCAGGAACCGGTTCCCGGCGCCTCTCCGGCGCCCGTCTGGACGCAATTGCTCGCGGCCATGACCGCCGATGCGCAGCCGGACAGCGTCGCGCCGCTGGCGCCGTGGATCGCCGCAGAGATCGGCGCTCCCTCCGGCCTCGCGCAAGGCGAGATCGACCGCATCTTCCTCGGCCTGTCCGAATACGCGGCGCAGTCCGTCCAGATCACGGCCAGCACGGCAAGCGCGGCACCCCTTCCCGCCGCCGAACAGGCCGACACGGAAACCGTCGTCGTCGCCGACGCGGTCGCCGGAACGGAAGCGGGGCAATGATGGAACGCGACCCCCTGATCGCCGATCTGGCGCGCCGGCTGCGCGAATTGCACGCGACGGTGATGGATCTGGCCGCCGCGCATAACGATTTGCGCGACCGGCACGAGCGCATGTTCCGGCCCGGCGCGGTCACCGATTACGATCCGGTCGCCCACGCCTATCGCCAGCAGATCGGCATCGACGAAAACGGCGCGCCGATCAAGTCGCCCTGGCGCCCTCATACGCAGCACGCGGGGGCGCTCAAGCTGCATGTCCCGCTTTCGGTAGGTCAGCAGATGCTGCTGATTTCGCCGGATGGGGATATCGAACAGGGAATCGGCCTCCCCTATGGCTGGTCGGACGCCAACGCCGCGCCGGCCGGCGACGGAGGGACCCTGTCCGGTTCTTTCGGCGGGGTGTCGTGGTCGGTCAGCGGCGGCGGCGTGACGATCGCGGGCAATCTGACGCAGACCGGAAACCTGACCGT
>CAIZGR010000001.1 GCA_903932535.1 uncultured Hyphomicrobiales bacterium | reverse complement strand
GCGGCGGCGCCTGCGCGGGCGTGGCGTTTCAGGTCGCGGCCGCGCTCCGGGAGCCGACGATCCGCTATCTGCGCGACCGCGAGCAGGTCACCTCGGTCTATCTCGAGCGGACCGTCTCCATCACTCTGGAGAGCGGCGAGCGGGTCGAGGCGCTGACCTATGTCGCCGACCGTCTGCATGGGCAATATGCCGGGCGCCTCGACCGGGAGACGATGCTCGCCATCGTCCGCGCCGGCCACGGCCGTTCCGGCGACAACGCGGCTTATGTCATAGAGACCCGCGACCATCTCGCCGCCATCGGCGTCCACGACAGCGCCCTCGAATGGCTCGCCGCCCGCCTGCGCGGCCGGGCGCCGGGCGCGGCCTGAAGCGCCCCGCCTGCGGCGATGCGATCCTTGCCACGCCCGTAAATCGGCGCTACGCAGAAGACTGTCATCGGCGCTCCGGGTCAAACCGGGGCAACGGGAATGCGGTCAGGAGCGATCCGATTCCGCAGCTGCCCCCGCAACTGTAGGCGACTTGTCTTTTTCCACGAAGCCACTGGACGCCCAGCGTCTGGGAAGGCGGAAAAAGACGGCAGTCGCGAGCCAGGAGACCGGCCGGCGACGCGTTCGACCACGGCCGTCGGCGGGACGGCAGGAGGCGCGATGAACATTTTTTCCAGGGAAACGTTCGTCCGCCCGGCGGAAGACGCGGCTTGCGAGCCGGTCGGCGCCATTCCCTCCTTTCACAACAACGCGGATGTCGGCGGGCGGCGGCAAGCCCCCCGCTGCGCCCCGCTCATCGCATGAACCCGGGAGACAAGATGATGAACGCCCTTTCCAATCTGACCCCCCGCGGCCGGACGGCCGCCCTCGCCGCGCTGATGACGGCTGCCGGAGTGGCCCTCACGCTCGGCTTCGCCTGCGCGCTGCCGTTCGCCGCCTTCGCCGCCATGGCGGCGTTGCTGTTCAGCCCCGTCGCCGCCGCCGGCGCGATCCTCGCGGTCTGGGCCGCCAATCAGATCGTCGGCTTCGCCTGCCTCGGTTACCCGGCCGACGCCGGCACGTTCGCCTGGGGCGCCGGCCTCGGCGTCATCGCCCTTCTGTCGCTTGCCGCTTCGGGCGCGGTTCTCGCGCGCGCTCGCGGCGTCGCCGGAATCGGCGCGAGCTTCCTCGCAGCCTTCGTCGTTTACGAGGGCGCGGTCTTTCTCGCTTGCTTTGCGAGCGGGACTTGCGGCGGCGCCTTCGCCCCGGACAGCGTGGCGCGCGTCTTCCTCATCAACGCCGCGACCTTCGGCGTCTTCCTGGCCGTGCGCGCGCTTGCGCTGCGCTCCGGACGCGTAGCCTCGAAGGCGCACGCCCTGCGGCACGCATGAACCCGAGCGGGCGGCGCCGCCGATGCGCCGCCCGCGCACCATTCTCGAGGATCTGCCGGACGAACGATCGGGTCGTTCCCGCAAGCCGGCGACGCTCACGAATCGACGGCGGCCTCTCGGGCGACCGAGGCGCACAGGACATAGCCGACGCCGCGCGCCGAGCGAACCAGCGACGGCGCGCCGGGCGTGTCGATCTTCTTGCGCAGCCGCGCGACCAGGGTGTCGATCGAGCGGTCGAAGTAGTTCCAGTCCCGGCCTCTCAAGGCGCGTACGAGATCGGCGCGCGAGATCGCTTGCCCGGGACAGCGAAGAAGAGCCATCAGCAGGTCGAATTCCGAAGACGTGAGTTCGGCGCGCCGCCCTGCGGCGCCGGACAGGTCGCGGGTGGTCGCGTCGAGCGTCCATCCGGAGAAAATATAGCGGGCCTGCGCCGGCGGCGAAGGAACGAGCGCGCCGTGCGGCGACAGAGCCCGGTATGGGCCCGGCCGGAACCCGCTTTCGACCGCCGCCGGATCGGAAACTTTTTCGTCGAGCCCGAAGATTCGCACTGTCTACCCCAGACGGTCGGTCGTCGACAGGGGCTCATGGCGCGCCGCGAATCGCCTCTGTTGTCCCATTTCGTAACAAAAAGTTCCTGCTTGTCAAGAACAACCGCCAGAGACAGTTTGAGAAATAGCGCCGAGCAGGGCAGAACTTTCGTTCTTATCGAGAATACGAAAAAGCAACGCTAAGTCGAAAGCTTACATTTTACCTAACGTTCCGATTCATGAACATGGCGCTTACGACGCGTTCTTGTGACGGCAGGGCAGAAGACCGCAGTCCCTGCCCCGCTGAGGCCGCCGCGCCCGACATCGGTTCCTCTCGCTTTGCTTATGCGCGTCACGAATGAATGGATTGCGCCGGCTTATCAGACAGCGCAACATCGTCCAGGCGTTGGCCAAACTCTGCGTCTCGAGCGAATCGGAAGAAACCCAATGCGCAGCATCCCGATCGACGTGATCCGGGCCTTCGTGGCGGTCGTCGAGGCGCGCGGCTTCACCCGCGCGGCGGAAGATCTCGGCCGGTCGCAGCCGACGATCAGCCTGCAGGTGAAGCGGCTCGAGGAGCTCGTCGAGGCGCCCCTGTTCGACAAGGTCGCGCGCTTCGAATTGACGCCGGTCGGGACCGTCTGCTTCGACTATGGCCGCCGGCTTCTCAAACTCCATGACGAGATGCTCGACGAGGCCGCTCGCCGCAAGGCGCCGGACGCGCGGCTGCGGATCGGAATGCCGGGCGAATTCGCAGCCCGCCTGACGCCGCTTCTCGACCGTTTGCGGTCCGATACGGAAGTCCCGGCCGGCTTCGAGGTCGTCACCGGGGAATCGGAGACGCTGGCCGCCGCCTTCCGCCAAAACGGCCTCGATCTCGCCGTCCTCCTCGGGGCGGAGACGGAAGAGGCGCCCGCCGCGCGGTGGCGCGCGGCGCTCGGCTGGTACGAGCCCGAAAGCGCTCGATCGCCGAAACCGTCGAAGTCGCTGCGGCTCGTCCTGCCGCCGAAAGGGGCGGCGGTTCACGAGGCGGCGGCCGGCGCGCTGCGCGCGGCGGGGCGTCCCTTCGAGATCGTCTGCGCGAGCGCCGATTTCGCCGTCCGCGCCGCCGCCGCCGCCGCGGGCCTGGGGATCGCGCCGATGATCGACGGTCTCGCGCCCGACGGACTGCGTCGTTCGGCCGGCCCGGGCCTGCCCGCGCTGCCGCCGATCGTCGTCTCCCTCGTCGCGCGCAGCGAGGCGCTGGTCACGGCGGGCCGACGCTGGGCGTCCGACGCCCTTTCGACGCTCGAACCGATGTGACCCGGCCGGGCGACGCACTTCGTCACAATTCGTCACGCATCAACCGCCTCCGCCCGTGGCAAATTCCGGCCGGCCAGGAACCACAAACCCGCGCGGAGGCGGCCATGCGAAAATTGTCGACATCGAGGAGGCGGGCTGCGTCGACGTGCGGCCGCGTCGAGGATCGGGAAAGCGCCCTGCTTCAGGAGTTCCAGCGCTTCGATTCGGTCGCCTCGCTCGCCCAGGCGACCGCCGTGCGGCTCGGCAGACAGACGCGCCCGGAGGACCTCATCGCAGAGGCGGGACTCGCCGTGGGCGGTTGCGACCGCTGACGCAAAGGAATGAACCGGCCGGCAGCGTTCTGGGCGCCGCAACAGTGTCCTCGCTCTGGCCCTCGACCCGTAACTCCGCTAGGGACGTTCCGCCTTCGGCGCCGGTGCGCGTTACCCCTTGTTGTGCTCCCTTCGTCTCCTCGCGGCGCTCGCCGTGCTCGCCGGCCTCACGCTGCCGGCGCCAGCGGCCGATTGCGCCTTTCGGTCCAAGCCGCCGGCCGCCGGCCTCGCGGCGGTCGCCGACTACCGGCCGGCGCTGAAGGCTTGCGTCTCGACCGGGGGCGCCCGTGCCTTCGCCATCCGGACGATGACGGCGGGCGGCGAGGCGGTCGCGCTTCTCGCCGACCCCGAGGCGCTGACCACGAGGCTCGAGCGCCTCTCCTGCTGGACCTGCCGCGACGCGGGCGAGGACGAACTCGCCGCGACCCGCATGGGCCGGGCGATCGCGGCTTCCGCCGAGGCGCCGGGGATCGTGCATCGCGGCTTTCTCGAAAACGCCGGACTCGTCCGCGGCGCGCGTCCCGGGGCTTTCGTCACCGGCGACCTCTGCCCGAGCAAGCGTCCGCTCGACCGCGGCTTCTTCGCCGCCCTCGAGGCGACGGGGCCGCGCGCCCCTGTGGCGCTTTCGATTTCAGGCCTCTGGCTCACCCGTCACGCCGCCGACTTCCGCTGGCTGACCGAAAGGCGCGACGCGGGCGCGCTCGACATCGTCTGGGTCAACCACACCTTCACCCACCCCTATCGCCGCGAGCGGCCGGACGCGTCGAACTATCTCCTGAGCGCGCGCGTCGATCCGGAGCGCGAGATCCTCGACACGGAGCGGCTTTTGATCGCCGACGGCGAGACGCCGTCGCTGTTCTTCCGCTTCCCCGGCCTCGTCTCCAGCGATCCGCTGATGGCGACGGTGCGGAAATTCCATCTCGTGACGCTGGGCGCCGATGCGTGGCTGGCGATCGGCCAGAAGCCGGGGCCGGGCTCGATCGTGCTCGTCCACCCCAATGGCAACGAACCCGAAGGCCTCAGGCGCTTCGCCGCCGGCGTCGCCCGGGGAACGATCGCCCGGCCGCTCGAGCCGCTGACCGACGCGCCGCAGTAGCGGCGTCGCCAACCGGCTTGCAGTCGCCGGCTTCGCGCCGTTAACCTCTGCATGGACCGTTTTTCGCGACCCGTCGAGCCGGCGGGTGGACGGCCGACTGGGGGCGATGATGAGCCGAAACGCGCGCATTCTGTGCGAGGGGATTTATTTCGGCGAGGGGCCGCGCTGGCGGGAGGGGCGCCTCTGGTTCAGCGACTTCTACGCCCGCGCCGTCAAGTCGGTCTCGCTCGCGGGCGACGTCCGGACGGAGCTCGCGCTCGACGACGACGCGCCCTCGGGGCTCGGCTGGACGCCGGACGGATCGCTCCTCGTCGTGTCGATGGCGAAGCGCCGCGTCCTCAGGCGCGCGCCCGACGGCGCGGTGACGGTTCACGCCGATCTCAGCGGGGTCGCCACGTTCCTCGCAAACGACATGGTGGTCGACGCGGCCGGCGGGGCTTACGTCGGCGACTTCGGCTTCGATCTGCACGACGAGCTGCTCGAGCGCGGCGAGATGAGCGTCTTCGCCGATCATCCGGCGACCCGGCTCGCGCGCGTCGCGCCCGACGGCGCCGTCACGGTCGCGGCCGAGGACATGCACTTTCCCAACGGGAGCATGATCACGCCCGACGGCAAGACGCTGATCGTCGGCGAGACCCTGGGCGCCCGGCTCACCGCCTTCGACATCGGGGCGGACGGGACTTTGAGCGGGCGGCGCGTCTGGGCGCAGACGTGGCCGCGCATTCCCGACGGCGCCTGCCTCGACGCCGCCGGCGCCGTCTGGATCGCCAATCCGCTCGCGCCCGAATGCGCGCGCCTCGCCGAGGGCGGCGCGGTTCTCGATTCGGTCGCGACCAGCCAGAACTGTTTCGCCTGCATGCTCGGCGGCGACGACGGCGAGACGCTGTTCATGATGACGGCGCCGTCGTCGATTCCGGCGATCGCGTCGGCGAAGCCGGCCGGGCGGATCGAGATCGCGCCGGCCGAGTCGCCGCACGCGGGCCGGCCATAGCCTTTGCGCCGGACGCGGCGCTCCAATCGCCACGCTTTCCCGCTATAGCTGAAGCCTTGTCAGGGAGCCGCCCGATGATCCATCTCCACTACTGGCCGACGCCGAACGGCAAGAAGGTCACGATCCTGCTCGAAGAGCTCGGCATGCCCTACACGATCGTCCCCTGCGCCATCGGCAAGGGCGACCAGTTCAAGGACGAGTTCCTGAAACTCGGCCCGAACAACCGCATGCCGGCGATGGTCGACGACGAGCCGGCCGACGGGGGCGAACCGATCAGCGTGTTCGAATCGGGCGCGATCATGATGTATCTGGCCGAGAAGGCCGGGCGCTTCTATCCGCAGAACCTGCGAGGCCGTTATGAGGTCAACCAGTGGGTCGTCTGGCAGATGGCCAACCAGGGGCCGAAGTCTGGCGAGTGCGGGCATTTCCGCCGTCTCGGCGACACGCGGGGCGACCAGTCCTACGCGGTGCGCCGCTTCACCGACGAAGTGAACCGCCTTTACGGGGTGCTGAACAACCGCCTCTACGACCGGCGCTACATCGCCGGCGACGACTACACGATCGCCGACATGATCAGCTACCCCTGGACGGTGAGCTGGCAGGCGCAGGGCCAGGACATCGCGGAGTTCAAATATTTCAAGCGCTGGTTCGACGCGCTTTCCGCTCGTCCGGCCGTGCAGCGCGGCCTCGCCGTCACCGCCGGCCCGCCGGAGGACCCCGACAGCCTCTCCGCGGAGGAAAAGGATCGGCGCGCGAAGCTGCTCTATAACCAGCGCGCCCGCCCCGCGCCCGAAGGCGGGCTTTTGGAAACTTGACGATGGCCATGATCCCCCTCTCCATCCTCGACCTCGTCCGCGTCACTGAGGAGACCGATGCCCGCGGCGCCCTCGACAACGCGCGCGAGCTCGGCGCCCACGCCGAACGCTGGGGCTATCGCCGCATCTGGGTGGCCGAGCATCACAATATGCCGGGCGTCGCAAGCGCAGCGGCCAGCGTCGTGATCGGCCACATCGCCGCGGGGACGAAGACGATCCGGGTCGGGGCGGGCGGAATCATGCTGCCGAACCACGCGCCCTATGTGATCGCCGAGCAGTTCGGGACGCTCGAACGGTTATTTCCCGGCCGCGTCGACCTCGGCCTCGGCCGCGCGCCGGGAACCGACCAGCTCACCCTGCGCGCGCTCCGCCGTTCGCCGGAGGCTTCGGAAAACTTTCCCCAGGACGTGCTCGAGCTCAAAGCGTTCCTCGCGCCGGTCGTTCCCGGTCAGCGCATCCAGGCGGTTCCGGCCGCCGGGACCAACGTTCCGATCTGGATTCTCGGATCGAGCCACTTCGGCGCCATGCTCGCCGCCGAGTTCGGGCTCCCTTACGCCTTCGCCTCGCATTTCGCGCCGGACGAGCTCATTCCGGCGCTCGCCGTCTACCGCAGCCGCTTCAAGCCGTCGGAGGCGTTCGAGCGCCCCTACGCCATGGTCGGGGTCAACGTCGTCGCCGCTGAAACCGACCGCGAGGCCCGCCGCCTCGCGACCACCCAGCAGATGTCGTTCGCCAACATCTTCCGCGGGGCGCGCGGCCTGAGCCAGCCGCCGATCGACGACATCGAGACCTACTGGTCGCCGGCCGAGAAGACGCAGGCGATGCGCATGCTCGCGCGCTCGATCGTCGGCTCGCCGGAGACCGTGCGGGCCGGGATCGCGGCGCTCGTCGCCGAGACGGCGGCCGACGAGCTGATCGTCGTATCCGACGTCTACGATCATGAGGCGCGCCTGCGCTCCTTCGCGCTGATCGCCGAGGCCGCCGAATTGTAGCGGCGTTCCGCCGCGCTATCGAAACCGGAACACGCCCGTCCGCTTGATCTCGGAATCCTCCAGGTCCCGCGTGACCGGCACCCGGTATTCGGCGACGCATTCCAGACGGTCGAGGGCGAGATAGGCGCGGCGCGGGTCGCCGATCAGCACGGTCGCGCCGCGGCGCGCACGCGACGCGAGCCAGTCGGTCGCCGCCTCGGCCATGTCCTTCTCGTAGGCGACGTCGCCGGCGAGCACGACCTCCCAGCCCTCCTCCGCGCCGGTCAGGTCCTCGTGGCGGGCGGTCACGGCGACGCGGTTTTCGGCCGCGTTGGCCTCGATCGCGGCGACGGCGAAGGCGTCGACGTCGGAGGCCTCCACCGAGCCTGCGCCGGCGAGCGCCGCGGCGATCGCCACCAGACCCGAACCCGAGGCGAAGTCGAGCACGCGCCGGCCGGCGACGAGGCCCGGATTGTCGAGGACGTAGCGGGCGAGCGCCTGCCCGCCGGCCCAGGCGAAGGCCCAGAACGGCGGCGGCAGGCCCATTTCGCCGAGCTCCTCCTCGGTCTTCTTCCAGATCGGCACGGCTTCGTCGGCGAGCCGGAGCTTCAGTTCCGGCGCGAGCGGAGGGACGAGAAGGCGGGTGTTGGCGAAGATGAAGGCGCGCTTGGCGGCTTGCGCCCCGGTCATATCTTCCAGCGCAGGGTGGAGATCAGCGTGAACAGGCGCCGCGCGGTGCCCTGGTCGATCGTCACCTTCTCGTTGAGGCGATTGGCCATCAGCTCCGCGCCCTCGTTGTGGAGCTTGGTGCGCTCGCGGTCGATCGCCTCGATCTGGCGCGGGCTCGCGGTCCGGATCGCCGAATAATAGGTCTCGCAGACCATGAAATAGTCTTTCAGCAGCGACCGGAACGGGGTCATCGAGACGACGATCGACACCGCCTGCTCGCCGTCGGACGTCCGCACGTCGAAGGTGAACTTCGATTCCTCCTGCGAGATCGTCATCGTATAGGGGCCGTCGTCGCGCCCGGGAACCGCGAACGCATTCTCCTCGACGAGATCGAAAATCGCCACCGTGCGTTCATGGTCGGCGTCGATCTGCCCGCGCGGGATGGTGTCCTCGTCGAGGAAGACGGCGCTCAGCCGGTCGCGCCGCTCGTCGTTCAGCGCATTCATCGACGAGTCTCCCCGGCGAGCCTTATCGCCACCGAGCGGGCGTGGGCGTCGAGCGCCTCGGCCCGTCCGAGCGCGATGGCGGCGGGGCCGAGCGCCGCGAGCGCGCGGGCGTCGCATTTGAGCAGGGACGTGCGCTTCATGAAATCGAGCACCCCGAGCCCGGAGGAAAATCGCGCCGAACGGGCGGTCGGCAGAACGTGGTTGGAGCCGCCGACGTAATCGCCGATCGCCTCGGGCGTATGCGCGCCGAGGAAGATCGCGCCGGCGTTGACGATCCGATCGGCGAGCGCCTCCGGGTCGCGGGTCATGATCTCCAGATGCTCGGGCGCGAGGCGCTCGACCAGCGGCAGCGCGTCCTCGAGCCCGCGACAGAGGATGACGGCGCCGTAGTCGCGCCAGCTCGCCCCGGCGATCTTTTCCCGCGGCAGTTCGGCGAGCTGGCGCGCGACCTCGGCCGCGGCGGCGCGCGCGAGCGCCGGATCGTCGGTGATCAGGATCGACTGCGCGGCGGCGTCGTGCTCGGCCTGGGCGAGGAGGTCGGCCGCGGCGAAGCGCGGGTCGGCGGTTCGATCGGCGAGGATGACGACCTCGGAGGGTCCCGCGATCATGTCGATGCCGACGACGCCGAACACCCGCCGCTTCGCCGCCGCGACATAGGCGTTGCCGGGACCGACGATCTTGTCGACGGGGGGAATGGTCTGAGTTCCGTAAGCGAGCGCCGCCACCGCCTGCGCCCCGCCGACGCGGTAGATCTCGTCCACGCCGGCGATGCGCGCCGCGGCCAGCACCAGCGGATTGACCCGGCCCTCGGGCGTCGGCACGACCATGGCGAGCCGGCGGCAGCCGGCCACCTTCGCCGGGACGGCGTTCATCACCACCGAGGACGGATAGCTCGCCGCCCCGCCCGGAACGTAAAGTCCGACCGCGTCGATCGGCCGCCAGCGCCAGCCCAGCTCGACGCCGAGCGAATCGGTGAAGCGGAGGTCGGCCGGCTTCTGGCGCTCGTGGTAGGCCTTGACCCGCGCATGAGCGAGCTCGAGCGCCGCCAGCGCCTCCGCGTCGCAGTCCGCGACCGCCGCGTCGACTTCCCCGGCTGAGATCATCATGCCCAAGGCCGCGACGTCGACCCGGTCGAACCGCAGGGAATAATCGGCGAGCGCCCCGTCGCCGCGCTTACGCACGTCGTCGATGATCGCAGCGACCGCAGCGTCGACGTCCGCCGCCTGCTCCCGTTTGGCGCCGAGCAGCGCGCGGAAGCGCTGTTCGAAGTCGGCAGACCCCATGTCGAGTTCAATGGCCATCAAATCTCTCCGCCGGCGCGCCGTCAGACCGTCGAAGGGTCAGACAGCGCGTGACCGGGACAGCTTTCGGCCGGCGCGCGATGCTCCAGATCGTGCAGCTCGACCTCCACGCATTCGACGTCGAGGCGCACCAGCGCGCCGTCGGCGAAGGCGAGCACGATCATGCCCGCCGGAGGGTCGGTCTTCTGGAACGTCACCGCCAGCAGGTTCAGCATCCTCCCTTTGTCATCGTCCGTGAAGCCGAGACGGGAGACTTTCAGCACCCGGTCGAAACGCAGCACGCTCGAAACGCGCTCGGCCGGCCCCGACTTCGCCGCGACCCAGTCGTAGCGCATGCCGGCGACGACGAAACGACGCTGCTTCGGCAGCCAGACCATATCGCCGCGCTTGACGCAGGTATTCTGCGCATGCGCGGAGATGACGTCGAGGCCCTCCCGTTCGAGCGCGATCAGCTTGAGCGTTTCGTCGGCGGTCGTCATCGCTTCAGCCCACGATCCGGGTGATGTCCGCGCCGCAGGCGCCGAGCTTCTCCTCGAGCCGCTCGAATCCCCGATCGAGGTGGTAGACGCGATTGACGACCGTCTCGCCTTCCGCAGCGAGCCCCGCGATCACCAGCGACACCGAGGCGCGAAGGTCCGTCGCCATCACCTGCGCCCCCCGCAGCCGCTTGACGCCCTCGACGATCGCCGTCTCGCCGTCGAGCTTGATGCGCGCGCCGAGCCGCGCGAGCTCCTGCACATGCATGAACCGGTTCTCGAAGATCGTCTCGGTGATTCGCGCCGTGCCCCTGGCGCGGGTCATCAGCGCCATGAACTGCGCCTGAAGGTCGGTCGGGAACCCCGGGAAGGGCGCCGTCTCGATGTCGACGGACTGGATGCCGGCGCCGTTGCGCCGCACCCTTACGCCGCGATTGTCGCTCGACACTGTCGCGCCCGCCTGCTCCAGAGTGTCGAACGCGGCCTGAAGCAGGTTCTCGCCGACGCCTTCGAGCAGGACATCCCCGCCCGTCATCGCCACCGCGGTCGCGTAGGTGCCCGCCTCGATACGATCGGGCAGCACGCGGTGATTCGCGCCGTTGAGGCGGGGCACGCCGACGATCTCGATCGTCGAGGTTCCGGCGCCGCGGATGCGCGCGCCCATCTTGTTGAGGCAGTCGGCGACATCGACGATCTCCGGCTCCCGCGCCGCATTGGCGATGCGGGTCGCGCCATGCGCCATCGAAGCCGCCATCAACGCCACATGCGTCCCGCCGACCGTCACCTTGGGAAATGCGATCTCCCCGCCGACGAGCCCTTTCGCCGCCCTGGCGACCGCATAGCCGGCGTCGATCTCGATCGTCGCGCCGAGCTTTTCCATCGCCATCAGGAGAAGGTCGACGGGCCGGGTGCCGATCGCGCAGCCTCCGGGCAGGGACACGCGCGCCTCGCCCATGCGGGCGAGCAGCGGAGCAATGACCCAGAAGCTCGCCCGCATGCGCGAGACGAGATCGTAAGGCGCCGTCGTGTCGACGATCGTGCGCGCCCTCAGGTGCGCGGTCTGGCCGGACGCGGCCTCCTCGCCGGGGCGCTTGCCGTCGATCGAATAGTCGACGCCGTGGTTGCCGAGGATGCGCGCGAGCTGGTTCACGTCGGCGAGGCGCGGCAGGTTTTCCAGGGTCAGGGTCTGGTCGGTGAGGAGGGACGCAATCATCAGCGGCAGCGCGGCGTTTTTGGCGCCGGAAATCGGAATGACGCCGTTGAGCTGCGCCCCGCCGCGAATTTGAATCCGATCCATTCCCTAGTCCTTCCGACCCCAATAATTTCCGGTGGTGAAAAAAGCCGCTCGCCGGTCAGCGCGTCGCTTCTGCGGCGGCGGACCCGGGGCTCCCCTCGGCGGCCTCGGGACGCCCCTCGGCCGGCGGCTCTCCGGCCGCGCGGGAGCGTTGCTGCGCCTTCCGCCGCTTCAGGTTCTCCCGGAGGGAAGCGGCGAGTCGGGCCTGCCGCCGCTGATCCCGGGTCGAGGTCCCGGCGTCGTCCGGGGTCATGTGCTGCCTTCACTGATGCGCCGGACCGATATCCGCTCGATCGACGGCTTGATAGGACCAACGCGGCCGGCGGAGCAAGCCCAAAGGAGCGGAAAGGGTGCGATCCAAAGTGGCGCGATCAGGCGGTGCGGCGCTGTGATTGTTTCGGGCTGTTGTCATTGGCGACGGCGGGGTCGGGGTGGGCGAGGGCTTTCCAGTAGGCGTCCCAGTCGCCGTTGATTCGGTTTATCCGCAAGGCGAGCCTGTGTTCGGCGTGCT